>JAHRWT010000021.1 GCA_019105045.1 Sterolibacterium sp.
ATTCGCCGTATTGGGTGGGCAGGGTCGATAAACGCACATCCACGGCGGAATGTTTCAGCTTGAGATTGAAGCGACCATCCTGTGGCAAGCGTTTTTCAGAAATATCCAACCCTGAAATCAGCTTCAAGCGCAGCACCAGCGGCGCGGCCACCCGGGGATGGGCTTCGGTCTGCACATGCAGCACGCCATCGATCCGAAAACGGATGACCAGTTGTTTTTCTTGTGGCTCGATATGTATGTCGGATGCGCGCAGCTTGATGGCTTCTTCAAAAACGGTATTCAGCAGCTTGACGACTGGCGCATCCTCAACCGAAGTGGTCACCCCTTCAAGATCGCCAAAATCGAACTGCCCCTCCAGCATGTCCTCGGCGAGTTCCTGGGTTAGACCGGTAATTTCCTCGGTATGCCGATATACCCGATCCAGCGTTGTCAGCAACTGGCTTTCCATGACCACGGCCAGCATGATTTCACGCTGCAGAAGACGACTGACTTCATCATAGGCGACCAGATCGGTCGGGTCGGCAAAACCGACCATCAGCATATTGACGTCTTCTTCCACGTCGAGAACGATGGCCCGATAGCGTCGTGCCACCGCCTCGGTCAGCATGTTGATCAGCTCCGGCTTGGGCTTGAAAGTGGCCAGATCAACAAAGGGCGCGCGTAGCTGGCGGCCAAGCGCCTTGGTGATTTCCTTTTCGGAAACGTAGCCCGCATCGATGAAAATACGTCCCAGTTTGCGACCGCTGCGCTTCTGCTCTTCGAGCGCAAGCCCCAGCTGCTCGCTGGTCAGCAAACCCTGCGCAATCAGAAAATCGCCTAGGCGTATTTTCTCAGGACGCGACATACGCCATCTCCAGACATGTTCAGCTTTACAATCCAATCATCTGATTCTGCTGCAGGAAATCCAGCCAGTCAGTAAATTGGCGGTGAATATAGCACACCATGTTTCACATCATTTTGTATCAGCCGGAAATTCCTCCCAACACGGGCAACGCCATCCGGCTTTGCGCCAATGTCGGTGCTCACCTGCATCTGGTGCGGCCGCTGGGCTTTGATTTGAGCGCGGCCCGCTTGCGCCGCGCCGGCATGGATTATGCAGAAATTGCCGACGTGCGCATTCATGACGATCTGCCGGCCTGCCTGGCCAGCCTCAATCTGCTTGTCGACAGCCCCCAGTCTCGGCTTTTTGCCCTGAGCACCCGTGGCACGACGCGTTACGATCAGCCACGCTATCAGCCCGGCGATGCTTTTCTGTTCGGCCCTGAATCACGGGGGCTGCCAGTTGAGGTTCTGGCAAGCATCGACCCAGCACGACGCATTCGCTTGCCAATGCAAGCCGGCTGTCGCAGTGTCAATCTATCGAATACCGTTGCCGTCGTGGCTTTTGAGGCCTGGCGACAGCTGGCATTTGTCGGCAGCGCCTGATCAGCTCTCGTCGCAAGGATCGCGCTGCATCAGCTGATCGACCGCCGCAACGGCCGTGAGCCGGCCATCGAGCACCGCACAGACTGCCTGCACGATGGGCATGTCGACGTTCAAGTCCATCGCCCGCCGGGCCACCGCGCGGGCGCTATAGACGCCTTCGGCGACATGACCGAGTTCCTGCACGATATCAGCCAGCGTGCGACCGGCTGCCAGCGCCAGACCCACGCGCCGGTTGCGTGACAGATCGCCGGTACAGGTCAGGATCAAGTCGCCCATGCCCGCCAGACCCATCAGGGTTTCACGCCGCCCGCCCAAGGCCACACCCAGACGGACAATTTCTGCCAAACCACGCGTCATCAAGGCAGCACGCGCATTGTGGCCCAAGCAAAGACCGTCGGAAATCCCGCTGGCAATTGCCAGCACATTCTTCACCGCACCGCCGACCTCAGCGCCGATCACATCCTCATTGGCATAGACCCGCAGCCGGTTATCCGAAAGTGCCTGCGCCATGCGGCGGGCAAAAACGGTATCCGTACTGGCCAGGGTAAGTGCTGCCGGCAGACCTCGCGCGACTTCTTCCGCAAAACTTGGCCCGGTCAGCGCGCCATGTGGCACATCCCAGCCAGCCGCTTCCTCGGTAAAAATCTGGTGCGGCAACAAGCCGCGCTCGGCCTCCAGCCCCTTGCACAGCCACAGGCAGGGCGCTGCTGCCGCTGCATCTGTCACTGTCGCGCGCCATTGCCGCAGGATGCCGCGCAGGCCGGACAACGGCGTGGCAAAAAGCAGCAGCCCGGCATGGTGAACAGCCGTCGAAAAGTTCTCGTCGATCTGCAATGCAGCGGGAAAGGCCTGTCCCGGCAGATAGCGCAGATTCTCGCGCTCGGCGCGCATGTGCGCACACAAGGCCGGATCGCGTGCCCAGAGCGTAAGCTGATGTGCTGGATTGCGCGCCAGGGCGATGGCCAGCGCCGTGCCCCAGGCACCTGCACCCAAAACAGCGATTTTCATTGTGACTCCGATGCTGACATCGACTCGCCGCCGGAGCTACAGTCCCCAGACCTGCTCGACCCGCACGAAGCCGGCTTGGCCGTCGCGGTGACGCACCCTGGCCCAGCCGTTGCCAGGCAGCGGATCCGTCAATTCCAGCAGGACATCCCGCTCGGCCTCGAAAACCAGCGTGGCTTCGGGATTGGCTGCCGTGCGAATCTGCGCCGGTGAGGCAACCACCTGCACCATGCGACGCTCGCCAAGCAGGCGTTTTTCTATCCAGGCCAACCCCCCGGCGGCATCGCGCACCTTGCTCCAGCCGTCCAGCGCCACGACCACTTCAACCGGCGTCTGCCGGGCAATCACGAACAATGGTGTGCCTTTCAGCGATGGGGCGTCATACAGCACCGCCGCTTCGCTGACCGATCGATATTCAAGCGCAGCAGCCGGCAAGGCCAGCCACAACGCGCACACCAGCAAAAAGGAACGCAACAGCATCATGTCATCACCGTCGATGGTCAGCCCGCTGTGCCTGGTATGTGTGGCACGCTCGGCACACTCACTGCACCGGCACTTCGCCGCTGGCCTGCGCCTGCTGCATACGTTGCTGGTAGAGGGCTTCAAAATTGATCGGTGCCAGCAACACCGGTGGGAAACCGGCACGGGTCACCAGATCGGAAACCGTTTCGCGCAGATAGGGGAAGATGATGTTCGGGCAAGCCACGCCCAGAATGGGGTCAAGATTATCTACCGGCAGATTGCGCAACTGGAAAACGCCCGCCTGGGCCACTTCCACGAGGAACACCGTGTTCTCGCCGTTTTTTGCCGTGATGGTTGCGGTCACCACGACTTCATACAGACCGTCTTCGATGGTGCTGGCGCTGTCGTGCAATTGCAGTTCGATACTTGGATTTTCCCTTTCCAGGAAGACTTGCGGCGCATTGGGAATCTCAAGTGAAATGTCCTTTGCATAGACCTTCTCGATGGAAAAAACCGGGGCTTGTTGTTCAGTCATTTGTCTTGCCTGTCGTTATGAAACTTGAAAAAACCTGAAACGGATTCGGCACCCAGCCGGCAACGGAGCGTCAGTCGCCAGCCAGCAGCGGCTCGAGTTTGCCGGCGCGCTCGAGTGCCACCAGGTCATCGTAACCGCCTACATGGGTGGCACCAATGAAGATTTGCGGTACGGTGCGCCGGCCGGTGCGCTGCATCATCTGCTCGCGCAGTTCCGGTTCGAGATCAATGCGAATTTTCTCGATTTCCGCAACACCCTTGCTTTTCAGCAATTGTTCGGCACGCACGCAATAAGGACATACGGCCGTGCTGTACATCTGTATTTTGATCGACGACATGATGGGCTGGACGTCCCCTGTTGTTTTATTTGGTGGTCACCGGCAAGCCGGCCTCACGCCAGGCGGCCATGCCACCGGCCAGGTTATAGACCTGCTCGAATCCCTGTTTCTTCAGCTTGCCGCAGGCCCCGCCCGAACGGACACCCGACTGGCAACTGACGATCAACGGTTTTGATTTGTGTTTTTCCAGTTCGGGCAAATGCTTGTCGAACTGGTCGAGCGGAATGTGTCGCGCCTCGGGAATATGGCCCGCTGACCACTCGGCAGAACTGCTCACATCGATGACCACGGCACCGGCTCGGTTCATCAGCAGAGTCGCCGCCTGGGGCGATAGCTGATTGCCGCCCACGCCCTTGACGGTCTGCCACAGCAACATGCCGCCACTGACTGCGGCAAGCACTACATACATGAGATTGTTGGTCACAAACTCCAAGATCAACTCCATTCAGCGTCGTCTGTCGAAAATTCGGTCATCACCTGCCACTGCATCAGACATCCAGCGCAACACCACAGAACACTTCACGCATCAGGCCAATCAGTTGCAGGACGCGTGGATCGGCCACCCGGTAATAGACCCGGTTGGCATCCTTGCGCGTTTGCAGCACATCCTTTTCGCGGAGGATTGCCAGATGCTGGGAAATATTGCTCTGTGATGTGCCCACTGCCTCGACAATGTCCTGCACGCAGACTTCCTGATCGCCGATGACGCAGAGTATCTTCAGCCGCAGCGGATGGGAAATGGCCTTGAGCGCACGTGCCGCAGTCTCAATGTGTTCCTGTTTTTCGATCAGATCGAGCACGATATCGCTCACTGGAATGCAGAAGGGCAGAGGCCGGCACGCAGGATGCCCGGCACAGGTGGAATGATGAGGGTAGCTGGTGAGTGCTATAGAATACCTCATTTTCAACTCCTGTCGCCTGCTTAGCCATGTATAAAATTGTTTTGATCCGCCACGGCGAGTCCGTCTGGAACAAGGAAAACCGCTTCACCGGGTGGACTGATGTCGGTCTCACCGAAAAAGGCCTGGCCGAAGCCGTGGCTGCCGGCAAGTTGCTGAAAGCAGAAGGCTTTGCCTTCGACATTGCCTACACTTCCGTACTCAAACGCGCCATCAGGACGCTATGGACCGTACTGGAAGAAATGGATCGCATGTGGATTCCCGTGCATCATTCCTGGCGACTCAACGAGCGGCATTACGGCGCACTGCAAGGACTCAACAAGGCAGAAACCGCCGCCCGGCACGGTGAGGAACAGGTCCTGATCTGGCGTCGCGCCTATGACATTCCACCTCCGCCGCTGGAGGCCAATGATCCGCGTCTGGAAACCGGCAACCCACGCTATGCCAGCCTGAGCGCAGCTGAACTGCCGCGCACCGAATGCCTGAAAGACACGGTCGAGCGTTTCCTGCCCTACTGGCACGAAACCATCGCGCCCACCGTCAAGGCCGGCAAGAACGTCATCATCGCCGCCCACGGCAACAGCCTGCGCGCCCTGATCAAGTATCTCGACAACGTCTCCGACGCCGACATCGTCGGCCTCAACATTCCCACAGCACAGCCCCTGGTCTATGAGCTGGATGCCGATCTCAAGCCGATTCGCCACTATTACCTGGGCGATGCAGCCGCCATTGAAGCCGCCATGCAGGCCGTGGCCAACCAGGGCAAGGCCAGGTAAATCCACACGCGACCACCTGCACGGCATGGTTCCTCCCGCCGCAAGCCTCTGGCTGCCCATGCCTGCAAAGCATCGCCTGCGCCAAACATGCCGCCAATCGCGGCAATTCTGGCAACGCTGGCTGCGGCCCTGCCTGCTTGCCGCCGTGCTGCTGGCAGGCACGGCACAGGCCGCGCCGAAAAAAGCCTCGCCAGTTACCAACAAGCAAGGAGAGCTGCGCGCCGTCCAGAGCAAGCTCAAAAAACTCAACCAGAATCTGGCCGAAACCGAAAAGAACCGCGCCGAGGCAATTGAACGCCTGAAGAAAACCGAATCGGCGATCTCGACAACCAGCCGGCAGTTACATGAACTCGGCGAACAACGCAGTAATGCCGAAACCGAACTGAACACCCTGCAACAGCAGGCGCAGCGCCTGGAAAGCCAGCTCGTCCGTCAGCAAGGCCAACTGGGGCGCCTGCTTTACCGCCAATATCTGGACGGCAATATCGACGCCCTGCACCTGCTGCTCTCTGGCGGCAACGCCAACCAGGCTGCACGCGACCTGTATTACACCTCCCAGCTATCACGCGCCAAAGCCGAGCTGCTCAAGAATCTCAAGCAATCCCTGCAGGAAAAGCAACGCCTGGGCGCATCCATGCGCAACAAACGCGAAGAACTCGTCCATATCGAACGGCAGCAGCAACGGCAGCATGACCAACTGTTGCTGCAGCAACAGCAACGCCAGACAACCCTGGATGAACTGGCCGGCAAGCTGAAATCACAACGTCGTCAAATCGACACGCTCAAACGTGATGAAAAACGTCTGGCCCAGGTGATTGATGATCTCGTGCGCAAGGCGGCCAGCCAGGCGCAAGCCCGCGCAAGCAGGCAGCCCCGTCCGCAGGCCGCCACAAAATCGCCGAACCGCGCGGCCAGCACAGCTGCCATGACACCGCCGGGGCAAGGACAACGCAATGAACAGCTCCCCGAAGACCTCGGTTATGTCGGTAATTTCGCCGCCCTCAAAGGCAAACTGCGTCTGCCGGTACGCGGCGAACTGGCCAACCGTTTTGGCGCTCCCCGCGCTGAAACAGGCGCTACCTGGCGCGGTCTGTTCATTCGCGCCAGCGAAGGCAGCGAAGTCAAGGCTCTGGCGCCGGGACGCATCGTTTTTGCCGACTGGCTGCGCGGTTTTGGCAATCTGCTGATCATCGACCACGGCAATGCCTGGCTGAGTGTCTATGGCAACAACCAATCCCTGTTCCGTCAGGTCGGCGATACGGTGAAGGCCGGCGACACCATCGCGGCCGTTGGCAACAGCGGTGGCAACCCGGAATCCGGTTTATACTTCGAGCTTCGCCAGCGGGGCCAGGCTATCAACCCGCTCACCTGGGTCAGCCTCAAGTAAATCATCGGCTGATTCCAGCCGGCAGGGCGGGTGGTCATGCGCCGACTCTGGCAAGAATTTTCGTTGCCTGCACCTTGCTTGCCGGGCTGCAGGCAACGCCCCACGCAGCCGCCCCCCTCTGCCGCACATCATTCCATTTGCCAAACTTTCGGAGCACGACATTCATGGGCAACAAACTGAAACAGGTTGGACTCATCTCGATCGGCCTGATCGCCGGCGTGCTGATCAGCCTCAATTTTTCAGCCAACGCCCAAAAAGAGGCGTCGGGCACACTGCCATTCGAAGAACTGCGCAGCTTTGCCGATGTCTATAACGCCATCAAGCAAGGCTATGTCGAAAGCATCGACGACAAGAAGCTGATCACCCACGCCATCAGCGGCATGCTCTCCAATCTTGATCCGCACTCGGCCTATCTCGATGCCGAATCCTTCAAGGAACTGCAGGTCAATACCGCCGGCGAATTCGGCGGTCTGGGGCTGGAAGTCGGCATGGAAGACGGTTTTGTCAAAGTCATTTCACCGATCGAGGACACCCCGGCTTATCGCGCCGGCATCAAGGCAGGTGATCTGATCATCAAGCTGGATGACACGCCGGTCAAGGGCATGAGTCTCAGCGATGCCGTCAAACGTATGCGCGGCAAGCCGCGCACGTCGATCGTGCTGACGATTGCCCGCAAGAACACGCCCAAACCACTGATCCTGACCTTGCAGCGCGAAGTCATCCGGGTACAAAGCGTCAAATCGAAACTGGTTGAACCCGGCTTCGGCTATGTGCGCATCACCCAGTTTCAGGAAGAAACCGTGGCAGATGTCGTCAAGCAAATCAACAAGCTGTTCACGGTAGAAAAAACTGCCGGCAAGGAAGCCCCGGAGCCACTACGTGGTCTGGTTCTGGATCTGCGCAATGACCCCGGCGGCCTGCTGCACAGCGCGGTCGGTGTGTCTGCCATCTTCCTGCCCGCACAGACTCCGGTCGTATCCACAGATGGCCGCACTGCGGATGCCAAACGTCAATACATCGCCAGCCAGGAAGATTATCTGCGCGGCACCCGCAAGGATCCGTTGCGCGATCTGCCTGCCGGAATCCAAAGCATCCCGCTGATCGTGCTGGTTAACGGCGGCTCGGCCTCGGCCTCGGAAATCGTCGCCGGCGCCCTGCAGGATCACAAACGCGCCATCATCCTGGGCACCCAGACTTTCGGCAAGGGTTCGGTGCAAAGCGTGCTGCCGCTGTCCAACAATACAGCCATCAAACTGACCACGGCGCGTTATTACACGCCGTCTGGCCGCTCGATCCAGGTCAAGGGCATCACGCCGGATGTCATCGTCGAAGAAACCATGGACGGCCAGAGCCACGAATTCCTGCGTGAAGGCGATCTGGATCGCCACCTCGAAAATGACAAGGAAGGCGGTGCCGACACGGCGACACCCAAGCCGGCCAGCAAAAAGGCCGATGAGGAAGCGAAATTCACTCCAATTGAATTCGCCTCGAAAAATGATTACCAGCTGAACCAGGCGCTCGGCCTGCTCAAAGCCTGGCAGATCATCAAGCAGCAGTAAGGTCTGCGGCCGGACAGACGTCCATGAACCTGGAACAGGCCCGCAAGCTGCGCGATGCCGTACGTCATCGCAGCCATCGGCACCAGGGCCTGGTGTGTCAGCATGATTCGGCCAAGACCCGCCTGCTGCATTTCGACAGCCTGCTTGCAGCCCAGACCGAACAAGTGCGTCAACTACTCGACGGCATCGACGGGCTGACCGTTACCTGCGTTGCGCAAAACTGTCTGCAGGTCAGTTACAACCTGACGGAATACACCCTGGCAGGACTGGAAAAAGCACTCACCAGCCAGGGATTCCGTTTCCAGCAGTCCTGGTATCGCTCCCTGGAACGCGCCCTGATCCACTTCTGGGAAGAAACCCAGCTGCGCAACATGCGGGTGCCACAACGCCTGATCAAGAAATCAAATGAAGTCTATGTCAAAGCCTGGGAGCAGCATCCCCACGGCGATCATGACGATACCCCGCGCGAACTGCGTGAAGAACGTTGAACACTCCGTACTGATCGACAACCGCCCTGAAACAACCGCCGCCGCAATCCCTGCGGCAAGCCGATGAACGACGCACAGCTACTCCGTTACAGCCGCCATATTCTGCTGCCGCAAATCGATGTCGCTGGGCAGGAACGGCTGCTGGCCTCACGCGTACTGGTTGTCGGCGCCGGCGGCCTGGGCTCGCCGGCCGCGCTCTATCTGGCCTCTGCCGGCGTCGGCACGCTGGCGCTGGCGGATAGCGATACCGTCGACATGACCAATCTGCAGCGGCAGATTCTGCATCGGGAAAGCGCGCTGGGACAGGCCAAAGTCGATTCTGGCCGGCTGCGCCTGCATGAAATCAATCCGGAATGCCAGGTCATTCCGCTCTATGAACGGCTCGACGAACAACGCCTGGCAGAAGAAGCCGCCCTGGCCGATGTCGTGCTCGACTGCACCGACAATTTCGCCACCCGCCACGCCATCAACCGTGCCTGCGTGGCGCAGCGCACACCGCTGGTTTCCGGCGCGGCCATCCGTTTCGACGGCCAGATCGCCGTCTTCGATGCGCGCCGCGACGATGCGCCTTGCTATCACTGCCTGTTTCCCGAAGCGCAGGATGTCGAGGAAGTGCGCTGCGCCGTCATGGGCGTATTCGCCCCACTGACCGGCATCATTGGCAGCATGCAGGCGGCCGAAACACTGAAGCTGATCATCGGCTGCGGCACTTCACTGGCTGGCCGCCTGCTGCTGCTCGACGGTCTCAACATGGAATGGCGCAGCATCACCGTCCCGCGCGATCCTCAATGCCATGTATGCGGTTCAATGATCCGTCAATAATCGCGAACCAATACCTGGATAACATGAAACCATAAGGTAGTGCTGCACCAAGGGCGCGATCCTCGCCAATCTGATGTTGTGCCGGATTGTCGCGCGAAAGCCTTCCCCTCACTTTCCAGGCCACGCAGCCCGGGCTTCGCGGAAAACAATCATCGTTTCTGTGTTTTTAACGATTCTGGTTTTACCGCTTTTGGCATAACATTCGGGATGTTCAGGGATTCTGCGCTGGCAGCCCCTGCCTGTTCACTTCACCAGAAGGTAACTCTCAGATGTTTTTTCGCTCCAGACTACGTCAAGACAACGAAAACCTGCGCAAACAGCTTGCCGAACATGAACACGCCCTGACGGCCGCGCGCAGTGCCCTGACTGATACCGAAACTGCGCTGGCTGAAATCAACTCAGCCAACCACCGCCGCGAAGAGCAGGACTGGTTTCATGAACAGATATTCCAGCAACAGCAATCCTATGCCGAATCCTTTCAGGCCTTCCGCACGTCGCTGGCCGAACTGGCCAGTGAATTGCATGACAAGCGCAGCAATGCCGCCCAGGTTGCCATCACTTCGCGTGAAAACCAGGACGCCACCCAACAGATTTCCACCGCGCTCGAACAAATGGTGACCCGTCTGCAGAATACCGCGCGCGAAATGAATGAACTGAACCAGCGCACCACGCAAATCGGCGGCATTCTGCAAATGATCCGCGAGATTGCCGACCAGACCAACTTGCTGGCGCTGAATGCCGCCATCGAAGCGGCCCGTGCCGGCGAACAGGGCCGGGGCTTTGCCGTGGTCGCCGATGAAGTCCGCAAACTGGCCGAACGTACCAGCAAGGCCACCACCGACATTTCCAGTCTGGTCATCACGATCCAGGGCGAAACCTCTGCGGCCATGGCACAGATGCAGGAAAACGCCGAAGCCGCCGGCACATTCGGCCAGTGCAGCATGACGGCCACCGAAAAAACGGCGAGCATACTCACGCTGTCGCACGACATGGAAAAAACGGTCACTGGCGCTGCCCTGCGCAGTTTCGTCGAGCTGGCAAAAGTCGACCATCTGGCCTACAAGATGGATATTTATCATGTCATGATGGGCATTTCGTCACGCACTTCGGCAGACTTCAACGATCATCACAACTGTCGCCTCGGCAAGTGGTACAGCCAGGGGGATGGCAAGAAACTGTTTTCGCACCTGCCCGGCTACACCGAACTTGATGCGCCACACGCCGCTTTTCATGGCGCGGGCAAGGAAGCACTCGACACCTATTACACGAAAGACCTTGCCCGGACAGCTGAAGCGCTGTCACGCATGGAAAGGGAAAGTATGGCCATCATGGCGCAACTCGACCGCATCACCCTGGCCAGCGAAAACACCCAATAAACCCGGCAAGCGTCAGGCACAAGGCAGGCGCGCACGGATACGCAGATCGTTCCCCAGCTGCCTGACTTCCATCAACTGCAGTTCCTGCCGCTCGGCAAGCGAACTGAGCTCGCCGATGGCGAACATGCCGCGCGCGCCATCGCCCAGCAAGGTTGGTGCGTAATAAAGCAACAGCTCATCAACCAGCCCGGCGCGCAGCAACGCACCGTTCAATGTGTAGCCGGCTTCGGCATGGATTTCATTGATGCCCCGCCGCGCCAGCTCAGCGCACAGAGCGGCCAGGTCGACCCGGCCCTGGCCATCATCCAGCACAACGACTGCGGCACCACGATCACGCAAGGCGGCCAACCGCTCTGCCATGGGATCGGCCTGGACACGGGCGCAGGCAATCAACACGGCATCGCCATCGGCAAACAGGCGCGCCGTGACGGGCGTCTGCAACCGGCTATCGACAATGACCTTGAGCGGCTGGCGCAGCACTTCTGCCGCCCCGTCCAGACGTACCGTAAGTTGCGGATCATCCTTGAGCACTGTGCCGATGCCGCTGAGAATGGCGCAAGCCCGCGCACACCAGCGGTGGCCATCGGCACGCGCCGCAGGGCCCGTGATCCATTGGCTCTGGCCGTTTGCCAAGGCTGTGCGGCCATCCAGACTGGCCGCCAGTTTGAGACGCAGCCAGGGTCTGCCACGCGTCATGCGGGCGACAAAACCAATGTTGATTTCCCGAGCCTGCTCGGCCATCAGGCCGCAGTGGGTTTCGATCCCCGCAGCCCGCAAACGGGCCAGTCCCTGCCCGGCCACTTGTGGATTGGGATCTTCCATTGCGGCAACGACTCGCCCCACTCCCGCCGCAATCAGCGCATCGGCACACGGCGGCGTGCGGCCATGATGGCTGCACGGCTCCAGCGTTACATAGGCAGTTGCCCCGGCCAGCGCTGCCTCGCCATGCTGGCGGCGAGCGGCAAGCAGCGCCTGAATTTCGGCATGATTCTGGCCGGCCGGCAGGGTATGACCTTCACCAATGATCTGCCCTGCCCGCACCAGCACACAACCCACCCGTGGATTGGGGGTGGTGCTATTCAATACACCGGGGGCCTGCGCCAATTGCAGGGCACGCGCCATGTACGCATGATCTGCCGGAGTAAAAAGCAGATACATGGCCCTGCCCGTCACTCAGGAACGCGGGGTGGAACGTGGCGAGCGGCGCGGCACGCGCGGTTTGCGGATTTCACGGATGGCATCGGAAAACTCCTCGACATCCTCGAAGTTGCGATAGACGGAAGCAAAGCGGATATAGGCGACCTTGTCGAGCTTCTTCAACTCGCGCATCACCAACTCGCCGATGCGATCACTGGCGATCTCCCGCTCACCCAGCGTCACCAGCTTTTCTTCGATGCGGTCGATGGCCGACTCCAGGCTTTCGGTCGTGACTGGCCGCTTACGCAGGGCCAGCATCATGCTGGCATGCAATTTCTCGCGGTCATACTCCACCCGGCTGCCATTTTTCTTGACGATCTGCGGCAACTGCAGTTCGACACGCTCATACGTGGTGAAGCGCTTGTCGCAATTCGGGCAACGCCGACGGCGACGCACGGTATCACCATCCTCATTGACCCGGGTATCGACGACCTGGGTATTGAGTTCAGGGCAGTAGGGACATTTCATGGGTGCAGGTCATCAGGCGCACAGCACAAGGAACAAAGCACAGGGGCGAGGTGCATGAGAATGCACTGAAGCTATGTGGTGCCTCATCCCCTGTTCCGCTCACTGAATCAGTGGATCAGCCATATACCGGAAAGCGCTTGCACAACGCACTGGCCTTGGCGCGGACGCCGGCAATGGCCTGTTCATCGTTGGGCGCTTCCAGCACGTCGGCGATCATGTGGGCGATCTGCTCGGCTTCGATTTCGGTGAAGCCGCGCGTGGTCATGGCCGGCGTACCGATGCGGATGCCGGAAGTGACGAAAGGCTTCTGTGGATCGTTGGGAATGGCATTCTTGTTCACCGTGATGTGGGCCTGGCCCAGCACCGCCTCGGCCTCCTTGCCGGTGATGTTCTTGGCCCGCAGATCGACGAGGAACACATGCGACTCGGTACGCCCAGAGACGATGCGCAGGCCGCGCGAAATCAGCACCCGGGCCATCACCTGGGCATTGTTGATGACCTGTTCCTGATAGTTACGGAACTCGGGCGAGGCCGCTTCCTTGAAGGCCACCGCCTTGGCGGCGATGACATGCATCAGCGGGCCGCCTTGCAGGCCGGGGAATATCGCTGAATTGAGCGCCTTTTCGTGCTCGGCCTTCATCAGGATCACACCACCGCGCGGGCCACGCAGCGTCTTGTGGGTGGTGGACGTCACCACATCGGCGTGCGGCACGGGATTCGGGTAGAAACCGGCGGCGATCAGGCCGGCATAGTGGGCCATGTCCACCCAGAAAATCGCGCCGACTTCCTTGGCGATTTTGGCAAAACGCTCGAAATCGATGCGCAGCGCGTAGGCCGAAGCCCCCGCGATGATGATCTTGGGCTTGTGCTCACGCGCCAGGGCCTCCATCTTCGGGTAGTCGATCTCTTCCTTCTCGTTGAGACCGTAGGCCACCACATTGAACCACTTGCCCGACATGTTGAGCGGCATGCCGTGGGTGAGGTGGCCGCCTTCGGCCAGGCTCATGCCCATGAGGGTGTCGCCAGGCTTGGCGAAGGCCATCAGCACCGCCTGGTTAGCCTGCGAGCCGGAGTTGGGCTGCACGTTGGCCGCTTCGGCGCCGAACAGCGGCTTCAGGCGCTCAATTGCGAGTTGTTCGGCAACGTCGACATGCTCGCAACCGCCGTAGTAGCGCTTGCCGGGGTAACCCTCTGCATACTTGTTGGTGAGTACCGAGCCCATTGCCTGCATCACCTGCTGACTGACAAAGTTCTCTGATGCAATAAGTTCCAATCCATCTGTCTGACGCTTACGCTCAAGGTTGATCAAATCAAATACAACGCTCTCTTTTTTCATGATAATTGTTCTTAAGTTCTGTTGGTCTATAACCCTTTTGATAATTCTGTTACCCCAGGGCCTCACCGGGCAAATATACATTATAAAATGATTTTCTTTGATGAAATATGCTTCCTCTGCGCCGCCTCCATTCCATTGCGGATTAGCGTCACGGA
>JAHRWT010000033.1 GCA_019105045.1 Sterolibacterium sp.
CCTTGCCCGGCGCTGCACTGGCAAGTCCAGCAACAACGTTATGTCTGTGGCCTGCTGCGCCAGCCCCGCCATTATCTGCCCTGGCTGCCCGGCTGGCTGGAAGCTCCGGCCCAACGCCTGTTCCAGCGCAGCATCGCCGCCGGGCGAGGTTGTGATTGCGATATTGAAGTGACTTGAAATTCAAGCGTTGCGGGCTTGTTGTTCACGATAAACGCTGACCATCACAAGTACCTGCTGAACTCCCTCTAGTCACGACGAAGGCATCACTGCGACGCAATGGCAGGCCGCATGTATGACGTCATGGGCCACGGCCTGCTCGACCTGAAAACCAGTCTGACCACCCTGCCTGATGGCCAACGCCCCAGACGCTCCCTCCCTGACGTCTCCCGTGAACGCCGCCCACGGCCGAGCCATCGTCGTCACCATCCATGAAAAAGATGGCAGGAGGATAGTGAACAGCGGCGTTATCTGCCGCTTTTGCCCCGCTTTGCTGTAATCTTCACGGGCCATGACAAAAGCACGTAAAAACACTGGCGCCAGATGCCTTTGTCTCGATATCGAAACTACCCGCCAGGATCAGACCGTCCTGAAGGAGATCGGGGCTTACCGGCCAGATAGTGAAGCCCGCGAGCAAATTCCGGGCAAGGCAAAAAATCTCGTTGCCCGGCTTGATGAATTGACGCAAGGCGCGGCTTTCGTGCTGGGGCATAACGTCATTGCCTTCGATCAGCCGATTCTGGCGACCTTGCACCCGCAGCTGGCGCTGCATCGCCTGCCGCTGGTGGATACCCTGGAGCTGTCACCGCTGGCTTTTCCGCAGAATCCGTATCATCGACTGGTCAAGGATTACAAGCTGTGTACGACCACCCGCAATGATCCGGTGCGAGATGCCGAGCTGGCTTATGCGCTGTTTGTCGATCAGCAGCAGGCCTTGCGCCAGCGCGTGGCCGAACATGCTGACGAAGTGCTGTGCCTGCACTACCTGCTCTGTCCGGAAAACGGCAAGGGGCTGGCCAATTTCTTTGCCACTTTACGCCGCGCCTTGCGCCCTGACTTGGCCGAGGCTCAGGCTGCCTGGATGCGGGCCACGGCAGACAAAGGCTGCAATACCGCTCGACACGCCATCCACGATGATCATCTTGCCGATCCGGCCTGGAGCAAACCGCTTGCCTATGCGCTCGCCTGGCTGCGGGTGGCGGGCGGTAACTCGGTACTGCCTCCCTGGGTGCATCAGGCCCATCCGCGAACGCATGAAATCATCCGGTGGTTGCGCGATGTTCCCTGTACGGATCCGCGCTGTCACTGGTGCAGGGAACAACATGATTTGCTGAAGGTGCTGCCCCGCTATTTCCCCGGCATCAGCTGCTTTCGTTCGACCCCGACCACCGCCGATGGCCGCTCGTTGCAGCAAGTCATCGTCGAACATGGCTTTGCCGGCAAGTCGATGCTGGCCATCCTGCCTACCGGCGGCGGCAAGTCACTGTGCTTTCAACTGCCCGCGCTGGCGCGGCATTATCGCAATGGCAGCCTGACGGTCGTCATCTCACCCTTGCAGTCGTTGATGAAAGACCAGGTTGATAACCTGGAAAACCGCGGCATCACCTGCGCCGGTTACCTGAATGGTCTGCTCACGCCGCTGGAGCGACGGGCCATGCTCGACAAACTGCGACTGGGTGATCTGGGGTTGATCTTCGTTGCGCCGGAACAATTTCGCAGCACGGCTTTTGCCAATGCACTGAAACACCGCGAAGTCAGCGCCTGGGTGTTCGATGAGGCGCACTGTCTGTCCAAATGGGGCCACGACTTCCGTCCGGATTACTTGTATGTCTCGCGCTTCATCAGAAAACGACAGAAGAGTGATCTGGCGCCGGTCTATTGTTTCACCGCCACAGCCAAGCCCGATGTGGTCGAGGACGTACTTGCGCATTTCAGAAAAAATCTGGATATCACGCTCGACGTGCTGGCCGGCGGCGTCAGCCGTGACAATCTGGCTTATGAAGTGCGCGCCGTGCCGCCCCAGGCCAAGTATCCCGAAGTGCTGCGTCTGCTGCAGGAAACCTTGCGCGAAGAAGGCGGCGCGATCATCTTCTGCGCCCGCCAGAAGACCGTCGAGGAAGTGGCCGATTTCCTGCAAGAAGCCGGCTTGCCCTGCGGCTATTTTCATGGCGGCATGGCACCGCCTGAAAAACGTCATGTGCAGGAAGCCTTCCTCAGTGGCGCGTTGCGGGTCATCGCCGCAACCAACGCCTTCGGCATGGGCGTGGACAAACCGGATGTGCGTCTGGTGATTCATCTGGACACCCCCGGCTCACTGGAAAACTATCTGCAGGAAGCCGGGCGAGCCGGACGTGACCAGCAGCAAGCCCGGTGCATTCTGTTGTATGACGATGCCGATCTGGATGTGCAGTTTCGCCTGCTCAAGAATGCGCGTCTGACGCAACACGACATCCGCGCCATCCTCAAGGCCTTGCGCCAGATCGAACACAAGGATCGCAGCGAAGGCAGCGTGGTGGTGACCAGTGGCGAAATTCTGCTCGAAATTCCTGAAAAACTGCGCATCGATCCGGATGCTTCGGATGCCGATACCAAGGTCAGAATTGCCGTGGCCTGGCTTGAAGAAGCGCGTCTGCTTGAGCGTCACGAAAACTACACGCAGATTTTTCCCGGCAGCCTGCAGGTCGCCAGTCTCGAAGAAGCGGAAACACTGTTGCGCAAAAAACTCGGCCAGACCACCGACCTGCGCCCCTATCTGACCATACTCGCCTTGCTGTTGCAGGCTGCCGATGATGAGGGAATTTCAACTGATGAACTGATCACGGCCACGGGCGTGGAAACACACCGCCTGCAGGCCATGCTGCGCGATCTGGACCGACTGAAGCTGCTGGCCAACGATACCGAAATCGGCGTGACGCTTTATCGCGATCCCGACACCGCCAGCCGGCTGGCCAAGCTGCGCCGCCTGGAAGATGCGCTACTCGCCAATCTGCGCATTGCAGCCCCTGATGCCGATCAGGAAGGCTGGCAAATTCTGAACGTCCGTCGCCTGTGCGATACGCTGCGCCGTGATGCCGCAGCCGATTTCAACCCGGAAAGCCTGTCCAGATTGCTGAAATCTTTTGCCGAAGCCTTTGGCGACAGCCAGACGCAACGCGCGTTTTTTGCTTTGCGTCCAGCCGGACCGGACAACCGGCAGATCAAATTGCTGCGCGACTGGCAGAAGATCGAAGAGATCCGCAACAAGCGCATGAGATTGGCCGAGGCATTGGTCGCTTATTTTTTATCCCAACAACAAGGTCAAAACCCGCTGGTCACCTGCCGCCAAGGTGCGCTCGAAACCCATTTGCAGAGCGACCTGGGCTTGCAGGCGCTGGATATCCGCGACTGGAATGCGGCGCTGGCCGCCAGCCTGATCTATCTCGATGCCAACGAGGTGCTGCATCTGGCACGTGGCAAGGCGGTGTTTCGCAGCGCAATGAGCATTGCCCTGAACAGCGAGTCCCGCCGACGGCAGTTCAACAAATCCGACTATGCCGAGCTGGACCTGCACTACAAGGACAAGATCGTTCAAGTGCATGTGATGGCGGAATACGCCCGCCTGGGCCTGGAAAAAATCAAAGCGGCAATAACTTTCATTGACGATTATTTCGGCATGAACAGGCAGGCATTCATCCGCCAGTATTTTGCTGGACGCAAGGATGTGCTGGACATGGCCACCACCGAAGCCGCCCACCGGCGCATCCTCACCGATCTGCACAATCCCGAGCAGCAGGCCATCGTGGCCGCGCCGATCGACGGCAATCAACTGGTGCTGGCTGGCCCGGGTGCCGGCAAGACACGTGTCATCGTGCATCGCGTTGCCTGGCTTTTGCGCGAATGTCTGGTGCTGCCGGATGAAATCATGGTGCTGACTTACAACCGCTCAGCCGCCGTTGAAATCAGGCGCCGGCTGTGGGCACTGGTCGGCGCGGATGCCGGTGGTGTCACGGTACAGACGCTTCACGCCCTGGCGATGCGCCTGACCGGCACCAGCTTCGCCGTCGCTGCCGAACGCGGTGAAATGCCGCAATTCGATCAGGTGATCCGCGAGGCCAGTCGGCACTTGCAGCACGGCGGGCAGGACGATGACGCCAGCATCTCGATACAACGCGACCGAATGCTGGCTGGACTGCGCTTTCTGCTGGTTGATGAATACCAGGACATCAACGGCGATCACTATGCGCTGATCAGCGCCTTGGCCGGACGCACGCTGACCAGCGAGGAAGACCGGCTCTCGCTGATGGTGGTCGGCGATGACGATCAGAACATCTACGCCTACGACGGCGCCAACGTGCGCTACATCCGGCAGTTTGAGACGGACTATCAGGCACGCCGCCATCAACTGATCGAGAACTATCGATCGACCGCCCACATCATCGACGGCGCCAATCAACTGATTGCGCATGTGCGCGAACGCATGAAACAAGGCCAGGCGCTGCGCATCGACCACGCACGGCGCGAACAACCGCCCGGTGGCGAATTTGCCCTGCGTGATCCGCTGACCGCCGGCCGCATCCATGTGCTTGAAATTGCCGACCATCCCCACCTGGCCGTGCAGATGGCGCTGGCAGAGTTGCAACGTCTGCACGCACTCTATGGATCAACGACAGAATGGGGCCGCTTTGCCGTCATTGCCCGCCGCTGGCGCGATCTGGAACCACTGGCCGCCTTGTGCCACTTGCGCCACATTCCCATTCGTCTGTTGCGCGACCAGCATGTGCCCAATCTGTACGCGACGCGCGAAGGCAGTCAATTGCTGGCGCTGCTGCGTGGCGAGCGGCGCAGTAAATCGCCGGCTACCCGGCGGACACGCGTCCTGTTGCGCAACGGCGCACTGTCGCGCTGGTTCAGGCGGCGTCATGGCCACCCACTCGACGGTCTGATCGAACATCCTCAGCAGGCGGCGCTGGCGCAATTCATCATCGAATGCGAAACGGCAGCGGCCGGCAGCGCGCTGGTTACCCACAATCTGATCGAAGCTCTCTACGAGTTTGGCGCGGGCGGCAAACATGTTTCGGCGGCAACACCCCACGGGCCGATGACTCTGATGACCGCGCACCGGGCCAAGGGGCTGGAATTCGACCATGTGCTGATACTCGATGGCGGCAGCTGGGCAGATGGCAAGGACGAGGAACGGCGATTGTTCTATGTCGCCATGACACGCGCCCGCAAGACGCTGACGCTGTGTGCCGACCAGCAAGGCCGCCATGCTTTCGTGCGTGATCTGGGCCAGTTGCCGCTGCGTTCCCGGCCGTCAGGTTTTGCGCCACTGGCCAGACTGGCCCACCGTACCTGGGTTGCCGATCCCGAACAGATTGTGCTTTCCTGGCCCGGCCGTTTTTCTGCCAGCGCGCCGCTGCATCGCGCCCTGCGCGCGCTGGATGTCGGCAGCCCGCTGACACTGCGCCAGTACCCGGCAGACAAACAAGGCAGAACCGGCTGGGAGCTGGCCGACGCCAATGGCACAGCGGTTGCTCGCCTGTCGCGTAAATTCAGCCCGCCGGTCGGCCAGATCATTGCCGTGCGCGTCTCGGCCATTCTGGTCAGAGAGGCCCGAAATACCGATACAGCCCCGCTCAGATGCAGTCGCTGGGAGCTGGTTTTGCCGGAGATCGAATATCTTCCACAGGCGGCGCCGGCGACAGCAGAACATCCCGCGCAAACTGACTGGAACGGGGCGAATGAATGTTGGTGAGCCACTTGCCCACCTCGCCGCAGCCACGATGGCCAGCGCGTCTAGCCTTGGCCTTGGCCTTGGCCTTGGCCTTGGCTCTGACTTTGGTCTTGCTGCTGCCCGTAGCCGGTGAATTTTTCCAGCACCTCGGCCATTTCGTGCGCCGGAATCAGTTTTGGCGTGCCAAGTTGCAGCACGCGCCAATACTGTTCGCAGAGGGTTTCGAATTCGATGGCCAGGGCCAATGTCTGCGATAAATCCGTACCGCAGACAATCATGCCGTGATGGGCCAGCAAGCAGGCGCGGCGATTGTCCAGCGCGACCAGGGCGGCAGCCGACAGCGCCTGCGTGCCGAACAGGGCGTAGGGCGCGCAGCGCACGTCAGCACCGCCGAAGCGGGCGATCATGTAGTGAAACGGCGGGATGTCCAGTTCCATGCAGGCCAGCGCCGTGGCAAAGGGCGAATGGGCATGGATCACCGCGCCGATTTCCGGCCGGGCCTGGTAGATGTCACGGTGAAAACGCCATTCGGAAGACGGCTTGCGCCGGCCCTGCCATTCACCCTGAAAATTCATGGGCACGATATCGGCCGGCTGCAGCCCGGCATAGTCCATGCCGGTGGGCGTGATCAGGAATTGTCCGGCTTCCTGCTGGTCCTGCGGCATACGTGCGCTGACATTGCCGGCAGTGCCTCGATTGAGGCCCGCTGCCGCCATGGCCGATGCCGTTTCCAGGACCTGGCCAGCCAGTGTCCGTGTCTGCTCAGTGCCTGCACGCATCACACTGTTCATGGTCGCAGATGTTGTGCCGTATGCAGACCGGTATCGGTGATGATGCCGTCGATCAGCGTGGCCGGCGTGATGTCGAACGCCGGATTGGCGACTGCCGTATCCTGGCCCAGCGGCGAATCCAGCTCTGCGGCCGCGCGTTCCTCGATGGGGATGTCCGCCCCTGTCGGGCAGGCGAAATCGATGGTGGAACGCGGTGCGGCAACGTAGAACGGAATGCCATGCGCTGCGGCGGCCAGCGCCTTGAGGTAAGTACCGACTTTGTTGGCGGTATCCCCATTGGCGGCGATGCGGTCGGCGCCGACGATGATGAGATCGACCTTGCCTTGCATCAGCAGCAGGCCGGCGGCGTTGTCGGCGATCAGCGTATGCGGAATGCCAGCCTGTTGCAGTTCCCAGGCCGTCAGCCAGCCCTGGTTGCGTGGTCGGGTTTCGCTCACCCAGACATGCACCGCCAGCCCCGCCTGCTGCGCGGCATAGACGGGGGCCAGCGCCGTGCCGTTGGCCACGGTGGCCAGCCAGCCGGCGTTGCAGTGCGTCATCACCTGCACGCGGCCCCGGCGCGCCGCAAGGTCAGCCAGCAAGGGCAGGCCATGCTGGCCGATGGCGGCATTGGCGGCGGCATCTTCCTGGGCAATCGCGCGCGCCGCCTGCCAGGCAGCGGCCGCACGCTGCGCCACCGGCAGCGGCATCAGCGCCTGCTGCATACGCGCCAGCGCCCAGTGCAGGTTGACGGCGGTGGGCCGGGTGGCGGCGAGTGTGGCCAGCACGTCTGCCAGACGCTGGTCATGCGCGGGTATGTCTGCTGCCTGCAGGCCCAGTGCCACGCCATAGGCGGCGGTGGCTCCGATCAGCGGCGCGCCGCGCACCTGCATGTGGCGGATGGCGTGGGCGACGTCTTCCAGCGTGGTCAGGCGGCGGATGACCGCTTGCGCCGGCAGCAGGGTCTGGTCGAGGATCTGGATTGCCTGCAATCCGTCTTCGGACAGTGTGGCCAGCATGGTTTTTCGGCCTTGCCCCGGCTTAGTTCAGCTTGCCGTGGCAATGCTTGTATTTCTTGCCCGAGCCGCAGGGGCAGGGATCATTGCGGCCGATTTTTTCAACCTGGCGCACCATGGGCTGCTGGGCCTGCTCGGCCTGCCGTTCGTCCGTGTTGCCCAGCACTTCGTCGTAATCGGCATGGTGATACTGGACATTTTCCATTGGCGGGGGCGGTTCGACGTCCTCGATCTGCTCTTCGGAACGGATCTCCACCGTCACCAGCAGGCGCGTGACTTCGGTACGCACTGCCTGCAGCAAACCCTTAAACAGCTCCAAGGCTTCGCGCTTGTAAGCCTGCTTCGGATCTTGCTGGGCATAGCCACGCAAATGGATGCCCTGGCGCAGATGATCCAGCGCGGCCAGATGCTCACGCCAGTGAGCGTCCAGATTCTGCAACATCACGCTGCGCTCGAAGCCTTGCCAGGCCTGCAGCTCAACCGTGGCAACCTTGGCAGCGAAAACTTCATCCGCTGCCTGCAGGACACGCATCTGTATTGCCTCGTCATCCAGTTGCGGCTCGCTTTTTATCCAGTCGCCAATCGGCAGCTTGAGCTGCCATTCGGCGGCCAGCAAGGCTTCCAGCCCGGCAATGTCCCACTGCTCCTCGACACTATCCGCCGGCACGTAATGCCGGAACACATCCGACAACACGCCCTGGCGCATGGCGGTAATGGTTTCGCTGATATCTTGGCTGTCGAGCAATTCGTTGCGTTGCTGGTAGATCACCTTGCGCTGGTCGTTGGCCACATCATCGTATTCCAGCAATTGCTTGCGGATGTCGAAGTTGCGCTGCTCGACCTTGCGCTGGGCGGATTCCAGCGAACGCGTCACCAGCGGGTGTTCGATCGCCTCGCCTTCCGGCATTTTCAGCCGCACCATGATGGTGTTGAGACGTTCACCGGCAAAGATCTTCAGCAGCGGATCTTCCAGCGACAGATAGAAGCGCGATGAGCCCTTGTCACCCTGACGGCCGGCGCGGCCACGCAGCTGGTTGTCGATGCGACGTGATTCGTGACGCTCCGAACCGATGATGTGCAGACCGCCGGCATCGAGCACCTGCTGATGGGTCTGCGTCCACTCGGCACGCAGGGCGGCGATGCGCTGGCTTTTATCCTCCGCCGTCAGACTCTCGTCCTGCTCGATGGCGGCACAGGCCGGCTCGATATTGCCGCCCAGCACGATATCGGTACCGCGACCGGCCATGTTGGTGGCGATGGTGATCACGCCGGGACGGCCCGCCTGGGCAACGATCTCGGCTTCGCTGGCGTGCTGCTTGGCGTTCAGCACCTGATGCTTGAGCTTTTCCTTGTCGAGCAATTTGGACACCAGCTCGGATGTTTCGATCGAGGTCGTGCCCACCAGCACCGGCTGGCCGCGACTTTGGCAGTCCTTGATGTCATTGATGATGGCGGTGTATTTTTCCTGTGCCGTGCGATAGATCTGATCCATGCGATCTTCGCGCACCATCGGCCGGTTGGTTGGAATGACCACGGTTTCCAGGCCGTAGATCTGCTGGAACTCAAACGCTTCGGTATCGGCCGTGCCGGTCATGCCGGACAGCTTTTCATACATGCGGAAATAGTTCTGGAAAGTGATCGAGGCCAGCGTCTGGTTTTCGTTCTGGATCTTCACACCTTCCTTGGCTTCCACCGCCTGATGCAGGCCATCCGACCAGCGCCGCCCCACCATCAAGCGGCCGGTGAATTCATCGACGATCACCACTTCGCCGTTCTGCACCACATATTGCTGGTCGCGGTGGAACAGATTGTGCGCACGCAAGGCGGCATACAGGTGATGGATCAGCAGGATATTGCTCGGCTCATACAGGCTGCTGCCTTCGGGCAGGATGCCCATGCGGGTGAGAATTTCCTCGGCATGTTCATGTCCGGCTTCGGTCAGCAGTACCTGATGGGCTTTCAGATCGACCGTGTAATCGCCGGATTCCGGCTTGCCGTCCTTGGTCGCCGCCTCGCCGACGACCAGCAATGGCGCGACGGCGTTCATGCGCACATACAGCTCGGTATGGTCTTCAGCCTGACCGGAGATGATCAGCGGTGTGCGCGCTTCATCGATAAGAATGGAGTCGACTTCATCAACAATGGCGAAGTTGAGCCCGCGCTGCACCCGCTCGGCCGGGCCATACACCATGTTGTCGCGCAGGTAGTCAAAGCCAAATTCGTTGTTGGTGCCATAGGTGATGTCTGCAGCATAGGCCGTCTGCTTCTGCTGGTGGCTCATCTGCGACAGATTGACGCCATAGCTCAGACCGAGAAAATTGTACAAGCGCCCCATCCATTCGGCATCGCGCCGCGCCAGATAATCATTCACCGTGATGACATGCACACCCTTGCCGGGCAGCGCGTTCAGGTAACTGGCCAGCGTAGCCACCAGGGTCTTGCCCTCGCCGGTGCGCATTTCGGAAATCTTGCCGGCATGTTGCACCATGCCGCCGATCAGCTGCACATCGAAATGACGCATGCCGAGCACCCGCTTGCCCGCTTCGCGAACAACAGCAAAGGCTTCCGGCAGCAAGGCATCCAGCGTTTCGCCCTTGCTCAGACGCTCGCGGAACTCTGCCGTCTTGCCCTGCAGCTGCGCATCCGACAAGGCCTGCATGGCCGGCTCCAGCGTGTTGACCTGCTTTACCACCTGACTGTACTGGCGCACCAGACGATCATTGCGGCTACCGAAAACCTTCTTGAAAATCCCGGAAATCATGAGGAGGGCCCACGAGGGAAAAGGGGGAATTTTAACATGCACAAACTGCCTGCTTCCGCGCCGCGACTGATGGCCATATCCCAGCAAGAAAGACCGCCTCCGGCGGCTTCAGACGACCGGTCACCATCTGCCATCAGTTAAAATTCCGCCATGAGTTCCCCCGCTGCCGCTCCTGATTCTGCCGCTGCCGCGCGCCTTGCCATCGCATGGCGTGACCAGCTGGCAGTGGCAGCAGAAATTTCCCTGGCCAGCGTCGGCAACGCCGCCTCTGGCCAACTTCCCACGACGGAGGAAGGCGGCCTGCCGCTGACTTTTGCCGCGCTGGCCGAATTCGCCAGCACCTGCATCCACCGCCAGGAAACCCTGCTGCTGTTGGTACCCGACGATAGTCATCTGCCTGAAATTTCCAACGCACTCGACCTCGAACTGCGCCCTTTCTGCCTGGTGCTGCCGGAGGCGGAATTCGCCGCCGCCATTACCTTGCGCGCCACGCTGTCCCTTTTGAAAAGCCGCCTGTCGCGTCCTGCGCCCGACGAATACCAGACCTGCTGGAACGCCCAGCGCCAACATCTGGAAATCCATGCCGAACTCTGGCAGGCTGCGCTCGACTGGAGCAGCAGTGGCGTGCTGGGCAGCGCCTGGCCGCCACAGATCGGCCTTCTGTTTCCGGTACTGATCCTGCCGGCAGCGCAGGCCCGCGCCTTGCAACGACAAGCGCAGCCCCCCCGCGACGTGTTGCTGGCAATCGAGTCCCGGCGTCTGCTGCACGAACCGCAATTGTTGCAGGCTGCGGCCAGACATGTTCTGCTGTTGCAGGATCTGCAACACGGTCGCAACAGCCTGCCAGTGCGTGTGGATGCCCGCCAGCGCCTGCGCGCCGAACTCGACTTGCTGCTGCAGGAACTGGGCGACATGGAACTCGAATTCGCCACGGCCCAGGCCGAACTGGCCGAATTCACCCGCCGCTATCACACGCTGGTGGGCCGCCCGCTGGCCGAACTGGATCTGCTGCAAGCGCGCATCGCCCGCCATCTGGCGCAGCGCGCACCGGACAACAGCAGCGCCCAGCGCCAGGCCCGTCGGGCACACAGCCGGGCCGAACAATCCCGCCGCGAAAGCGAGCGCTTCGCCAGACTGGATCGTGAACAGGAAAAATCCTTTGCGCCTTCGCGCAATCTGAAGCAGCTGTTCCGCCAGCTGGCCCAGAAAATCCATCCCGACCGGGCAGAAAACGAGGAAGATCGCGCCTGGCGTACCGAACTGATGAGCGAAGCCAACCGGGCCTACCGCGCCGGCGATGAAATGGTTCTGCGCGAGATACTCGGACAATGGCAGGCCGGCCGGGGATACGCCGAAACCATGACCCGGCAGCGCACCACGGCCCAGGCGGCCAGCAATGCGAGTCAGGCCGCCATTGCCGCGCTGGAACGTGAAATCCAGCGCGTGCAGCGGCGCATTGCCAGCATCAGCGCCCAGCTCAACCGGCTGCTCGCTTCCAGACTATATGAGCTGTTTGCCGCCGCCAATCTGGCCGCCAGCCAGGGACGCGATCTGTTGCAGGAAATGGCCGACCAGCTGAGCTTGCAACTGGCGGCCGCAGAAAGCCGGCTGGCCGGTCTGGCTGCGGATGAAGAAAGTCCGGCTCCGGTTGCGCAGGCCAGTACCCGTTACCCGGCCACGTCCTCAGCCCGCCGGCAAGACATCAACGATAACGATTGACCAGATCACGCAGCTTGCGCGCTTCACTGCGCGCTGCTTCGGCGAAGTCCTCGCCACTGCTGGCATACAGAATGGCGCGTGAGGAATTGATGACCAGGCCCGTGCCATTGGCCGTGCGCCCGGCCCGCACCAGTTTTTCGACATCGCCGCCCTGGGCTCCCACACCGGGCACCAGAAACGGCACGTCGCCGACTTGCGCCCGTATCCGTGCGACCTGTTCCGGCCAGGTTGCGCCCAGCACCAGCATACAGTTGCGGTTGCCATTCCATTTTTGCGCGACGTTTTCGGCGACGATTT
Source organism: Sterolibacterium sp. (assembly GCA_019105045.1). Lineage (GTDB taxonomy): Bacteria > Pseudomonadota > Gammaproteobacteria > Burkholderiales > Rhodocyclaceae > Sterolibacterium. The sequence continues at coordinate 12,274 of JAHRWT010000033.1, forward strand.
CATACAGCGGCCGGCCGCCCACATCCAAATCCTGGAAATCCGCCGCGCCCGGATTCGACGTGCGACAGAGAATCACCACACCCTTGTCGGCGCGGCGCAGGAAAGGCTCGGCGGAATCGTGGCCCATGTAGGGATTGATGGTCACCGCATCCGCACCATAACGCTCGAACGCTTCGACGGCATACTGCTCGGCCGTGCTGCCGATATCGCCGCGCTTGGCATCGAGTATCACCGGAATGTGCGGATAATTGCGCTGAATATGATCGATGCCGTCACGCAACGCATCTTCCGCCGCGCAGGCCGCAAAGTAGGCAATCTGCGGTTTGTAGGCACACACCAGATCATGAGTGGCATCGATGATGGCGCGGTTGAACGTCGCGATGCCCGCCGCATCCCGGCTCAAGTGCGCCGGCAGGCGTTGCAGATCCGGGTCCAGCCCGACACAGACCAGGGAGTTGTTTGCGGCCCAGGCCGCTGCCAGTTTTTCAGTAAAGCGCATGGTGGAACTTTCGCAGGCCACAGCCGGATCACGGGCACTGTGGCAGGACGGGAGCCGGGGCCAGGCAGACCCGCACCCCGGCCGGGCGCAAAACCGCGAGCGATTCGACGCTGACGCGGCAGCAGTCTGGCAGCCTTGCGGCCCGGCGGGTAGTCGATCAACGCAATGCGGCGTTCAGTGCTTCCAGCGCCTTGCTGCCCGGGCAGAGATAGGCATCACCCAGCTTGTTGAGCGGTTTGGCCACGGTGTTCAGATGACGGTGCAGGTCTTCCGCACTGCTATCGACATACAGCAGGCCGGTGACGATCTCGCCCAGAGCGTGGCGTTCCTGCAGGTAGTTCATCGCGCCAATGCGGTCGGTCGGATCATAGGATTCCGCCACCTTGCGCAGATGCAGCACCGAACCATCATGCTGCACGACACGACGCAGCGAGCCCGGCGCGTAGCTGGTTTCGATCGGATCACGCGGCAGAATGACTTCGATGCGATTGACGGCTTCATTGTGCTCTCGCACGTAGTCATAGCTCTTGGTGGAGCCGGCGTGATTGTTGAACGTCACACAGGGGCTGAGAATATCGATGAAAGCCGGGCCACGATGGCGCAGCGCGCCCTTGATCAGCGGTATCAGCTGCTCCTTGTCGCCCGAGAAACTGCGCCCAACGTAAGTAGCGCCGAGCTGCAGCGCCAGGGCGACCAGATCGATCGGACTGTCGCTATTCACCACGCCGCGCTTGTTCTTCGAGCCCTTGTCGCTGGTGGCCGAGAACTGGCCTTTGGTCAGGCCATAAACGCCGTTGTTCTCGCAGATGTAGGTCATGTTCACCCCGCGCCGCATGGCGTGAGCAAACTGGCCGATGCCGATCGAAGCCGAGTCGCCATCACCGGAAATGCCCAGGTAGAGCAGATCACGGTTGGCCAGTGCCGCACCGGTCAGCACCGAGGGCATCCGGCCATGGACACTGTTGAAACCATGTGAATTGCCAAGAAAATAGTCCGGCGTTTTCGACGAGCAGCCGATGCCGGAAAGTTTGGCCACACGATGCGGTTCGATGTCCAGGTCAAAGCAGGCCTGAACGATGGCCGCACTGATCGAGTCATGACCACAACCGGCACAGAGTGTGGAAATCGCCCCTTCGTAATCGCGCCGGGTGTAGCCGAGCGCATTCCTGGGGGTATCAGGGCGCAGCAGTTTGGGTTTGGGAATGTAGGTCATGAGGCCACCTTGCGGGTTTGCTGGCTGCTGGCGTCGGCTGCGGACAATGCCCTGGTGATGCTGTCGGCAATGAAACGGGCCGTGATCGGCGTGCCATCATAGTGCAGCACGCGCAGCAGTTTCTTCGGATCGATTTCACATTCATTGATCAGCAATGTGCGCAACTGGGCGCTTTCATTCTGTTCAACGACGAAAATCCGTTCGTGGCGTTCAATGAAATCGGCCACCTCATCACTGAACGGAAAGGCGCGCACGCGCAAGGTATCGACATGCAGATTGCACTGTTCGAGCTGCGCCGTGGCTTCCTCCATGGCTGCGCTGGTCGAGCCATAGTGGATCACGCCGATGGTGGTCGGCAGGCTGGCGGTGCGCAGGATCGGCGCGGGCACCAGTTTCTTCGCGGTATCCAGCTTGCGCCGCAGACGTTCCATGTTGTAGACGTAATCGGCGCCGGTTTCGCTGTATTTGGCATAGGCATTGCGCGTCGTGCCACGGGTGAAGAAGGCGCCGCGCGTCGGGTGCGTGCCGGGAATGGTGCGCCATGGAATGCCATCTCCATCGACATCCAGATAACGGCCAAAATCCTTGCCTGCTTCGAGATCGGCTTCGGTCATCAATTTGCCGCGATCGTATTTGTAATCATCATTCCAGTCGAAAGGTTTGCATAACCGTTCATTCATGCCGATGTCCAGGTCGAGCAGCACGAACACCGGCGTCTGCAGACGCTCGGCCAGATCGAAAGCCTGCGCGCCCAGAGTGAAACACTCATAGGGATCTTCCGGAAAAATCAGCACATGGCGGGTATCGCCATGCGATGCATAGGCGCAGGAGAGCAAGTCGGACTGTTGGGTGCGGGTAGGCATACCAGTCGACGGGCCGCCGCGCTGCACGTCATAGATCACTGCCGGAATTTCGGCAAAATAGGCCAGGCCGAAGAACTCCTGCATCAACGAAATGCCCGGGCCGGAGGTAGCGGTGAAAGCCCGCGCGCCGTTCCAGCCGGCACCGATGACCATGCCGATCGAAGCCAGTTCATCTTCAGCCTGGACGATGGCATAGCGACTGGCGCCGTTGTCCGGATCGACACGATATTTGCGGCAGTAGCTGGAAAACGCTTCGATCACTGACGTCGATGGCGTGATCGGATACCAGGCGGCCACAGTGGCGCCGCCATAGACCGCGCCCAGGCCACACGCACTGTTGCCGTCGATGATGATGCGATCACCGATCATGTCGGCCCGCTCGATGCGCAGACCCAGCGGACAGGTGAAATTCGCCTGGGCGTAGTCGCAGCCGATTTTCAGGGCCTTTCTGTTGGCGTCGATCAGTTGTTCCTTGCCGCGATACTGTTCGCCAATCAGCCTCTCGACTTCCTGCAGATCGATATCGAGCAATGCAGCCAGCGCACCGACGTACATGATGTTTTTGAACAACTGGCGCTGGCGGGCGTCCGTGTATTCGCGATTGCACAACTCGGTCAGCGGAATGCCGATGATGTTGAGGTCATCACGAAACTTGGAGCGCGGCAGGTTTTTGGTCGAATCGTAAAGCAGGTAGCCCCCCGGCGAAATTTCAGCGATGTCGCGATCCCAGGTCTGCGGATTCATCGCCACCATCAAGTCACAGCCGCCGCGACGCCCCAGCCAGCCTTCACTGGAAACGCGCAGCTCATACCATGTTGGCATACCTTGGATATTGGAGGGAAAGATGTTGCGCGGTGCGACCGTCACGCCCATGCGGATGATGGCGCGGGCAAACAGCTCATTGGCCGAAGCCGAGCCGGAGCCATTGACATTGGCAAATTTGATGACGAAATCATTGCAGCCGTGGATGGCTGCAGGTGTTTGAATCGGCTGATTCATCGTTTGGGAACCTCCGCACCGGCGTGGGCGATTTCATAATAAAACGCCTGCATGTCCCACGCGCCCGTCGGGCAGCGTTCGGCACACATGCCGCAATGCAGACAGACATTCTCGTCCTTGACCATGACCCGCGTCGTCTTCAGCTCAGGCGAGACGTACAGTGCCTGATCCAGGTTCCTGGCCGGGGCTTTGAGACGTTCGCGCAGATCGTCCTCTTCGCCATTGTGGGTGAAGGTGATGCACTCAGTCGGGCAGATATCGACACAGGCATCACACTCGATACACAGTTTGGGCGTGAAGACCGTCTGCGCATCGCAATTGAGGCAACGCTCGGCTTCGGCGTAGGCCAGGCGCGGGTCGAAACCCAGCTCCAGTTCCAGCTTGATATCCGCCAGTGCCGAGGCCAGCGGCTTCATCGGCACTTTCTTGCGGGCATCTTCAGAAACCTGGTTGTCGTAACTCCATTCGTGAATCCCCATTTTCTGGCTGACCAGCCGCACTGGCGGAATCACGCGCAGGGCGACGTCCTTGCCCTGACAGAAGTTGTCGATGGCAATGGCCGCCTCATGTCCCTGAGCCACGGCCGTGATGATGTTCTTGGGCCCGTAGGCAGCGTCGCCGCCGAAGAAAACCCTGGGCAGAGTGGACTGGAACGTCTGCTCACCCAGTACCGGCAGGCCCCACTTGTCGAACTCGACACCACTATCGCGCTCGATCCAGGGAAAGCTGTTTTCCTGGCCGATGGCCACCAGCACTTCGTCGCATTCCATCAGTTCATCCGGCTCGCCCGTGGGCACCAGATTGCGCCGCCCCTTGGCGTCGTATTCGGCGCGGACTTTTTCAAACAGCACGCCACGCAACTTGCCGCCATCATGCACGAACGCCTTGGGCACGAGGAAATTGTGGATGGGAATGCCTTCGTGCAGGGCATCTTCCTTTTCCCACGGCGAGGCTTTCATTTCATCGAAGCCGCTGCGCACCACGACCTTGACGTCGGTACCGCCCAAGCGTCGCGCTGAACGGCAGCAGTCCATGGCGGTATTGCCGCCACCCAGCACGATCACACGCGGCGAAATACTGTTCACATGCCCAAAGGCCACATTGGCCAGCCATTCGATACCAATGTGAATATGCGCTGCGGCCTCTTGCCGGCCAGGAATGTCGGCATCGCGACCACGCGGCGCTCCCGTGCCGACAAAGATTGCATCCCAGTCTTCGGCCAGCAGGTCGCGCAGGCTATCTACCCAGCGTTCCTGACGTGATACCACCCCCAGCCCGAAAACGTAATCACACTCCTCGTCAATCACGCTGTCGGGCAGACGGAACTTGGGAATCTGGCTGCGCATCATGCCGCCTGCCGATTTGCCATTGTCGAATACGGTCACCTCATAACCCAGCACCGCCAGGTCGCGGGCCACCGTCAATGACGACGGCCCTGCGCCGACACAGGCAATACGCTTGCCATTTTTTCGGGCCGGCGCTTGCGGCAGACGGTCATGGATGTCGTCCTTGAAATCGGCAGCAACCCGCTTCAGGCGACAGATGGCCACCGGCTCCTTTTCCACCCGGCCGCGCCGGCAGGCGGGCTCGCAGGGGCGGTCACAGACGCGGCCAAGAATGCCGGGGAAAACATTGGCGCGCCAGTTGATCATATAGGCATCGGCATACTGACCCGCAGCAATGGCGCGGATGTACTGCGGTACCGGCGTGTGGGCCGGACAGGCCCACTGGCAATCGACAACCTTGTGAAAATAGTCAGGATTATTGATATCGGTTGGCTTCAATGAAATCGTCCTTCCAAAGGAAAACCTCGCCCGCAGGCGAGGTCAGAAACATCCGTTCAGGCGCGCTCGAAAATTCCGGCAATGCCCTGACCGCCGCCAATACACATGGTGACCAGACCATAGCGCTTGCCGGTGCGTTGCAGTTCATACAGACATTTGACGGTAAGAATGCTGCCGGTCGCGGCCAGCGGATGGCCCAAGGCCACAGCGCCGCCATTCGGATTGACCTTGGCCGGATCAAAGCCCAGCTCACGGCTGACGCACAGCGCCTGCACGGCAAAAGCTTCGTTCGATTCAATCACGTCGATATCATTGAGCGTCAGACCAGCGCGCTTCAAGGCCAGGCGCACAGCCGGAATCGGCCCCGTACCCATGATGCTGGGATCAACTCCGGCCACGGCGTAGGACACCAGACGGCCCAGCGGCTTGACACCCGCCTTGGTGGCGGCCTGGGCTTCCATCAACACCACGGCGGCCGCACCATCATTGAGACCGGAAGCGTTACCGGCAGTCACCGTACCGTCTTTCTTGAAAGCCGGCTTCAGCTTGGCCAGCGATTCCAGCGAGGCATCGGCCTTGGGATATTCATCGGTATCAAACATCACCGGGCCCTTGCGGGATTTCAGTTCCACCGGCACGATCTGCGATTTGAAGTGACCAGCGGCCACCGCCGCTACCGCACGCTGCTGACTTTGCAGGGCGCAGGCATCCTGATCTTCACGGCTGATCTTGAATTGCTCGGCAATGTTTTCAGCGGTGATGCCCATGTGGTTGGGGCTGAACGGATCGGTCACCGCCCCCACCATCATATCGATCATCTTGGTGTCACCCATGCGGGCACCAAAGCGGGCAGCGGGCATCAGATAACCGGCGCGGCTCATGCTCTCCACGCCACAGCCCACGGCCACATCAGCGTCACCCAGTTGAATGGCGTTGGCGGCCGTGACGATGGCCTGCAAGCCTGAACCGCACAGGCGGTTGAGCGTCAAAGCCACCGACTGCTGAGCCATGCCAGCATCCAGGGCAACCACGCGCGAGACATACATATCGCGGGCTTCGCCGTGAATCACGTTGCCGCAGACCAGCTGCTCAACCTGAGCCGCTTCAATCCCGGCTCGCGCAATCGCTTCCTTGACGACCAGTGCACCCAGCTGCGAAGGCGTCATATCCTTCAGGCTGCCGCCGTAGCTTCCAATCGGTGTGCGGGTTCCGCTCACCACCCAGACTTCACGTTGGTTCGACATCATCGTTCTCCCAAAAAATCAACCCATCCAGCTGGCGATCCAGAACACAGCGAGCAACAGCAGGCACAGCGCAAGGCTGCGCCAGACCAGACCAATCGCACTTTGCATGAAATCGGCATCGGCTTCCTCACCGCTGCCCAATTCCGGCCGTTCACTGAATGACACTTCACCCGCCTCCGGCAGAGGCTGGCCGAGACGCACACCAATGGCGCCAGCACCGCTGGCCAGCAGTATACCGGAGGCCGGGTCAGGCCAGCTCGCTGCCTGGGTGCGCCAGCAGTATACGGCGTCCTCGAAATTGCCCACCATGGCGAACAGGACCGCCGTTGCACGCAAAGGTAACCAGTCGATCCAATGAAACGCCTGACGCGCCGTTGCGCCAAATGCACCGAGTTCCTCCTCGCCCCACTGGCTGCGAAAAAACAGCGCCAGGCGATACAGCATGGCACCCACCGGACCGAATACGACAAAGTAGAACATGGGGGCAAAGACATGCTGATGAGCCGCCAGCAGGGCCTCTTCAATCGCCAGACGGGCTATTTCGCGGGAATTCAGGCGTTCTGCGCTGCGTCCCCGCCACTGGGCAATCAGCGTTCGTGCGCGCTCCAGCTCACCCATGCGCAACGCCAGATGCGTATCCGTATAGTAATGACTGAACTGGCGGAAGCCCAGCGTGACATACAGCACCGCCACATTGAACGGCAGCAGCAACAAAGGCTGCCAGCGGGCAATGGCAAACTGCAGCAACACCAGCAAAAGCAGCGGCGGCAGCAACGCTGCAAACCAGGCAATCGTGCCATGGATGCGCTGACCATCGTTGAGATGACTTTCCAGAAACTGCGCGTAGCGGGTCAATGGCATGCGCACAAAACGCTGCTGCGCAAGCGGGCGAACCTGCTCAAGTATCAGAACGATGACAATTGAGAAAAGTGACATGCCGGCAAACGGAAAAGTTTGAAAGGCGATTCGGACATCCGCCATCCGGACGGTGCGGATGATGCGGACGGTGCAGGTGATACGAAGAGCGCATCAAGATACCACAGCCGGCAACGGCGCACATCAATCCGTGGCTTCGGCATCACCATCCTGGGCAAAAAGATGCCGTTGCAATGCCACAATCATGCCGGCCGTGGCGCCCCAGATGAAGTAATGCTTCCAGGGCATGGCGTAATACGGGCGGGAAACACCCTTGTACTCTATGTTGTGCTGCTGGTAGTTGCCCGGATTCATCAGAAACTCGAACGGCACTTCAAAGACCTCGGCCACCTCGAAATCATCCAGTTTCAGGTTCAGGGGAGGCGTAACCAGGGCAATCACCGGGGTGATACTGAAGCCGGTGGCCGTGCTGTATTCCGGCAATTCACCAAGAATCTCGACCTGCGCCGGATGGAGTCCGACTTCTTCCTGCGCCTCACGCAGCGCAGTTGCCCGAGCATTGACATCCCCCTGCTCGCAGCGCCCGCCCGGAAAGCTGATCTGTCCGGCATGATCACGCAAATGTTGGGTACGCTGGGTCAGCAGCAACGTCACCCCGGTGTTGCGCACAACCAATGGAATCAGGACGGCGGCAGGCGTGGGCGCTTGTGGTGGCAGATCGAACAGGCTGCGTTCGAAACCCTGCACCTGCCTGGCAGGACTGTTGTCAGGCAGCGGTTGCGCCAGGCGCTCGCGCAGCCAGGCAGCCGTGATCGGTGGCAGAGCCTCGGGTTCGGTATTCATCAGTCCCCCATGTCACCTGATGATCGCCACAAGTGATCCATCTGGTGAGACAAGCAAGACCGGCCTGTCATCACCGGTTGCATGTCAATCGCGGAAGTTGCCGTATCTGACCGGAAAATCGGTAATGCTCTTGGTCACCAGAGCAATGGCTGCCTGCAAGTCATCCCGCTTGGCGCCGGAGACGCGTACCGCATCTCCCTGGATGCTGGCCTGCACCTTGAGCTTGGATTCCTTGAGCATCTTGACGATTTTTTTTGCCAACTCGGTTTCGATACCGATCTTGATCTTCAGTTCCTGCTTGACCTTGTTGCCGGAAATCTTCTGCACGGTCTGGTGATCAAGCCGTTTGACGCTTTCCTTTTCTTTCTTTTCCATGGCCGGAAAAAGAATGTCCTTGATCTGGTCGAGCTGAAATTCGGAATCACCAAACAGCGTGATCAGCTTGTCCTTTTCGTTGAGTTCGACCTTGGCAGAGGTACCCTTGAAATCATAGCGGGCATCAATCTGCCGGCTGGCCACGTCAACCGCGTTCTTCAGGGCGACCATATCGGCTTCGGAAGAAAAATCAAATGACGGCATGACAGCCTCCCTTCAGGCGAAGTGACAGACGTAGTGGCAGGGTTCGGCGGCCTCGGCCTCGATCTCGAACGCCGAATTCTCCGGCACGCTGAATGACTGTCCTGCCGCATACGTCTGCCATTCGTGTTCGCCCTTGCGGCGCACACGGCAGCTGCCGGCTACGCATTCCATGATTTCTGCGGCAGCCGTGTTGAAGTTGAGCACGCTACCGGGCAGGATCACGCCAACAGTTTTTTTCGTGCCATCGGCAAACTGCAGGCTGTAACTGATGCAACGGCCATCGAAATACACATTGGCCTGCTTGGTGATGCTGACATTTTCAAATTGCGGCATGATCAGATACCCCAGATTTTTTCAATGATGACCTTGACGATGAAGCCGAGCATACCAAAGGCCAGAACAAAGAAGAGAACGAAGGTTCCGCGCTTGCCCGCCTTGGACTTGTAAGCCAGTTCGCCGATGATGAACAGCATGAACAGCATGAAGGCCGCCACACCCCAGGTGGAAAAGAATTCGGCAAATTGTTCTTCGCTGATGTTCATCATCCAGACCCGCAGGCAGGGTTCTGTCGGGATTTATTTGTTGCGGCGGGCATCAAGATTGGCGGCGATGCGCAGACGCAAGGCGTTGAGTTTGATGAAGCCGCCGGCATCCTTCTGGTCATAGGCCCCCGCATCATCCTCGAAGGTGGCGATGGTCGGATCAAACAGCGAATGACTCTTCGAATCACGGCCAGCGACAATGACATTGCCCTTGTAGAGCTTCACTCGCACATTGCCATTGACCACTTGCTGGGTATGGTCGATCAGCGCCTGCAAGGCCTGCCGCTCGGGCGCCCACCAGTAGCCGTTGTAGACCAGACTGGCATAGCGTGGCATCAGGTCGTCCTTAAGATGGGCAACTTCGCGATCCAGCGTGATCGACTCGATGGCACGGTGTGCCTTGAGCAGTATCGTGCCTCCCGGGGTTTCATAGCAGCCGCGCGATTTCATGCCGACATAGCGGTTTTCGACCAGATCAAGACGGCCGATACCATGCTTGCCGCCCAGCTGATTCAACGTGGCGAGCAAGGCATGAGCTTTCATGCGCTGGCCGTTGATGGCGACGAGATCACCGCGTTCGAATTCCAGATCGACATATTCGGCCGCATCGGGGGCCTGCTCGGGCGAGACAGTCCAGCGCCACATTTCCTCCTCGGCTTCGGCAGCCGGGTCTTCGAGGTGCCGGCCTTCATAGCTGATATGCAGCAGATTGGCATCCATCGAATAAGGCGAGCCGCCCTGTTTGTGCTTCATCTCGACCGGAATGCCGTGCTGCTCGGCATAGGCCAGCAGCTTCTCGCGTGAGAGCAGATCCCATTCACGCCACGGCGCGATGATCTTGATGCCGGGCTTGAGCGCATAGGCACCCAGTTCGAAGCGAACCTGGTCATTGCCTTTGCCGGTGGCGCCGTGGGCAATGGCATCCGCCCCGGTCTGATTCACGATTTCGATGAGGCGCTTGGCAATCAGCGGACGGGCAATCGACGTGCCGAGCAGGTACTCGCCTTCGTAAATGGTGTTGCAGCGAAACATCGGAAAGACGAAATCGCGGACAAACTCTTCGCGCAGATCATCGATGAAGATGTTGTCGGGCTTGATGCCGAATTTCAATGCCTTGGTGCGCGCCGGCTCCAGCTCTTCACCCTGGCCAAGATCGGCGGTAAACGTGACGACCTCACATTGATAAGTATCCTGCAACCATTTCAGAATGACCGAGGTATCGAGGCCGCCTGAATAGGCAAGCACGACTTTCTTGACGTTGCTCATGGGTTGACTCCGGTTGAAAGCTGGGGGGGTGAGACAGGGGGCGCACACGATTGGCGCCGCATGTCGGTTGCATCACGAATCAATCTTGCCGAGGAGCAGAAACTCCATCAGCGCTTTTTGTACATGCAGACGGTTTTCGGCCTCGTCCCAGACCACACTTTGCGGGCCGTCAATCACTTCGCCGGCCACCTCCTCGCCACGGTGCGCTGGCAAACAGTGCATGAACAGGGCATCAGGCTTGGCCTGACGCATCATGTCGGCGTCGACCTGCCAATCCTCAAAGTCGCGCAGACGCTCTTCGTTCTCGGCCTCGAAGCCCATGCTGGTCCATACATCGGTGGTCACCAGATCGGCGCCGCGGGCGGCTTCCAGTGGATCGGCGAATTCCTCGTAATGGTCGGTACCGTACAGTCCGGCACGTTCGGGCTCGACCTCATAGCCCGGTGGCGTCGATACATGCACGTTGAAACCGAACACTTCGGCCGCTTGCAGCCAGGTGTTGCAGACGTTGTTCGAATCACCGATCCAGGCCACGGTCTTGCCGGCGATCGAACCACGCTGCTCGATGAAGGTGTAGATATCGGCAAGGATCTGGCAGGGATGATATTCGTTGGTCAGACCATTGATGACCGGCACCCGCGAATTGGCGGCAAAACGCTCGATGATGTCCTGCTCGAAAGTGCGGATCATCACCAGATCGCTCATGCGCGAGATCACCTGGGCCGCATCCTCGACCGGCTCGCCGCGTCCAAGCTGCGAGTCGCGCGTGTTCAGATAGATCGCGCTACCACCCAGCTGCTGTATGCCGGCTTCGAAAGACAGCCGCGTGCGCGTGCTGGCCTTTTCGAAAATCATCACCAGTGTGCGATCAGTCAGCGGCCAGTATTGCTGGTAGTTCTTGAACTGCTGTTTGATGACGCGGGTACGCTGAAACAGATAATCGTGCTCGGCACGCGTGAAATCCTTGAACTGCAGGAAATGTCTGACCGGAATCATCTTCCTCACCTGTTTGATTGCCTGGCCGCGCTGGCTCCGTCCCGTGTTCAGGTCAGGCGCTGGTCGCCAGAAAGTCGCGGATCAGCCGGGACAGCGTACTCACCAGTTCGGCCGCCTCGGCATCGCTGAAGATCAGGGGCGGCAGCAGGCGCACCACCTTGTCGGCGGTGACGTTGATCAAAAGGCCAGCGTCCAGCGCCTGCCGCACCAGCTCGCCGCAATTGCGCTCCAGCTCGATGCCGATCATCAGGCCGCTGCCACGGATATCCACCACACCGGCAACACCGTCCAGAGCTGCCGCAAGACCGTTGCGGATCTGCTCGCCGAGTGTCTGCGCCCGTGCCAGCAGACCTTCCTGCTCGATCACCTCCAGCGTGGTCAGCGCCGCAACACAGGCCAGCGGATTGCCACCAAATGTCGAACCATGGTTGCCGGGACCAAATACCCCCGCCGCCTTGCCAGCCGCCAGGCAGGCACCGATCGGCACGCCCGAACCCAGCCCCTTGGCCAGCGTCATCACATCCGGCAGGATGCCGGCATGTTGATGTGCAAACCAGCGGCCCGTCCGCCCCATGCCGCATTGCACTTCGTCGAGCATCAACAGCCAGTCGTTGGCCGTGCAGATCTGCCGCAGTCCTTGCAGATAATCGACATGCGCCTGACGCACGCCGCCCTCACCCTGGACAGGCTCCAGCAGCACGGCCACCACATTGACATTGTTGCGGGCAACCGCTTCCAGCGCGCTCAGATCATCATAAGGCACGCGGATGAAGCCGCTGACCAGCGGCTCGAAACCTGCCTGCACCTTGCGGTTGCCAGTGGCCGACAGCGTCGCCAGGGTGCGCCCGTGGAAAGCCTTTTCCATGACGACGATCACCGGCTGCTCGATGCCTTTGCCATGCCCGAAAAGACGCGCCAGCTTGATTGCCGCTTCATTGGCTTCGCAGCCCGAGTTGCAGAAGAATACTTCCTCCATCCCCGAAAGGACTGCCAGGCGATCGGCCAACCGCGCCTGCTCGGGCACACGATACAGATTGGAGGTATGGATCAGCCGCCCCACTTGTTCGGCCAGCGCCTGGCACAGACGCGGATGGCCATGCCCCAGGGTATTGACGGCAATGCCGGACAGCGCGTCCAGATAGCTACGCCCCTGCTCATCAAAGATGCGCGCGCCTTCACCGTGGGTGAAAGCCACTGACTGGCGGGCGTAAACATTCATCAAATGCGTCATGGCGAGCTGCTCCGTGCGATGGTCGGAAGTGCAACGAAGATGCAGAAACTACGTCATCAAACAGCGACGGCGGCTTTCGCCGCCGTGCATGACAGAAACCAGCCGACCCGGGTCGGGATCAATCGGCGGCCGCAGGCAACCAGACGATCAATCAACCAGCGGAACCGACTCCGGCGCGGCCCTGCCGAAAACAGCAGGAAACCAGCGACCGTGCCAAAAACCAGCAGGCCTCAGAGAGCCTTGATGGCAGCCGACAGGCGGCTTTTGTGGCGAGCAGCCTTGTTCTTGTGAATGATTTTCTTGTCAGCGATGCTGTCAATGGTGCTCATCGAGGTATTGAAGACGGACTGGGCAGCGGTCTTGTCGCCTGCCAGGATGGCCTTCTTGACCTTCTTGATTGCGGTACGCAACTCCGAGCGCAGGCTCATGTTGTGTACACGCTGTTTGTCTGCCTGACGTGCGCGCTTGCGCGCTTGTGCGCTATTTGCCATGAATTAGGTTCCAGCAGTTACAGGGAAAGGGGCGGATTATAAAAGGATTTCTCCGTACATTCAAGCGCATTGCAAACCATTGAAAAGCGTCTTGCCGTATAGTCACGGGATTTCAAGACACGCCGGGCCTGCCGGCTCTTTCCAGCAACATCATGAATCTGCTCAGAGCGCTGGCCACTGTCAGTGGCATGACCCTGCTGTCGCGCGTCCTCGGTTTTGTCCGCGATGCCGTCATCGCCCACATCTTTGGCGCCAGCATGGCCAACGATGCCTTTGTCGTCGCTTTCCGCCTGCCCAATCTGCTGCGCCGCCTGTTTGCCGAAGGCGCTTTTTCGCAGGCCTTCGTCCCCATCCTGGCCGAATACAAGAACCGACAAGGACCGCAGGCGACCAGACTTCTGGTTGACCATGTCGCCAGCCTGCTGTTTCTCGTCCTGCTGGGTGTCAGTCTGCTGGGGATGCTCCTGACACCCTGGCTGATCTATCTGACCGCACCGGGCTTTGCTGCCGATACCGAAAAATTCGCACTGACCGTTTCCCTGACGCGCATCACCTTCCCCTACATCCTGTTCATGTCGCTGGTTGCCCTGGCCGCCGGCGTGCTCAATACCTGGAGTCGCTTCGCCCTGCCTGCCTTCACGCCCGTGCTGCTGAATCTTTCCTTCATCGGCATGGCGCTGTTCGCCGCGCCGTACTTCGATCCACCCGTCATGGCGCTGGCCTGGGCCGTGGTGCTGGGTGGCCTGCTGCAATTGTCGATCCAGCTGCCGGCACTGGCAAAAATCGGCATGTTGCCGCGCTTTTCCTTCAGTCTGCGCGATGCTGGTGTCAACCGCATACTCAAACTGATGGCACCGGCCGTCCTGGGTGTCTCGGTAGCCCAGATCAGCCTGCTGATCAATACGGTATTCGCCTCCTTCCTGCCGGTCGGCAGCGTTTCCTGGCTGTACTACGCCGACCGCCTGATGGAGTTTCCGGCCGGTCTGCTGGGTGCTGCCCTGGGCACCATCCTGCTGCCCAGTCTGGCCAAGTGTCATGCGGATGCTCGCCAGGAAGAATTCTCCATCCTGCTTGACTGGGGGCTGCGTCTGACCCTGTTACTGACGCTGCCCGCCGCGCTGGCCATGGCCCTGCTCGGCGTACCGCTGCTGTCCACCCTGTTCCAGCATGGCGCCTTTGCTGCTGCAGACGTCTTGCAAACCCGCAACGCTCTGCTCGCCTATTGTCTGGGCCTGACCGGCCTGATCCTGGTCAAGGTGCTGGCACCCGGCTTCTATGCTCGCCAGAACATCCGCACGCCAGTAAAGATCGCCATCATTTCACTGACAGTCACCCAGTTGCTGAACCTGCTGTTCATTTTTGTGCTGGACATGGGCCATCCCGGACTGGCGCTGTCGATCAGTCTGGCTTCCGCACTCAATGCGTGGCTGCTCTACCGTGGTCTGCGCAAGGCCGGCAGTTATCAGCCGCAGGCGGACTGGGCGATATTCTGCAGCAAGTTGTTGCTGGCGCTGGCCGTCATGGGTGGCGCGCTCTGGCTGGGCGTCGGCAAGGAAAGCGACTGGCTGCAAATGGCCGTACCGCAGAAAATTTCTTGGCTGGCAGGGCTGTGCCTGGGAGGTGCGGCCTGTTATTTCGCCACGCTGGCCCTGCTCGGTTTTCGCCTGGGCGATTTCAGACGCCGCAGCATGAACTGAGCGCCTGGCGACAGGTCAGCCTTGAAAACTCAAGATTCGGGCGCATCCCAGGGCTGCAACTCGTACATGGGTGGCTTGCTGATGTAATGCAGCACAAAGGCCACGCTGGCAAAAAACAGCGTGGCCGAAATGGCGCTGCCAGTCCACACGTGCATCATGCCTTTGCTCAGGTAAAACCAGGCACATACGCCTGCGCTGATGAACATGCAAACCAGACTGGCTATCGAAAAACCGAAAGCAATCTTGCGGCCAAAGGAACGTGTCGTCATGGCGTCGTGATCCGGCAAATGACTGCCGACAAGTGAAAAGAGAACTCGCGATTGTAGCCCGATTGCCGGGGATGTGCCGCTTGCTTTTGCCGGGAGCCTCATCAGGACACTGCGCGGCAGATAGTCAGACAAGTGGTGCAAGTCTTCCCGGAGCAATTCGCACCAAGCAAAAAGGCAGCCCGCAGGCTGCCTTTTCTTGGTACGGGAGATGATCAGACGAACAGACGATCAGACGATCACGCCCTCCACCATCACACAATCACACAATCACACAATCACACAATCAGCGGCACGATCAACAGTGCCACCAGGTTGATGATCTTGATCAGTGGATTCACCGCCGGACCGGCCGTATCCTTGTACGGGTCGCCGACGGTATCGCCCGTCACCGCCGCCTTGTGGGCTTCCGAACCCTTGCCGCCAAAATGACCATCTTCGATGTACTTCTTGGCGTTGTCCCAGGCGCCGCCGCCCGTGGTCATCGAAATGGCAACGAACAGGCCGGTAACGATGGTGCCCACCAGCAAGCCACCCAGCGCCTGCGGTCCCAGCACCAAACCGACGACGATGGGTACGGCAATCGGCAGGATCGAGGGGATCATCATTTCCTTGATCGCGGCAACCGTCAGCATGTCAACCGCGCGGGAATAATCCGGCTTGGCCGTGCCTTCCATGATGCCCGGGATTTCCTTGAACTGGCGGCGCACTTCCAGCACCACCGAGCCCGCCGAACGGCCGACGGCTTCCATCGCCATGGCAGCGAACAGATAGGGAATCAGACCACCGATGAACAGGCCGATGATGACCCGATGGTTGGACAGATCGAACGTCACGCCCGTCAAACCTGCCGCTTCCAGACCGTGGGTATAGTCAGCGAACAGCACCAGCGCAGCCAGACCCGCCGAGCCGATGGCATAACCCTTGGTCACCGCCTTGGTGGTGTTGCCGACCGCATCGAGCGGGTCGGTGACGTTGCGCACATCACTGGGCAGCTCTGACATTTCGGCAATGCCACCGGCGTTATCGGTGATCGGACCGTAGGCGTCCAGGGCAACGACGATACCCGCCATCGACAGCATGGAGGTCGCCGCAATGGCGATGCCGAACAGGCCGCCCAGCGCATAGGCCGCCCAAATCGACGCACACACCGCCAGCACCGGCCAGGCGCAGGCTTTCATCGAAATGCCGATACCGGCGATGATGTTGGTGGCATGACCTGTCTGACAGGAAGACGCCACATGTTTGACCGGGGCATAATCGGTACCGGTGTAATACTCGGTGATCCACACCAGAAGCGCGGTGAGAATCAGGCCGACGACGGAAGAACCAAACATGGTCATGGTATTGATCACCGTACCATCCGCCAGCGTCGCGCCATCACCGATCAACCATTGGGTCACCGGATAATAAGCGGCCAGTGCCAGCACGCCCGAGACGATCAGGCCGCGATACAGCGCATTCATGATCTTGCCACCGTCCGTCGCCTTGACGAAATAGCAGCCAATGATCGAGGCGATGATCGACACGCCGCCCAGCACCAGCGGGTAGATCAGCAGGTTTTCACCCAGCTGTGGCACCGTCTTCAACATCAACGCGGCCAGCACCATGGTGGCGACGATGGTCACCGCATAGGTCTCGAACAGGTCGGCGGCCATGCCGGCGCAGTCGCCGACGTTGTCGCCGACGTTGTCGGCAATCACGGCCGGGTTGCGCGGATCATCCTCGGGAATGCCGGCCTCGACCTTGCCGACCAGGTCAGCGCCAACGTCAGCCCCCTTGGTGAAGATGCCGCCACCCAGACGGGCAAAGATGGAAATCAGCGAGGAACCGAAAGCCAAACCAACCAGAGGCTCGATCACATGGTGCAAATCGGAGCTATCGCCGCCCATGTTTCTCAACACTGCGTAGTAGCCAGCCACCCCCAGCAGACCCAGGCCAACGACCAGCATCCCGGTGATGGCGCCTCCCTTGAAGGCCACATTGAGCGCCGGCGCAATACCGCCACGGGCTGCCTCGGCAGTACGCACGTTGGCGCGCACCGAGACATTCATGCCGATATAGCCTGCTGCGCCGGAAAGCACCGCGCCCACCAGAAAACCGATGGCCGTCAGCCAGCCCAGACTCAGACCGATGATGACGAGCAGAACCACCCCGACGATACCGATCGTCTTGTACTGCCGGTTGAGATAAGCCTGCGCACCTTGCTGAATGGCGCTGGCAATTTCCTGCATGCGCGCATTGCCGGCCGGCTGGGCCAAAATCCACTTGCTGGACACTGCGCCGTAAATGATAGCAACCACGGCACAGACCAACGCAAACATGAGTCCGGACATTCACTTCCTCCTTGAGTAAGAACAGCTGCTACACGGATGTTTACTGCCGATCATTGAACCAGCAGGCACAACGACAAACGGGTTGCCGCAATATACATGACGCTGGGCAACCCGTTTCATTCTGACCATCATTCCGTTCCTGATTACAGTGCGAAGGGCGGTAGTTTCTTTGCCACCGCCACATTGCGCAATCGCACATACTGCGGCAGGCCGTTGCGGTAGGGCGGATAATCCTCGCCTTCGATCAGCGGCGCCAGATACCTGCGGGCGGCCGCCGTAATGCCGAAACCATCCGCCGTGATGAAATCGGCCGGCATTTTCTTCTCGACATTGGCCACCTGGTGCAGATCGGCTTCGCCAATCTCCCAGCGATAGGGCTGATCGGACAGCCGCACAATGCTGGTCATCACTGCGTTCCTGCCGGCCAATGCCAGCTCGACGGCAGCCCGCCCCACGGCAATCGCCTGCTCCAGATCGGTGCGTGAGGCAATGTGACGTGCCGCACGTTGCAGGTAATCCGCCACGGCCCAGTGATATTTGTACCCCAGCCGGTCCTTGATGAGATTGGCCAGCAGTGGGCCGATCCCGCCCAGCTGGGCATGACCAAAGGCATCCCGCGCGCCGGTTTCCGCCATCAGCTCACCTTGCGCATTGCGCAAGCCTTCTGACACAGCAATAGCGCAATAGCCATATTGCTCCACGCAGTGTTTGACCCGTGCCAGAAACGCCGCTTCGTCGAAAGCAACTTCAGGCAGCAGCAGGACATGCGGCGCATCGCCTTCCTGCTCGGCTGCCAGACCGCAGGCGGCGGCAATCCAGCCGGCGTGGCGGCCCATCACTTCGAGCACGAACACCTTGGTTGAAGTGGCGGCCATGGAGGCCACATCCAGCCCGGCTTCGCGCATCGATACTGCGACGTATTTGGCCACCGAGCCAAAACCCGGACAGCAATCGGTCAGTGGCAAGTCGTTATCGACGGTCTTCGGCACATGAATGGCCTGAATCGGATAACCCAGCGTCGCCGACAGTTGCGATACCTTGAGACAGGTATCGGCCGAATCGCCGCCGCCGTTGTAAAAGAAATAACCGATATCGTGGGCGCGAAAGACTTCGATCAGCCGCTCGTATTGCGCGCGATGGGTTTCCAGGCTTTTCAGCTTGTAGCGGCAGGAGCCGAATGCACCCGCCGGCGTATGACGCAGCGCGGCAATGTTTTCCGCCGGCTCCAGTGAAGTGTCGATCAGATCTTCAGTGAGCGCACCGATGATGCCATTACGCCCGGCATAGACCTTGCCGATGCGGTCCGGATGCTCACGTGCTGCCTCGATCAGAGCGCCCGCCGTGGCGTTGATGACGGCGGTCACCCCACCCGACTGCGCGTAGAAAGCATTGCGTGGTGCCATGACGCTCTCCGGCCTGTGCCCTGTGCCCGACCCTCAGGCCAGCGTGGCAAAGACCTTGTCGCGGATATCGTCAACGCTGCCCACACCGGCCAGCTTGCTGTACTTCGGCGCATCCGCATCGCCAGTGGCGGCCCAACTGCTGTAGTACGCAACCAGGGGCAGGGTTTGCTGACGGTAGACTTCCAGCCGTTTCTGCACGGTTTCGGCCTTGTCGTCATCGCGCTGAATCAGCGGCTCGCCGGTGACATCGTCCTGACCCTCGACTTTGGGCGGATTGAACTTGACATGATAGGTACGGCCAGACGCCTGATGCACTCGGCGGCCACTCATGCGGGTGACGATCTCGCCATCATCGACATCGATTTCAAGCACATGATCGAGGGCCACCCGGGCGGCTTTCAGCGCATCCGCCTGGGCGATGGTGCGCGGGAAGCCATCCAGCAGATAGCCCTTGGCGCAATCCGGTTGCTGCAGACGATCCTGCACCAGACCGATGATGATGTCGTCGGAAACCAGTTGCCCGGCATCCATGACTTTCTTGGCTGCGAGCCCCAGTGGCGTGCCGGCGCGTATCGCTGCCCGCAGCATGTCGCCAGTGGAAATCTGGGGAATCCCGAAACGTTCGCAGATGAAACCCGCCTGGGTGCCTTTGCCGGCCCCGGGTGGTCCAAGAAGAATCAAGCGCATGCTGGCTCCTGAATAAGGATCTGAAAATCTGTCAATATGACCGACCGGACGGCCTGAACCAGGATTTTGAACATTGAACGCCAAACCCCGATGTCACCCACTCCGCTCACCTGTCCGGCCACCTGGCAGGCACGGCGGCAGGTAAAAAAACAAAGCGCCAAGATAGTCTCAAATGGCAGCTTGGTCAAACACTGCGCGCACCCGCGCCAGGTCTTCCGGTGTATCGACACCCGCAGCAGGCACCTGGCCGCAGCTGATGACACGGATCGCATGACCATGCCAGAGAGCACGCAATTGCTCCAGCGCTTCCAGCTGTTCCAGCGGCGCGGGAGCGAGCTGCCCGTAACGGCGCAGAAAGCTCACCCGATAGGCATACAGACCAACATGCCGCTGCGCGCACAGGCCAACAGGCAGCCGTGTACGATCTGCCGCAAAGGCATCGCGCGCCCAGGGAATCGGCGCCCGTGAAAAATACAGCGCCCGACCCGTCGCGTCGGTGATCACCTTGACCACATTGGGATTAAAAAAATCGGCCGCTTCATCGATGGCGTGCGCGGCCGTGGCAATGGCTGCGTTGGGATCCTCACGCAAGGCGTCGGCCACGGTATCGACCAGTGCGGGATCAATCAGGGGCTCATCCCCCTGCACATTGACCACGATCTCGTCATCCCGCCAGCCCAGCTGGGCGGCCACTTCGGCAATGCGATCCGTCCCGCTGAGGTGGTCGTCACGGGTCATGACTGCCGCATGGCCATGCGCGCTGACCGCCGCCCGCACCGCCTCATGATCGGTAGCAATCCAGATGCCATCATGGCGGCAGGACTGTACGGCCTCGGCCACACGCACGATCATCGGCTTGCCGGCAATATCGGCCAGTGGTTTACCGGGCAGACGCGTCGACGCATAACGCGCCGGAATGACGATGCGCACGCTATCTACCCTGTCCACGCTGTACTGTCTGAGCCTTTGCGGCAGCGGCACGGATCAATTCTGCAATTCCGGCGCATCTTCGGCCAGACTGCGCGCCTCGGCTTCCAACATCACCGGAATGTCGTCCTTGACCGGATAGGCCAGTCGGCAAGGCTTGCAGATCAGCTCGGCCTGCGCCTTGCGGTGTTCGAGCGACCCCTTGCACAGCGGGCAGACAAGAATTTCAAGCAGTCGGGGATCCACAGACATTCTCCAGAAGATAGTGCTCGACATGCGCTGCAAGCTGCAGCCCGTTGTCGCCAGCGCTGCTGACCTGTGCCGTCACCGGCAATACCCAGATCGCCAAGGGATGATCGGCGTTGTTGGCAGCATCAGCATGAGCGGCGCATTTTACCGCATCCTTTTCCGTCATCAGCAGCGCATCGACCTGTGTTTGTGACTGGATTGCCCGCAACTCGGCCAGTGTGTACCGATGATGATCCGCAAAGACATGACGCGAGAATTGCAGACCCAGCGTCGCCAGATGCTGAAAGAAACGTTCCGGCACGGCAATGCCGGCAACGGCCGCCAGCTTCAGTCCCTGCAACTGTGCCGCCGTTACGGTAACGGGTTTTGCCGACGCACCCAGCCGTTGGAAAGTCGCGCCGCTCAACTGCATCACAAAGCAGGGCGTCTGCCCGGCCACGGCGGGTGCAGGCGCAACGGTCTTGCTGCCATTGAGCACAATGGCGGCCACCTGCGCCAATCGTCGCCCCGGTTCGCGCAGCGGCCCAGCCGGCAGCAGCCAGCCATTCATCAGACCGCGACCATCGACCAAGGCAATTTCCATGTCGCGCTGCAGGCGGTAATGCTGCAGACCGTCATCGCTGAGAATCACATCGCAATCCGGATACGCGGCCAGCAAGGCCCGGCCGGCGGCCACCCGATCACGGCCAACAAAGACCGGCAGGCGGCTGCGCCGCTTCAGCAGCAGAGGCTCATCGCCGACGGCATCGGCAGCGCTGTCATCATGGACTTCCCGAACGGCCGTGGCTGAGGCAGTCGCCGCATAACCACGGCTGATGATGCCCGGCTGCCATCCGATCTGGCGCAGGGCGTCTGCCAGCCAGAGCGTCAGTGGCGTCTTGCCGCTGCCGCCGACAATGATGTTGCCGACCACCACCACAGGAACCGGCAGCCGTTCGGTTGGCAGCCAGCCCCGGGCATAAGCCTGCCGGCGCAGCGCGCTGAGCAGGCCGAACAGCAGGCTGAGCGGCCACAGCAGCACGGCCAGCACGCCACGCCGTTGCCAGATGCGCAGAAAAAAACGGGCCGGATCCATGCCTTGACCTTAGCCTTGCTTCACGCAGCTTGCCAGGGCCACGCGCAGCGCATCACGCAACGATCCACGAGGGCCCGTTGCGCGGTAGCACTCAATGGTTGGCGTTCTGTGTGGCAAACGAAATATGCGCCAGCCCGGCTTGCTGCGCAGCCTGCATCACATCAATCACACTCTGGTGAGTCGCCTGGGCATCGGCACTGATGATGACCACCGGCGCCTGGGTCGCATTGGCTTCTGCCACGCGCCGCAAGGCCAGACTGATGGCTTCCACATCCCGACCAGCCACCACGAGACGGTTGACCATCACTTCACCTTGATGATTCACTACCACATTGATCTCGTTGGACTGCTCGGCCTTCTGTTCGGCATCGGCCGTCGGCAGGTTGATTTCCAAACCGGTGTATTTCGAGTACGTGGTGGTGACCATGAGGAAAATCAGGATCACCAGCAGAATGTCGATCATCGGAATCAGGTTGATTTCCGGTTCCTCGTGCACCCGGTTGCGCTGAAAATTCATCGCCTCGTTCCTCTGCCTGTCATCCGTCTCTGCTTACCGACGCTCGCCATGCACCCGCTCGACCAGCTTGACTGCCTGCTGCTCCATTTCGGCAAGGAAACCATCGACCAGGGCGCGGAAGTGCCGATAGAAAATCATCGCCGGAATGGCAATCAGCAAGCCAAAACCGGTGTTGTAGAGTGCAACGGAAATCCCGTGCGCCAACTGCTGCGGATTGTTTCCGGTGGCCGTTGCCGAACCAAAAATCTCGATCATGCCAACCACAGTGCCAAACAGCCCCATCAGCGGACTGATCGAAGCAATGGTTCCCAGCGTGGTCAAGAAACGCTCCAGCTCGTGGGTGGCGGCACGACCGGCTTCCTCGATCGATTCCTTCATGATTTCGCGCGTGCTATCGACATTGCGCAAACCAGCCGCAAACACCCGGCCCAGCGGCGAATGCAATTCGAGCCGGCGCAGCATTTGTTCACTGACGCCGCCTTGCTGGAAATCGCCGACCACGCTTTCCAGCAGACCCGGCGGTACGATACGGACGCGGCGCAACGTCGAAAACCGTTCGATGATCAGCGCAACCGCAATGATGGACGCCAGCAACAGCGGGTAGATCGGCCAACCGGCAGCTTGTATGATGGCAAACACGCAAGACTCCTCACGACATGACAACAGCAGAAAGCGCGCACTTTAGCCTGATGAGTGGCTTTTCGGCAAGAAGGAAAACCCCGGGAAGCGCACTACCGGACTTGGCAAAGCATCCAGACACCGCCAGCGCGGCGAAAATCCTCCCTCCATCTTTCAGCCATCCCCCTCTGTTCTCCGGCAGACCCATGTCCTCACACTCGCTAGACGACCATCTGCGCACCGATACGGCCATCGCCAGCCTGCAAGCCCATGCCAACCATCTGCTGCGCTTGCAGCGAGTGCTCGAAACGGCACTGCCACCGGCATTGAGCCGCACTTGCCGGGTGGCCAACCTCAAACAGGGCGTGTTGATCATTCATGCTGAAAACGGCGCGGCCGCAAGCAAGCTGCGCCAGCTCACCACGACCCTGACCGAACGCTATCACAGCCTCAGCGAACCGCTGACGGAGATACGCATCAAGGTCCAGCCTGTCGATCCCCTGCCGCAAACCCGGCCACAACCACAGGCTGCCCAGCTGGGCGAAGGCGCCCGCGCCAGCATCGAATCCCTGCTGGACAAGCTGCCCGACGGCCAGCTGCGCCAGGCGCTTGTTCGTTTCATCGCGGTGGCAGGCTCATCCTGACCACGCCTGCCTGCTGCTCAGCCGCGGCTTACTCGTAACGCAGCGCCTGAATCGGGTCGAGCCTGGCAGCGCGCCTGGCCGGGAAATAGCCGAACACCACACCGATCGCACCAGAGAAAATGAAGGCCAGAAAATTGACCGCCGGGTTGTAGATAAAAGGCACATGCATCAGTGCGCTCAGACCCCAGCAGGCAAGAAAGGCGAGAAGGATGCCAAGCAGCCCGCCCAGTGCCGAGAGCACCACGGATTCGATGAGAAACTGCAGCAGCACTTCCTGCTCCAGTGCGCCAATGGCCAGGCGTATGCCGATTTCGCGGGTGCGCTCGGTGACGGATACCAGCATGATGTTCATGATGCCGATGCCACCCACCAACAGACTCACGGCGGCCACGGCGCCGAGCAGACCCGTCATGGTGCGGATGGTGCCGGTCAGCGCGGCGGCGATTTCCTTGGTGTCCATGATGGAAAAATTGTCCTCTTCGCCATCGGCCAGCTTGCGCCGTTCGCGCATCAGCCGCTTGATCTGTTCCATCACCGGCTCAGCGGCCACGCCGTCACGCAAGGACAACATCAGACTGGCCACATCCTGATTGCCGGTCAGCCGGCGTTGCACGGTGCGGATGGGCATGACCACCACGTCATCCTGATCCTGCCCCATCGCACCCTGGCCTTTGGCGGCCAGCGTACCGATGATTTCGCAGGCAATGTTCTTCACCCGCAGCTCGGCGCCCAGTGCGGTCTGGTTGGCAAACAACTGCTGGCGGATGGTATTGCCGATGACGCACACCGAACGACCGGCATGCTCCTCATCCGCCTCGAACAGCCGACCTTCAGCCAGCGTCCAGTTGCCGGCAGAAAAATAGTCATTGCTGCTGCCATTGACCATCGATGACCAGTTCTGCCCACCGGCCACCAGTGTGACCCGCGTATTGACCACGGGAGCCACAACCCGCAAGGAAGCGATCTGGTTTTGCAGGGCATCGGCATCACTCAGACGAAAGCGGGCGACTCCTGCACCACCGCCGCCGCCAGGACCCAGCATCTGGCCAGGACGCAAGAGCAGCAGATTGCTGCCCAGGCTGGCGATCTGGCTGGCAACCATGCGGGTTGCTCCTTCGCCCAGCGTGACCATGGTAATCACCGCCGCCACGCCGATGACAATACCCAGCACGGTCAAAAAAGAACGCATCAGATTGCGGCGGATAGCGCGCTCGGCCAACAGCAAGGCGTTGATCAACATTTGCATCAGACCGCCTCCGCTGCTGCAACATCGCTGCCGACAGGAGTCACCGATACAGGATGCTCGTTGGGCTGATCGCTGTCGACCCGACCATCGACAAAACGCACGATGCGCCGGGTATAAGCCGCCATTTCCGGCTCGTGGGTGACCATGATCACCGTGATGCCCTGCTCACTGTTCAGGCGAGTGAGCAAGGTCATGATTTCATGGCTGCGGGTGGTGTCGAGGTTGCCCGTCGGTTCATCGGCCAGCAGCACCAATGGTTGTGTGGCTATCGCCCGGGCAATGGCCACGCGCTGTTGCTGGCCGCCTGACAGTTCTGCCGGTGTGTGATGTTCCCAGCCGGCCAGACCGACCTGCGCCAGGGCCGCCGTCGCCGCTCGATGACGGGTTGCCGCATCCTGACCGCGATACAGCAGGGGCAGCTCGACATTTTCACGCGCTGAAGTACGTGCCAGCAGGTTGAAGCCCTGAAAGACAAAGCCCAGATAATGCCGCCGCAGCAGCGCACGCTGATTGCGGTCGAGTTGTTCGACCTGGGTATTGCGAAACCGATAGCTGCCCGCCGTTATCCCATCCAGACAGCCGATGATGTTGAGTGCCGTGGACTTGCCCGAACCACTGGGCCCCATGATGGCGATGAACTCGCCGCCATGAATGTCCAGGTCAATTTCCTTCAGCGCCTGAAAAGCCGTCGCTCCCGTGCCATAGACCTTATCCACGCCGCGTAGAGAAATCAACGCCGCCTCATCGGCCTGAGCAACCCGCCTGACTTCCGCCTTCACGTTGCCTCCAGCAGATAATCGGTAATCACCTGCATACCAGGCTGCAGCTCGCCACCGGTGATCTCGACCTGTCGGCCATTGCTGGCGCCAAGCTGCACTTCGATACGGCGTGGCTGACCTTGTTCCAGCACCCAGAGCTGACCCGAACCGCCACTGCGCGGCGCGGCCTGGCCGGCTTTTTTGGGGCGGCGCGGCATGCGCGGCAACAGCTTATCGACATAGCTGCTCGTGCCACCGGCTTTTTCGGCATCGTCCTGGCCCGCCTGGGCCGGTATGTAGCGCAGCGCTGCGGTTGGCACCAGCAGCACATCCTTGTGATCGACGGTGATGATCTGCGCCGTGGCCGTCATGCCGGGGCGCAGTGCCAGATCGTCATTGGCTACGCTCAAGATGGTTTTATAGGTGACCACGTTATCGACGATGGTCGAACCGATGCCGATCCGTTTGATGGTCGCCGGGAAACGTCGCCCCGACCAGGCGGCCACGCTGAAGCTGGCCGGCTGGCCGAGTTGCACCGTGCTGACATCGGCTTCATCGACGCGCACTTCCAGTTCCATCTGAGTCAGGTCTTCGGCAATGGAAAACAGCACGGGCGTCGTCATCGCTGCCACCACGGTCTGCCCCGGCTCGACTTTGCGCGCCAGCACCACACCATTGATGGGCGAACGGATCACTGCCTTGCCGATATTGGTCTGGTCGGTGGTCAGTGTGGCGCGGGCCTGGGCCACGGCAGCTTGCGTACTCTGCCGGTTGGCTTCTGCCCGCGCCAGCGCCGCCTTGGCACTCTCCAGTTCACTGGCGGCAGGCACCTTGCCGCCAGACAGTTCATGCACTTCCAGCATGCGTTGATAATTGGCCTGCTGCTCCTTGAGCGTGGCCGCCGCCTGCGCCACATTTGCCTCGGCCACGGCCACCGCCGCCTGCGAACGCTTCACCGCATCTTCCAGCTTGGCCGTATCCAGGCGCGCCAGAATCTGTCCCTGGGTGACGCGATCGTTGTCATCGACCAGTACTTCTTCCAGCGTACCGGACAGCTCACTGCCGACATCCACCGAGCGCGTCGGCGCCAGGGTGCCGCTGGCAGATATGTTCACCACCAAGTGACCTTTAGCGGCCGCTTCGGTGAGGTAATGTCCCTGCTGCTTCTTGCCGGCAAAAAACAGCCCATATGCCGCACCGAGCAGCACCAGCACCAGCACGATCAGCAAGGCGCCGCGCCAGCCAGCCAGGCGGCTGCGCCGGGTCTGCAGCAAGGGATCCAAAGGTTGTGATGTCATGATGGGTCTTTCAAAGAGCCTGCTGCGCCTCGCCGGCCTCGGCAGGGTTGGAGCTCGTGAACACGTCGGCGCTGTCCATTTGCCAGCCGCCGCCCAGCGCCTTGTACAGGCGGATCAGCGCATTCAGTTCCTCGGCCTGGGCCGTTGCTGCGCCGTCTTCCGCAGACAAGCGAGTACGCTCGGCATCCAGCGTGCGCTGGAAATCCACCATGCCGCTGCGATACATCTGCCGTGCAAGTTCTGCCGCACGCGTGGCGGCGGTTGCGGCCTGACGCCTTGCCTGCAGACGGGTCTGCGCAGCCGCCTGTTCGGCCAGCGCATTCTCGACATCTTCCAGTGCCGTCAGGATGGTTTTCTCGTAACTGATGAGCGCCTGTTCGGCACTTGCGTCCTGGGCGGCAATGCGCGCGCGGATGCGACCACCGTCAAACAGCGTGGTTGCCAGACTGGCGGCCAGCGAAGCCGCCACATTCGCCCCGCTGCCCAGGGCGCTGGTCGAGGCGGCCCGCCAGCCCAGCGATCCCGACAGGCGCAGGCTGGGCCAGGTTTCGGCACGGCGCTGATCCAGCCGCGCCAGCTCAGCCGACAGCGCCAGCTGGGCGGCGCGTACATCGGGACGCTGATTGAGTGTATCTGCCGGAATGGGAATGCCCACAATGGCTTGAGTCGTTGGCAAGGCGCGCACCGGTGACAGGCGGGGTTGCAGGCTGGACGGCATTTGTCCCGTCAGCAGGGCCAAACGATGCATGGCGGCAGCGATGCTGGCTTCCAGACCGGGGATGCCAGCACGCGTGCTGGCCAAATTGGCCGTCGCCTGCGTCAGCTCCAATTCACTGGCCAATCCAGCCTGCTGGCGCCAGCTCACCAGCTGCCAGGTGTCTTCCTGTGCGGCCAGATTGCTGCGGGCAATCTGCAGACGTTGCTGAAGGCTGCGCAGACTGACGTAATTCAGTGCAACTTCTGCAGCCAGGCTGACCTGGGCATTACCCAGCGTGGCCTGGCTGGCGGCCAGGTCGAACTCGGCTGCGCTCACGCCATCACGCAATCCGCCAAAAATCGACGGTTCCCAGCTGGCATCAAAACCAGCGGAATACTGAGTTTGCGGACTGGCGTGGCCGCTGCGCGCCCGCGTCGCGCCCACACTGGTCCCGATACTGGGCCACAAGCCGGCCTCCGCCAGATCGAGTGCTGCCCGTGCCTGTTGTAAACGCACCTGTGCCGTGCGCAGATCGTGGGCGGAATGCAATGCCTGTTCGATCAGTTCATCCAGCATGACATCGGCAAACTGCCGCCACCATTGCCCCTGCACCGCCGTATTCGTCGCCTCAACCGGAGTGCTTGACCATTGCGCCGGCAACGACAATTGCAGTGCGTGCGGCGTGTGTGGCTGCAATGTCTGCAAGGGCACACAGGCAGCCAACACCAGCAGGGGTAGGGACAAACCAAGGCGGTGGGCTGGACGACAAAATCTGGAGGGCAGAAAATTCACGGCAATCCGGGCGTGGGCTGAAAACAGAACAAGGATGGATTGTAGACCGGACAGTCCAGAAAAATCTCTGTTGTTACGAATTTTCACCAATTCAGCGGATGGGACAATCCACCTGTCATGACATGGCCAGACCGTTTTCCCGCATATTCATCTTTCCCCCCGCCCCGATCGCCGCGGATGCAATCCGCACAAGACCGATTGCTCACCTATCGGTGTCGAGTGCTGAGTATCGAATGCAGCGCACCGTGGCCGCCCGGCTCGCAGTCCGGCACGACTCAGCCGGCCAACTGCCGCCGCAGTTCGTCATAGCCACCAATCAGGCTGAAGCTGGCGTTTGCCACGCCTTGGTCTTGCCGGAAGATTTGCGGCAGGCTGCGCACTGGCTGGCCGACTTTGGCCTGCAGTTCTTCGATGCTGATATCGCTGCCTACGCTGAGGTAGCTGAACGGGATGGACTGGATTTGGCAAAGCATGCGGGCGCGGTCGCAATTTACGCAGCCGTCCTTACCGTAAATAATGATTTCCATGAGAGCTCCGAATAAAAAATTTCAACCGGCGTGATCAGGTCTGGTGGGGTTGGTACAGATATTTGTGATCTTCAGAAATCAACATCAAACACGACGTTTTCGTCGGTGCGCCGCATCACACCGACCTTGTAGGCGGCGATGTCCTGCTCTTGCGGGGAGGCCTGGGTCTTGGAAATGTTGAGCCACTTTTCCATGAACTTGAGCGGGTTGTGCGCCGGCAGGGTGTATTTTTCCGTGCTCAAACCGAACAGCTGATAGACGTCCTTGGCGCAGTAGAGCGTCCAGGCGGACAGGCGTTCGGCGTTCATGCCGACCAGTTCGCGGCCTTCGGAAAACAGATAGCTGATCCAGGCCAGTTCGCTATCAACAACTTCTTCGATCATTTTTTCGATGCGGTCACGGCATTGCGCAAAAGCCGTCTGGCCGCGCTCGGTGCTCAATTCATGCTTGAGCACGGCGCGGTCAAGCTCGACGTGAATTTCCAGTTCGTCCTGGGCGATTTTCTGGATGGCCTTGCCGATCGGCTGGAACAGACCGGTATCGCAAATGGCGAAAGTCACGGCAAAGCTGGCCATGAACTGGATGCGTTCCATGCACAGCAAGGCGACGATGGTCATGAAAACGGCGTTGTATGTGTCTTGATCATTGGCCAACTGGCCCAGCGCATATTTGTGCGAGGCTTCATAACCTGCGGCAAAAGCCCCCGCCACTTCGGCCAGGCGATCGTGAGCTTCCTGCACCCGCAGGATTTCATCAAGAATCACGCCGGGATCATCAAAGGAATTGCGTACGATTTCCGAATAGGTGGCCGCGTGGATGACTTCGTTGTCGGAAATGCGCTGCCAGGCGGCCCATAACTCACTGGCCGTGATGAAAGGCGCCAATACCGGAGCAATCGCCCGCGAAGCCACGGAATCAGCTTCCCACTGCCAGGCCAGGGTTTTGATCATCATGTCGTAAGTGGCGCGTGGGCAGGTCTTGAAGTCGGCATTGCAACTGGAATAGTCGAATTCGTTTTCATCCCAGTCGAGCGATTTCTGGGCTTTATAGAGCGCCCAGATTTCGGGAAAGTGACGATTCACGGTATCGAACAGACCGGGCCGCTGGCCCAGCAGCAATTGAGGGCGTTGGTAGTCGGTCTTGGCGTAATTGAAAACGGTTTCCAGGGATTTCATGGTGGTCTGCTCCTGTCTCAAAGCGTGCAGGCGGCACAGTCGAGGTCAGCTTCTGATTCGCTGTCTGACTCGTGCGCCAGGTCGGCAGCCTCTGCTGGCCTCACATCCGCCACGGTGGTCACACCGTTGGAGGTTTTCTGGTTCATGTAGTACTTGGATTTCAGCCCCAGCTTGACGCGATAAAGGTAGTCCTCGATCATTTCGCTCGACGAAATCGAGGCATCGCCAATCACGCGACGATAGAAATCCGCCGAGATCGCCTGATCAGTCCATTTCTGCACGATGGCATAAAGCTCGGTCATGTCCTTGGCGGGGATGTCCCAGGCAGATTGATAAGCCTCGGCCAGCGTATCGCCATCGGGCGCTGCCCAGTAATTCACGCGCTGGTTGTCGGTCTTGATCAGGGTCAGCTCGCGCACTGGATAAAGGCCATTGGTCGTGCCCGAGGCATTGGCGCTGGTTTCGGTCGGCATATGGGCCACCAGTACCGAGTTGCGAATGCCGCCCTGGGCGATGATTTCGGCGCGCAGCCCTTGCCAATCGTAGCGCGTGGTAAAAGGCGCAATCTTGTCCACATGCGGATTGCAGGTATCAATGGGCAGCCAGCCTTCAGGCCAGCGCGTCTTGTGCATCCATGGCGCATTACCCAGCTCCTTGCCCAGTCGCAGGCTGGCCCGCAGCAAATGCCAGTAATGGCGCTCGGCGACTTCGTGAATGAACTGTTTGCCGGCAAGCGTGGTGTAGCTCTGGCCACGCTTGGCCATCAAATGTGCCAGGCCGAGGATGCCCACACCGGCATTCAGGCGCCGCCGCGAAGTCTCGCCCACTTGCGGCAATTCATAGTGCGCCAGATGTATGCATTTATCGATCATCAGCAGCGCGTAGTAGGCCACCTCTGCGTATTGCGCCTCGCTCTCGACATTGGCGACAACGATGCCGGCCAGATTGCAGGTCGCCACTTCCGGCGCGCTGCGACGCAATACGGTTTCAATCGGCAGCCCGTCAATGTCATCACCCGATTGCAAATCATCCGGCCACTGCAAGCCACGCTGAGTCGTGACCTGTGTCTTGCCCGGCAGCTCACGGCGCGTGCCATCGATGAACTGCACTTCGACAAAGGAAATATCGTCTTCGGCATAAAGCTCGGTAATGTGGTTGTAAGGCGC
>JAHRWT010000079.1 GCA_019105045.1 Sterolibacterium sp.
CGGCTGCATCGCCCACGGCGTACCCTGCAGCGGTACCTGCTCAACCGCAGATTGCTGCCATACCCCGTCTTCCGCAGCCAGCAGCTGCTCCACTGTCGCTGTCGATGTGTAGTTGACTTTCACTGGTGCTCCCCTAGTAGCAGATAATTGTTTATCGTTATTGTGTCAGTCGGACATGGCTGTGCAGCATCACTTCCTACCCACCCAGCCGCCATGATGACCAGAATAAATTAACATGCGTGTTAATAAACACGCGCTAATTATAAGAGCGCGTTTCTGGCAGCGTCAATGCGATAAACGGGAATATTCCACTGCTGCTCAAAACGCTGCTGATGCCTCGACAGGTCTGCAGCATCCCTCGTTCTTCAGAGCATGCGCCGCAAGGTGTCGTCACGCAGCAGACGGTGATGCCAGAATGCAGCAGCGGCATGCAGGATCACCAGATAGAGCATGAACAACCCCAAGATCTCGTGAAGTTGCTTGATGTTTTTGGCGTCGACCTTTTCCAGCGAGAGCAGTTGCGGCAGTTGCACGCCAGTGACGGGCAAGGGCTGGCCCTTCGACTGGACATAAACCATACCCAGCAACGGAATCACCAGCAAGCCGACATACAACGTCACGTGCATGAGAGTGGCCAGTCCCTGGACCAGCCGGCTGGGTTGATGCGTGATCGGGGGCAATGGCTGACGATGGCGCGCAAGAATGCGCAGCGGCAGCAGCACCAGCACCAGCAATCCGGCAAACATGTGCAGTTCCTTCAATAAATTGCGCTCGAAGCTGCCCTTGTCGAACAAGCCTTTGCTGTAGATGAAGGCCCAGGCCAGCGCCATCGCCAGGACAGTCGCCCAGTGCAACATGCGCAACGCCTTGCTGGCGCGCAGCGGGCCGGCATGATTGGTGTTCATGAAGGATGCTCCTGTTGTGATTGGAGTGATGAACGAACGGAACATGCAGGGAGAACATGATCCGGATGACGGAAAATGATACGCCTTGTACCGCCTTTGCGCAGCAAGAAAGACACCGAAAAGTATCCGCAGTCTGCATGAGCTTGCCGAAACTGTTTCAAGAGCGTCAAGAGCGCATGACAGATCGACCGCCCTGCCCCGTATTGTGGAATCATCCAGGATTCGAAATGTAGCTGGGCTTGATCAGCGCTGCCGAGTTTGCTGCCGCAAGTCGCGGCCGTGCCATGCAACAAAAAAACCACCCGTAGGTGGTTTTCTGTACAGGTGGTTGGTGGGCGCTGACGGGATCGAACCGCCGACATTCTGCGTGTAAGGCAGACGCTCTACCGGCTGAGCTAAGCGCCCTTATCTGTTGATTTCGTTGATATTGCGAACAGAAAGGAGTGCTATTTTAACGCATCCTTGAGCGCTTTGCCAGGACGAAACCGGGCTTGTGCGCTGGCCTTGATCTGCAGCGCCTCACCTGTGCGCGGATGGCGGCCACTGCGCGCTTCGCGCCGAATGACGTGAAACGAACCAAAGCCAACCAGGCCGACGTCCTGCCCTTGCGCCAGGGCGGACTTGATGTTCTCCAGTGCAGCATCAAGCGCACGACCGGCCGAGGCCTTGGAAATATCTGCGGCAATGGCGATGCGTTCGACGAGTTCGGTCTTGTTCATGATTTTCTCCACGGTGTGCCAACACCCTCCATACTTCAGGATCACTTTTCCTGTTTATGGCTGCGCAGCGAGATTTCCGGCCAGGCCATCTTCAGGTAATACACCATCGACCAGAGCGTGAGCACAGCGGCAATGGTGATCAGCAGAGTACCGATCGTCCGTACCGGCAGGCCGAGCAGATCCTCACTATAGAGCAGCAAGGGAATGGCCACCATCTGTGCAACGGTCTTGAACTTGCCCAGCATGGACACCGCCACGCTTTCCGCCGCGCCAATTTTCGCCATCCATTCACGCAAGGCCGAAATTGCCAGTTCGCGACTGATGATGATGACGGCAATCAGGGCATCAACCCGACCCAATTGCACCAGCACGATCAACGCAGCGGCGACCATCAGTTTGTCAGCGACTGGATCGAGAAACGCGCCAAAGGCCGACGTCTGCCCCAGCTTGCGCGCCAGCCAGCCATCCAGCCAATCGGTCAGCGCGGCGATGATGAAGATCAACGTGGCAGCCACCGCCTGTTCATGCGGCGTCAACCAGTCAGAGGCATAGAAGATGCCAACAAACAGCGGAATCAGGACGATACGCGCCCAGGTCAGCAGGATGGGAATATTGAATGGCATGTCTGCTCGCTGTTGTTCCATTTCTATCGTCAATGCAGTGCATCGTATATCTGTTGTGCCAGCGTCCGGCCGATACCCTCGACGCGGCACAGATCTTCCACTGTCGCCGCCATTACCCCTTGCAAGCCGCCGAAATAGGCCAGCAAACGCCGCCGGCGCTCGCCACCGATACCGGACACATCTTCCAGCTTCGAGCGACGGCGCGCCTTGTCGCGGCGAGCGCGGTGACCGAAGATGGCAAAACGATGCGCTTCATCACGGATTTCCTGGATCAAATGCAAGGCGGGATGGTGAGCAGCCAGATGCACTGATTCTAAGCCATCCTTTTCCTTGTGCCTGTCTCCGATCAAAAGTGTTTCCTCACCGGGCTTGCGAGCCTCACCCTTGGCCATGCCGAGGCTGGCCAGATGCTGCAGTCCCAGTTCGGCCAGCACTTCATGCGCCACGCCCAACTGGCCTTTGCCACCGTCGATGATGATCAGATCCGGCGCCACGGCCTGACCCGTGGCCACTTTCTCGTAACGCCGCGTCAAGGCCTGACGCATGGCCGCGTAGTCATCACCCGGCTGAATGCCGCTGATATTGAAGCGCCGGTATTCACTTTTCTTCATGCTGCCATCGACACACACCACGCAGGAAGCCACCGTACCCTCCCCTTGCGTATGGCTGATATCGAAGCATTCGATGCGCGCCGGCAACTCGGCGCAATCGAGCACTTCAGCCAGCGCTTCCAGGCGCGCCTGTGCGCTGTCGGCCGCCCGCTGTCGCGCAGCCAACGCCAGTCGGGCGTTTTGTTCTGCCATTGCCAACCAGACCCGCTCCTGCTCATTGCGCGGCAAGCCTAATTTGACATTCACACCAGCCGCTTCAAACACGGCTGCACAGGCAGATTGCAAATCATGCTGCAGGATCAGCCGCGCCGGTGCGGGATGTTTCAGATAATGCTGCTCGATGAAAGCCTGCAGCCCGGCCGCTTCCTCGCCAGCCACGCTGTACGCCGCACCGCGTGGAAAATGGGCACAATCGCCCAGATGCTGGCCGCCGCGCACCATGGCCAGATTCACACAGAACATGCCGCCAGCGGAGACTGCCGCCAGGATATCGACATTCTCCTCGCCGGTACTGCTGACATATTGCCGGTGCAGCACCGCCTGCAGAGCACGCACCTGATCGCGCAGCTGGGCAGCCTCTTCAAAATTCAATTGATCGGCAGCCTGTTGCATCGCCTGCGTCAATTGATCAATCACCTGGTTGTGCTGCCCCTGCAGGAACATCTCGGCATTGCGCACATCGGTGGCGTAGTCCTCATGAGTGATCAAGCCGACGCACGGCGCCGTACAGCGCTTGATCTGATACAACAAACAGGGCCGCAAACGATGGGCAAAAACTGAGTTTTCACAAGTCCGCAGCCGGAAGATCTTCTGCAGCAGCTGTATGGATTCGCGCACCGCCAGACTGTTCGGATAAGGGCCGAAATAGCGTGCCTGGCGCGAAAAACTGCCGCGATGAAACGCCAGGCGCGGATATTCATCACCCGTCAACACGATGTAGGGATAGGACTTGTCGTCGCGAAAAAGAATGTTGTACTTGGGCGCCAGCCGCTTGATCAGCGTGTTTTCCAGAATCAGCGCTTCGGCTTCGGAACGGGTCACGGTGATCTCGACCCGTTGCACCTGGGTCAGCATCAACTCGATGCGCGGACTTTTGTTGCTGCGCTGAAAATAGGAACTGACGCGCTTCTTGAGATTCTTTGCCTTGCCAACGTAAAGCACTTCATCCTGCACGCCCAGCATACGATAGACCCCTGGCGCATCGGGCAGGCCAGCCAGCAGGCTGGCCGGATCGAAGGGCGCCGCTCCACTGGAGGCAGCAGGATCGACAGAATCAGGCATCGTCCGCCAACCGTGCCCTGATATTCTCGAAAACAGCGGCAAAGCCTTCTGCCGTCAGGCGGCGCGTCTGGGTGTTGTAACGGCTGCAGTGGTAGCTGTCGATCAGCAAACGACCATCCGGCAGCACATGCGTCGCGCCGTGGGCAAAAACCAGCGCGCCTTGTCTGATGCCCAGCGCCATCAACACGGCCTTGTGTGCCACATTGCCCAGCGCCAGGATGACACGCAAATCAGGCGCATTGCCTGGCTGCAGCTCCTCTGCCAGAAACGCATTGCAGTTGCGGATTTCCGCCGTCTCCGGCTTGTTTTGCGGCGGCAGGCATTTGACCGCATTGGTGATGCGGCAATCGTGCAATTGCAAGCCATCATCCATCGTCACCGAAGCAGGACGCGAAGCAAAACCATAACGATGAAGGGTTTCATAAAGCAGAATGCCCGCATGATCCCCCGTGAATGGCCGCCCGGTACGGTTGGCTCCATGCATACCCGGCGCCAGGCCGACAATCAGCAAACGTGCCTGCGAATCACCAAAAGGCATCACCGGACGCGCATGATAATCGGCATGTCTGTCACGGACTGCCTGCAGAAATCCGGCCAGCCGAGGACAAGCCACGCATGACAGCAGATCATTCTCAGCCTTGGAGGCAAGAGACGTGCTGCGACTTTTTGCAGAAACTGTCATGATCAAATACCCGTCTGCTCGACGGGCCTGCGAGATTGCAAATAGTCCAGCACAGCCGCCCTGTCGAGAAAATAATGGCATAGCTCGTGTTCACCTTCTGCCGTCATCGCAACCAGTACGGGCACCTTTTCGTCATAACGTGCCAGCAGGAGCGGATCCATGGTTTCCGCATCAACATCAACGACATCGACAACGAAATCAGCCGGGCTGCCGGCCTCGTCGCGCAGACTCTGCAGCGCTGCCAACAAATCGTGACAGAGGTGACAATATTCCCGACTATAAAGTTTGAAGCGTATTTCCATATTGGCTCCGCAACGATGACGATGACGATAACCGCGACTACCATGAATCCTGGCTGTAGTCCTTGAGGCTGACGAAAGTCTGGCTTTCACCACGCATGACGCGCAAGGTGATTGAGGCATTCTTGCCGGCCTTCTCCAACAGGGCATTGAACTGTTGCACCCCACGAATTTCACTCGTCACGCCCTTGGCCACCAGGCTCAGGATGATGTCTCCCGCACGCAAGCCAGCTGTCGCGGCACTGCCTTGCACATCCGTCAGCAAGAGTCCTGTGGCCAGGCGCAGTTTTTTCTGTTGAACCGCGCCTGGCTCCGCCACCTGCAAGCCCAGCCGTTCGGCCATTGTCAGCGTCGTTTGCGGATTGCGATTGCGCGATTTATCCGCAGTCTCCCGGACAGACGTGGCCGACCGGCCTTCCTGCACCTCAACCACGGTCACGCTGAAATCCTG
Organism: Sterolibacterium sp.; assembly: GCA_019105045.1. Lineage (GTDB taxonomy): Bacteria > Pseudomonadota > Gammaproteobacteria > Burkholderiales > Rhodocyclaceae > Sterolibacterium. Next base: position 5,572 of record JAHRWT010000079.1, read on the forward strand.
CATCGCACCTTTGCGCCAGACCTGCAGGACAGCCGCAGTGGCCGGCCGCGTCGCGCCTACCATGCGCTGCAATTCTGCTGAATTGCGGACAAGTGCGCCATTCATGCGCAACACGACATCACCCGCCACAATGCCGGCGCGATCCGCCGCACCGCCTTGTTCAACGGCATCGATCAGCACGCCCTGCGCCTTGATGAGACCAAAGGAATCAGCCAGTTCCTTGTTGATATCGCGCATGACCACGCCGATCCGGCCCCGCACGATCCGGCCATGTGATTTTAGTTGCGCCTGGATAGCCATTGCCACATCGATCGGCACGGCAAAAGCCAGCCCAGTATTGGCCCCGGAACGGCTGTAGATCTGCGAATTGATACCCACCACTTCACCGCGCATGTTGAAAAGAGGGCCTCCAGAATTACCCGGATTGATTGCGGCATTGGTCTGAATAAAAGGTACGAAACTTTCTTGCGACAGTAACCGGCTCTTCGCGCTGATAATGCCGGCCGTCACGCTGTTTTCAAAGCCGAAAGGCGAGCCTATGGCCACAACCCATTCACCTACCTTGAGTCGCCCCGGATCGCCCAGTCTGACCACAGGCAAACCCAAGGCATCGACCTTGATCAATGCAACATCAGTGTGCATGTCGGCCCCCAGCAATCTGCCGCGCAACTCACGCTTGTCAGCCAGTTTGACCAGAATCTCGCTGGCACCTGCAACCACATGAGCATTGGTCAGAATATGGCCATCGGCGCTGATGATGAATCCGGAACCCAGCGCACGCATTTCCTGGGTCGCCGTGTCTTCTGCCTGATTGGGCGGCACGAAACGCCGGAAAAACTCGAAAGCCGGATCATTCTCGTCAAAAGCCTGGCGACCAAAAGGGCCATATAACCCCGTTGAACCATTCGAACCATTCGAACCATATGCACTTGAATTGCGGTTGCCACGGGCAGGCTGCATGGTGCTGATATTGACCACGGTCGCCCCTTGCGCCTCAACCAGCCCAGTGAAGTCGGGCAGCTCCGGCATCTGTGCCGCAGCCACAGACAACTGCAACAACAGACAAAGTACGCAAAATGCCTTGTGCAGCGATTTCATTGGCCACAGCCATTCGGTGACAAACCAGAACAGACTGAACCGGCGAAGCGCCCAGAAAAATCAACCATGACAGTCCATTCGCAGCGTGTCATTGCCGGCAAAGTGCATATCGATCCTTGCCGAACCGTGCGCCAGACGCGACTGCAACAGACGCAAGACCAGCAGCCCCAGCAGCAATCCGCTGACAGCACCTGCCAGCGCCATGTGATCTTCAGCATAAATCGCCGTGGCAATGGCCGCCCCGACGATCAGGCAGATGACCGGCAACAGATAAGCCAGCAAGGCCACACGCAGCACGGCACCTTCAGCAACCCTGAGCACAACCTCGTCACCCACCTGCGCACCAATCGTGTTCTTCAGGCGGTAGCGCGTCATGCCTTTGGGCCGCAACGCCTCGGTCAGCAGACCACCACCGCAGCCACCGGTTTCGTGACAACGCCCACATCCAGCACTGACAGGACGAACTTCAACCAGCGCATACGCCCCTTCCACACAGGTCACCGTACCCCGGTTTTCCATCTTGTCATGCACTCATTTGCGGCGTGGCTCAATACCATCACCAAATTTCTTCAAGGTTGCCGGAGGAACCTCTCCCATCAGGACAATCAGATGATTGCCCAGCACCCGCTGATAGACATTGACCGCGCCCAGCGCGATCAAGCCTGGCTCGACATCTCTGGGCAGCGCTTCGATGAACACGGAAATTGCTGCCAGGCCATCGGAAAACACCACATGGGTGCTATCCGCAGCACCTGCGTGACCCCGGCGCTTCATGCCTGCAAGCTTGCGAAAACCGGGAATTCGGGTTCTGAACAGCCAGGCATCTTCCATGCCTCGCGTCTCACGCGTTTGCATGTTGAGCACCCGCCAGCCGCTGCTGCGTGGATCAAACCTGGATTTGAAGTCGTCATGATTCAACGGCAAACCCAGTTTCAATTGCGTAAATGCGAATGTTTCCAGCGTCTCGCCCTGTTCATTGAGCATACCGGCCTTGAGCGGCAGACCGCTATCCACGTCGATCCAGAACTGGTGGCCATAGCGCAGCTCGTCCCTGGGCTCCAGACGTATCGTCTGGCCGTCACGTTCAGCTACGCGTTCAACCGGGCCTTTCTGGATTGAATAGTATTCCGTCAGGCTGGCCAGCGAGGTCGGCAAGGTCAGCGGAAAGGCACTCTGCTGGCCGCGTTTTTCAATGATCAGCGTCCGGCTTTCCGGCAGATAACATTTGATCTCGTCATTGTGCCGGATGACTTCGCGTGGACTGCCATCAAGCACTTCCAGCCGTTCATATTCCTTGCCATTTTCTGCCAGATGGATGATGCGCGAACTTTCTGTTCGCGCGCCATTGCGATAGACAAAGGTACCGCTGTAACTCTGCTCGCGCACCGCCGAAACAACCTTGCCCAGCCAGTACAGCCCGTCCTGCTCGGCCGCCTGCAGTGGTACCGAAAACAGGGCAAACAATAACAGGCAGCCCAGGCCTGATACGAAGCGGTCTTTCATCGTGTGGCTGCAACCGTACGCACATAACCGGCGCCACCATCAAAATGGTTAGCCGGCGAATAGGCCTGATGTGCAACCAGATAGGATTGCAGGCGCCCGGCCTGCACTGCGTCACTGGCTGCCGCCACTGCCGGTGTTGCCGGTGTTCTCTGCACCAGCGCCTGCTGGCGGGCAGGCTGGATGAGTTGTTGTGCAGCTACGGGTGCCTCCACCTGAGCCCGCAGCCCCTGCATCGTCTGCTGCGCAGACTGCGGTGCCGACAAGACCAGCCAGGCAACCACACCCACGCCGGCCAGGGCAGCGGCAACGCGCATCCCGCCATGAAGCAGACGCAAACCTCTGGCCGGAAGCCGGGATGACTGGGCATTTTGTCGCGATGCAAGATAAACCGGCTCATGCTCTATTGCACTCATGACCTGCATGGTCAGATCACAATCCAGACAACTTGCCGAACGCAAGGTATCGCCGATCAACTGATAGTCCTGCCAGGCAGTGCGCAATTCCGCATTGGTCTTCAGCGCAGCAAGCACGGCCGACGGCTGCCTGTCGGCAAGCTCATCATCAAACAGTGCGGAAATTTCGCTCTTCATTGTGCATCACCTCATACACAGAACAGGACAGCAGGACGGCCACATTCACCAACGCCTGTCTGGCGTGGTGTCCAGCAAAGGCCGCAATTTTTCGGCGATCGCCTCGCGTGCGCGAAAAATCCGCGAACGCACCGTGCCGATCGGACATTCCATCACCATCGCAATCTCGTCGTAACTCAATCCGTCAATCTCGCGCAGTACGATAGCGTTGCGCAGGTCTTCCGGCAGCGCCTCGATGGCCGCATTCACCGTCGCCCCAATTTCCTTCGACATGAGTATCCGCTCGGGCGTATTCTGGTCGCGCAACAATTCGCCTTCGTCAAAGCTCTCTGCCTCTTCGTTGTCAAACTCGGTCAATGTCGGCGGTCGCTTGCTGCGTGTCGCCAGATGATTTTTTGCCGAATTGATGCCGATCCGGTAAAGCCAGGTATAGAAAGCACTGTCGCCACGAAAACCGGGCAGTGCCCGGTAAGCCTTGATGAAAGCCTCCTGCACGACATCTTCAGCTTCTGCCTGATCGCGAACCAGGCGAGAGACCAGCCGCATCAACTTGCGCTGATACTTGGCAACCAGCAGGCCAAAAGCCTGCTTGTCCCCTTGCTGCACACGTTCAACCAGTATCTGGTCTGTTTCCCGATCACTCACGATGCGTCAATAATTACCGGATGAGGAAATGGTCAAAGCGAAGAGTATAGCCGACCCATCCGTCAAACCCGCCGATTGCAACACATCAGCAACCGGGCAAACCGACACCTGCTACCCTGCCACCCACTCACTCGGTACATCGATCAGCCTGACGGAATGACTGGCGGGCCTTTGAAAAGTTCCCTTGCCCCCTTTTCCTGCTATGCCCCACATGCCTGACAAGCCGTCGTGATATATTTCCGAACCATTTTTCATCGACAGGCACGGAACGGGTATTCCGCATCGTGATCGACTTTGACGTATTGATACTTGGCAGCGGCCTGGCCGGCCAGTCCCTGGCACTGCGCCTGGCGGACAAGCAACGGGTTGCCATCATCACCAAGAAGGCGCTTGAGGACTCGGCTTCTGGCTGGGCTCAGGGTGGCATCGCTGCCGTACTCGACTCAACCGATACCATCGAAGCCCACATCCAGGACACATTCACTGCCGGCGCCGGCCTGTGTGATCCGGCCACCACCCGTCTTGTGGTCGAGCACGGGCGCCAGGCCATTGAGTGGCTGATCAGCCAGGGTGTGCATTTCACCCGTGACACCAATTCCGACATTGGCTACCACTTGACCCGCGAAGGCGGACACAGCCACCGACGAGTGATCCATGTCGATGACGCAACCGGGGCCGCCGTTCAGGAAACCTTGACAGACAAGGTACGCCGCCACCCGAACATCCAGACTTTCGAGCATCACATTGCCATTGACCTGATCACCGGCAGCAAGCTGGGACTGGCTGATGACGCCTGCCTCGGAGCCTATGTATTCGATATTGCAGCAAACCACGTCAAGACCTTCCGTGCGCCCCAGACAGTCCTGGCGACCGGCGGCACCGGCAAGGTCTATCTGTACACCACCAATCCGGATACCGCCACTGGCGATGGCGTTGCCATGGCATGGCGGGCCGGTTGCCGCGTCGCCGACATGGAGTTCGTGCAGTTTCATCCCACCTGCCTT
>JAHRWT010000102.1 GCA_019105045.1 Sterolibacterium sp.
CCACCGCCCGCACCCCTGGCTGACGCGCCAGATGCGCTTCATTCAACCAGATGCAGGCCGCGCAGGTGATGCCTTCCAGCATCAGGGCCGCCTCACGTTCATGCTCGCTGGGCTGACCATCCGGCCCATTGGCCGCCCGTACGAAATCCTTCTGGATTTCCGGCAGATCAAACAGCCCCAGCTCCTGCAAGACCGCCGGCAGAGCCTCGCGCGGACTTTCCGGCAAGGCGTCACGGTGACGGTAATAATCTGTCAGCCCATTGGCCACTATCGCCTGCGCCACCGCCTGACAACCCACGCAACACATCGGCTGCGCCTGGCCATCAATCAATAACGATAAATCACAGCCGGCGGGCACCGGCAAACCGCAGTGATAGCACGGTCCGGCATCCTGCGGCAGTTTTGCGGTCATGTGAATATTTTCTGTGGCAAACAAACGAACCGCGCATTTTCTCATGCTTGTCGCACTGCCGCTAAAATCCTCGTTTTCTTGTTCGTTTCCTTGCTCATTGCCAGGCCACAGATGCCGCATGGCCTGTCCATCACTCTTTACAGCGCAGCCCATTCGCCATGTCACCCTTGCTGTTGTTTGACTTTCCGCTGGCGCATGACGCAACCGGCCAGCCGTTGCGGCAATTGCTGGCCTTCAGCCAGCCGCGCCAACTGCTTTGCGCAACGCGGCTGGCAGATGTGAAAGCCGTTTTGCAAGCGGCGGAAGCCCAGGCGCAGGCCGGAGACTGGGTTGTCGGTTATGTGGCCTACGATGCGGCACCGGCGTTTGACCCAGCCTTGCGCGTTCCCCATGTCTCCCATGCCTCCCAGACAAGCCCCTCCCTGCCGCTGCTCTGGTTTGGCGTATTTGACCAGCCGCTGGATGAAGCGAGAACACAGCAGCTTGCCGATTCGCTGGCCAGCAGCCGTTCAGCCGTTGCCGAGGCACCCTGGCAAGCCAATCGCGATGCCCGGCAGTTTGCCGCCGAAATGGCACGCATCCGGCAACACATACACGCGGGTGATGTGTACCAGATCAATCACACCCTGCGCCTGAAAAACACCACGCCAGACAGCGCCCTGGCGTGGTTCGCCCACCTGCGCCACACCCAGCCGGATGCCTATCTGGCTTGCCTGGACATCGGCCCTCCGGGGCAGATCATTTCCGCCTCACCCGAGCTGTTCTTTCGCCGGACGGGTGAGCACATCACCACCCAGCCCATGAAAGGCACGACCCGCCGCGGACGCTGGGCGGCAGAGGATCGTCAGCAGGCCGCCTGGCTGCAGGCTTCGGAAAAAAATCGCGCTGAAAACCTGATGATCGTCGATCTGCTGCGCAATGATCTGTCACGCATCGCCCTGCCGCACAGCGTGCAAGTCAGCCAGCTGTTTGCACTGGAAGCCCATCCCACGCTCTGGCAAATGACCTCCACCATCCAGGCCACGGCCCGGCCCGGCACCACACTGGCGGACATATTCAGCGCCCTGTTTCCCTGCGGTTCGATCACCGGCGCACCCAAAACCAAGGCCATGGAATTGATCGCCACGCTGGAAGACGAGCCCCGTGGCATCTATTGCGGCGCCATCGGCCTGCTCCAGCCGGGAGGCGATGCCGTGTTCAACGTCGCCATCCGCACCCTGCAACTGCAGGCAGAAAAGCTCACGTGCGGTGCAGGCAGCGGCATCATCTGGGAATCGCAAGCCACCGAGGAGTACGCCGAAATCCTGCTCAAGACGCGTTTTCTTGAAACCGCGCCAGCCCGGACATTTTCGCTTTTTGAAACCCTGCGCCTGGAAAATGGCCGTTACTGGCTGCTGGAACGCCACCTCACCCGTTTGAGCGAATCCGCCGCCTGCTTCAACTATCCCTGCGATCTGGCGGCCTGCCGGCACAAACTGGCAGAACTCGCCGGGCAGCACATCCAGGGCAACTGGCGCGTTCGCCTGGATCTGAACAAAAGCGGCGAAATCCACACGCAGTGCACGCCCCTGCCCGCCACACCGGCCCGGCCCAGCTTCGTTCTGGCCGATGACGCCGTTGTGCGCACAAGCTGGTGGCTGCACCACAAAACCAGCCAGCGCCAGTTCTTCGAGGCTGCATTGCGCAACGCCCAAAGCCAGCAAGCCGATGTGTTCGACGTGCTGTTTCACAACGAAGCCGGCGAACTGACGGAATTCAGCCGGGGCAATCTGGTGCTGGAAATCGCCGGCCAGCACTACACTCCGCCGCAGGATTGCGGCCTGCTGGCTGGCGTACTGCGCGCCGAACTGCTGGCCAGCGGGCAACTGCAGGAACGCACATTGACGCTGGCAGACCTGGCCAGGGCCGAGCGCATCTTCTTCATCAACAGTCTGCGGGGCTGCATCGAGATCAGGCAGGCCGGCACGGACACAAATGCCACAAACACCCCCCAGGCCACATCCGCATAGAATCCATACAATCACATGATCTGCACCCTGCTCACGCCAGGGCAGGCATCAGCTCTATTTCTCATGACCATGACCATGACGACGACCCCACCCAAGCCCGCGAAACCACGCGCCAAAACGGCTGCCGAACGGCAGAAAGCCTACCGTGAGCGCCGCGCCGGGGAAGCCGGCGAACAGCGCATCAATACCTGGGTCGCGGCAGCGGCGCTCAGGTATTTGAACGCACTGGCACAGCGCCACGGCCTGACGCAGAAAATCATGCTGGAACGCCTGATACTGGCAACCGGGCCGCTGGCTGCCGAGACTGTCGAGGAAAAACCGGCTGAATATTCGGTCAACAGCAAAAAGCCGAACACGCCAGTCGCCCCGCCGACCCGGGCCACATCCCGGAAAACCGGGCAGACGGTCGAGGCAAAGGCCAAACCCAAGGTGAAGGCCAAGATGAAACCCAAAGCCAAAGCCAAAGACAAGAGCAAGACCAAACCTGAATCCGCTGCACGAAAAAAACTCATGACACCGCCGTCGCCCGCCGTACCAGCTCCGGCGCAGGCGTCATTGTGGGATGACCTGATCTAAATCTGAACCTGGATCCGGCTCGGCAGCACCGCGAGGCCGGGCCAGACCAGCCGCCTGCCGGCTCATTTCATTTCGGCCAGGAAATCCTGCCAGTGTGGCTTGTTCAGCAGCACCAGCTGTGAGCGGATGAAGTCGATTTCTTCCGCGTGCGCCAGCGGCGTGATGGCACCACGCATTTTCTGGAAACGCAGATAGACCAGATAGGTATTCACCACATCGGTTTCGCAATAATTGCGAATATCGTCAATGTGGCCCGCCTGCCACTCATCCCAGACGGCATCGCCAGCCATGACCTGTTTGCCGGGCAGCTTCATCAGCTTGGCGAGTTTGTCCAGCGGCGCGGCGGCACGTGGCTGGTACATCGCCAGCAGATCCATCAAATCGAGATGGCGCGTGTGGTAACGGCCGATGTAATTGTTCCATTTGAATTCGCGTGAATCGCGGTAATCGCCCTCGCCCATGTCCCAATAACGCGGCGCGACGACATCATGGATCAAGCCGCGATAGTGCAGCACCGGCAGATCGAAGCCACCGCCATTCCAGGACACCAGCTGCGGCGTGAATTTCTCGATGCCATCGTAAAAGCGCTGGATGATCTCGGCTTCGCTCGATTCGGGCTCAGCCAGCGAGCGTACCAGAAACTTGTCGCCATCGCGCAACGCATAGGAAATGACCACGACGCGCTGCAGATAATGCGGCAGAAAATCACTGCCATTTCTTGCACGCTGCTGCTGAAAGGCCAGCTCGGCGACTTCGGCATCCGACAGGGCTTCGTCCAGTCCATGCAGGACGCGCAGCCCGGCCACATCAGGAATGGTTTCGATGTCGAAGACCAGCGTCGCGCTCATTTTTGCATCCAGTTGCCGCTGTTGTCCTGTATCCACCAGCCCGCAGGCGCCCGGTCGCTCCAGCGCTGGGCAAAGGTGGCGCGGATTTCCCCTTCCCATTCCGGCTTGTTGTTGGCGCGGGCGATTTCGCGATACAGCGCGGCGCGATCGGCATTTTCGGCAGCCACCAGGCCATTCACGGCCTGCCGCTGGGCCAGGGGCACGGCAGTGGCATCACGCAGCTGCATTGCGCCATCGCGCGTCAAACCAACGGCGCCACTGGCCAGATGCGGCGCCAGCTGGCTGTGGCGGCCATGCATACTGGCTTTCAATTGGGTAATGACCGGGGTATTGGCCTCCAGATTGGCTTGCGCCAGGGCAGGCGACGCAATCATCACGGATGCCGCCATGGCGGCCAGCAGCAGGCTTTGACGCAACAGTTTGATGAGATGGTTCATTGTTTTTCCTCTCCGGCAACAGTGGGGGTTTCCGTCTTGGCGGGGGCGGCGGGAACATTCTTTTGCGCCTGCCAGACTTCATCGATGATCTTGTCGGCCATTTTCTCGGCAGCGGCCGCAGGAAAATAGATGTTGATGGTGACGCAGGCAGCCAGCAACAAGGCCGGCGCTGCCAGGGCAAGACGGGTAACGGACGCGGTTGATTTCATGAAAACCTCATCTGGATACAATCTGGATACAAAATGGCTGCACTGACTGTGTCGATCAACGGAGTTCAATCTGGTGGTTGCCTTCAATCACTGCTTGCAGGCGGCTCACCAGCTCCTGCCAATCAACCCGACGATTGTAGCCGATGACATTCAGCCCCGGAATGCCGCCGCCACGAATCAGCTCATAGCCCTGGCTGGGCAGGCTGCCATCGCTGTCCGGATCGCTCAGGCGCCGGGCCAGACGATCGATGCGGCGCAGTGGCGCATCGATTCCGGCCATCCAGCAAATACCGTTATGCAGGCGACAGCGCAGACCGATGCTTTCATAGCCGAAGCTCTCGAAAATCTGCAGAACACTGCGCTGAATGGCCGCTGCCGCCCCGGCACCACCCAGTGAGGAGATATTCTGCACAGCACGCTGGCTGATACGCTTGGGATAACTTCCCGGTGAACTGAGGATGCGGGCGTTGAAAGCCAGCGGCCGCATACCGGCCATTTCCAGCTTCTGCACATCGGCGTCGATATAGCCGGTCACGCTGCCGAAGGAAAAGGTTTCGGTCAGCATGGCCAGATCCAGGTGACGCGCCTCGACATCGGCCTGCAGGCGAGGCAGCGTACCGAACGGTTCGATCAGCTTGAGGCCATCAACCGCCAGATAGCCATCGAACACGGCAATGATCAGTTGGCCGTCCAGCAGCAGCGTTTTATCGACATAGCTGATGCGTGGAATCGCTGCCGAGAGCACGCCCGACATTTTCGGCCAGCCCAGCGCTTCCGTCAGCGCCGGCATGGAAACCGGCTCCAGCGAAGCCCCCAGGTGCCATTGCCAGTTATCGGCAAAATTCATGTTCTCGGCAAGCGCTTTCTGTAGCTCGGCACTCGCTGCAGCAGCGGGCACATTGCGCCGGGCATGGACATTTTCGAACAGCAGGCGGCCATCCAGCAGGGGAATGGCCAGGCTCGGCAGATCGAACCCGTAGCCCTGCATGGCAAACTGCGTAGCGAATGCGCCCAACGTCAGCTTGCCAAAGTTGCCACCAGCCACCTGCAGGATACCGGTCGTTGCCGCATCACGACGCCAGGGAATCTGCGCAGAAATCCCCTGTAGCCCCTGTTTGCCCGTACCGAGGCTTGCTTCGTTGAGCGTGATATCCACGCGCTTGAGTCCGCCCGCATCCAGTGAAAAACCGAAACGTCCATGACCATCCGCCGCCAATTGCAAACCGGCGCGGCTATCGATGAAGGGCTGAACAAACTGGGGAATCAGCCTGGCCAGATTCAATTCATCCGTGCTCAAGTCGGCAGCCAGCAGCCGCCCCGCTTGTTTGCCGTGCGCCGGCTGCCAGTGCAGCGAGCCGGCAAGCTGGCCGACTTCATCCAGGTTCAGCGTGGCCTGCTTCACTTGCCAGGCGTCCGCCGCCAGACTGCCCGTCGCGGCAAACTGCATGGCACCAGCGCGATACACCGGCGCCAGGAACAACTCGCCCTGCGGCCAGTCGAGGTGGGCCTGCCACTGCCAGGCATCTTTCTGGCGCATGGCGTGCAGATCGAGCCGGGCATTGATTTTTTCACCTGCATGCAGACCGCTGTCATCGGCAAAAGCAGCCGCCTGCACGGTCAGCTGTGCGGCGATCCGCGTGCCCTCCAGGCGCGCCTGTAAATCGAATGTACCGGTTGGATGCCAGGCCGCCAGTTCAGGCAGCAGTTGTGCCAGCGTGGCCAGTTCGGCCTGCTGCAGTTTCAGTTCCAGATGCTGGCGGGCAGCCTGCCAGGTAAATTCCAGCGGCAATGGTTTGTTGCTGGCGGCCTGCCCGGCCTGGTCAGTATGTCCAACATATAACTCGCCACGCAGGCAACGCGCCTGGGCCGGTGACCAGTCAAAACGGGCACAGTGCAGACGCAACGCGGACAGTTTGCGTGCGCCCAGTTGCAGGCTGCCGATATCCAGCCACGCCGCACCGGCATTGTCCAGATGCAGCCTCACCTGCTGCGCCGAAAAAGCCGGATGCGCGAGCGCATCGAGCGTCAGTTCAAGCTGCTGCGCCCGGGCGGGCAGAGCGCAGATCAGCAGGAAAAGCAGCAAGACGGCGATGCGGGACATGCGTACATTGTCGAGTGAATCCGCCACAAGTGCCAGTGCAATCACGGAAGATTCGACAGAAAATTTGCTGGCAGACCACCCCGGGCTCAGGCGGGAAACACACCCGTCGACAGGTAACGATCACCCCGATCGCAAACGATGGTGACAATGACGGCATTGTCGACACGCTCCGCCACGCGCAAAGCGACAGCCAGCGCGCCACCGGAGGAAATGCCGGCGAAAATGCCTTCTTCACTCGCCAGACGGCGGGTGTATTCCTCGGCGGCTGTCTGGCCGACCGACTCAGTCACATCAATGCGCGACGGATCAAATATCTTCGGCAGATAGGCTGCCGGCCACTTGCGTATGCCGGGAATCTGCGCACCCTCCTCGGGCTGGCAACCGATGATCTGCACGGCCGGATTCTGTTCCTTGAGATAACGCGACACCCCCATGATGGTGCCGGTCGTCCCCATGCTGCTGACGAAATGAGTGACACGCCCCTGGGTATCCTGCCAGATTTCCGGCCCGGTGCTGCGGTAATGCGCCAGCGGATTGTCCGGATTGGCGAACTGGTCAAGGATGATGCCGCGCCCCTCATCACGCAGTTTCTCTGCGTAATCGCGTGCTGCTTCCATGCCGCCACTCTGGGCAGTCAGGATCAATTCAGCACCATAAACACGCATGGTCTGCCGTCGTTCCACAGTCTGATTTTCCGGCATCACCAGGATCATGCGATAACCGCGCATGGCGGCAGCCATGGCCAGCGCAATACCCGTATTGCCACTGGTCGCTTCAATCAGGGTATCGCCCGGCTTGATTTCACCACGCGCCTCGGCGCCCAGGATCATGGACAAGGCAGGCCGGTCTTTGACCGAACCTGCGGGATTGTTGCCTTCCAGCTTGGCCAGGATGAGGTTGTTGCGTTTTTCGTTGTCAGCTCCGGGAATGCGCTTGAGGCGCACCAATGGCGTATGGCCGACGTATTCTTCCAGTATTCTGTTCATGGTCCCCTAGCTACGTTGCCGCTGGCCGCACAGGTTGCAATGCGGGACAACTGCCGACAATTGCTCGCAACTGCTGACAATCGCCGATGGCTGCAACAGCTTCGGCAACGTGCCGGGGCACATTTTGAAGTGCAACTGCTGCGTGCTGCGTCAGTCCTTGTCAGCCTTGCCTTTGTCCTTGTCCTGCTTGCCAGCTTTCTTTTCGGATTTTTTTTCTGCCTTTTTATCGGCCTTGTCCTTGCTCGCCTCAGTGACGCCCGTAGTGGCTCCCGTCACGGTGACCTCGCTTTTCAGCTTGTCGAAGGTGCTGTCACCAATTCCCTTCACCCGTTTGAGATCCTCCGCACTCTTGAATTTCCCGTTTTGAGTGCGATCATCAATGATGGCTTGCGCCTTTGCCGGACCAATTCCCGGCAGCTGCTCCAGCTCTTCCAATGTTGCGGTGTTGATATTAACAGCAGCATAGGCACACTGAACAGCAACCAGCCAGGCAAACAACACATAGAACAGCTTTTTCATGATGCACACTCCTTTGGTGGTGGAAAAAACTCAAGTCTGCAGCAACTCTCCGACATATCTGGCCACCCCCTCTTCCACCGTAGCAAACTCGCCACGGTAGCCCGCTGCGCGCAACTGGCTCAGATCGGCCTGGGTAAAGCTCTGATATTTGCCTCGCAAGGCCTCCGGAAAGCTGATGTATTCAATGCTGCCCTGGCTTTGCAGTGCCTCCAGGGACAAGGCGGCCTGGCCTTCGGCAACGCGACAGGTATTGACCGTGGCAACCGCGACATCGTTGAAGGATTGCGCCCGACCAGTCCCCAGGTTGAAGATGCCCGAGCAGGGCTGCTGTAGAAAATGCAGATTCACCTTGACCACATCTTCGACGAACACGAAATCGCGCAGTTGCTCGCCGTTGCCATGGCCATCGCAGCCTTCAAACAGCTTCACCTTGCCGGCAGCGCGATACTGGTGGGTGAAGTGATAGGCCACCGAAGCCATGCGTCCCTTGTGCTGCTCACGCGGGCCATACACATTGAAGTAGCGGAAACCGGTTACTGGCGAGCGCGCATCCGGCAGATAACGGCGCACCCGCTGATCAAAAAGAAATTTGGAATAGGCATACACATTGAGAGGCGCTTCGCACTCGCGCGTCTCACGGAACTCGTGGCCACCGCCATACACCGAGGCCGATGAGGCATACAGGAACGGCACTTCCTGATCCAGACAGAAGTCGAGCAGACTGGCCGAATAGCGATAGTTGTTCTGCATCATGTAGTGCCCGTCGCTCTCCATGGTGTCGGAGCAGGCGCCTTCGTGCAGCATTGCCTCGATGCAGCCATCAAATTGTCCTTGTTCGAGCAATTCAAGAAACTCATGTTTGTCGAGGTAGTCAGCAATTTCACAATCGACAAGATTATGGAATTTTGCAGAGTTTTTCAGATTATCGACTGCAATGATATCTTTGATGCCAATATCATTCAATCCTTTGACGATGTTTGCCCCGATAAAGCCAGCAGCACCCGTAACGACATAATACATTGACATATTAACAAGCTCCCTTGAGTTCATCAAGCGTGGCAACTGCAGTGCCCAGTTTTCCAACGACGATTCCTGCTGCCAGGTTGGCCAGCGACATGGCTGATTCGAGCGTCAATCCACTTGCCAGCATGACAGCTACCGCGGCAATCACCGTATCACCGGCACCACTGACATCGAAGACTTCCCGGGCAATGGCTGGCTCATGTTTCATGACATCGGCCTTGAACAATGACATACCCTCTTCCGAACGAGTAAGCAGCAAGGCTTCCAGCTGCAGATCGGCGCGCAGTTGCTGCGCCTTTTCATTCAGATCGGCTTCATCGCGCCAACTGCCTGCCACCTGACGCAGCTCGCTGCGATTGGGTGTCAGCAGCGTCGCACCCGAGTAACGCGCGTAATCATCACCCTTGGGATCGATCAACACCGGTTTGCCGGCATTGCGGGCCAGGCGAATCATCTCGGTAATATGTGTCAGTCCGCCCTTGCCGTAATCCGACAGTACCACCACATCGCAATGCGCCAGCAATTCGTTGAACTCGGCCAGCTTTTCGCGCAGGACCTCATGCGTCGGCCAGGTTTCAAAATCAATGCGCAGCAACTGCTGCTGACGGCCGATCACGCGCAATTTGACCGTTGTCGCCAGCCCAGTATCTTCATGTAGACGGGCATCAATCTGCTCGCTGGCGAGCAAGCGTTCCAGCGTGCGCCCAGCCTCGTCCGCGCCAACAACAGAAAGCAGGGTCGCCTGCCCGCCCAGCGCTACGATGTTGCGCGCCACGTTGGCCGCACCGCCCAGGCGCTCTTCCAGACGTTCAACTTTCACAACAGGCACAGGCGCTTCAGGTGAAATACGGCTGACATCGCCAAACCAGTAACGGTCCAGCATCATGTCGCCAACAACCAGCACGCGTGCGCCGGAAGTATCCGGGATCAAGGAATTCATGATGAACTCATGGTCGGTGAAACACCCCGTCTGACAGACAACAACGACAGAAACGGGAATTTCGGTTCAAGAAAAAGTACGAACTGGGAATTCTAGCGAGCCGCAAGCTGCTGGTGGTACGGTTGAAGGATTGGAGGATTGGATGATTGAAAGGTTGGCTGGATGCTTGATGAATTGAATCGTTTGCAGAAAATTGCAGAAAAATCCCACCCTCTGGACGCCGGGGCGCCGGACAGCCTGCAAACTCACCCGCCAGCCTGCGGTCGATGCGCAGCAGAAGCGCTGCACGAACCGGAACCAAGCACCCAGTCACGGATAGGCACCTGACATGGCCCATCAAACCGTTGCATTTGTTGAGCGCACTGATTCACGCAGAAACGCCCTGACATGGAGAGTCAGGGCTGCAGATCGAATTCTTCCGTGCGCTTGGGCAAATAGGTTTCCCAACCACCACAGGCCGGGCAGCGCCAATAAAACTGGCGCGCCTTGAAACCACAGCCATCACAACGATAGCGCGCGACACGCCGGGTATGGTTGTGGATCAGGTTCTTGACCAGCTCCAGATCAGCGCGCTGCGCTTGAGGCACGACATGGGTCTGCGCTTCGTAGAATTTATCCAGCCCCAGCACGGTGGGGTTGCGTCGCAACTCGTCGCGCACCAGGCGATAAGCCGCTTCAGGCCCAGCCGACTGCAACTCGGACTGATAGACCGTATCCAGCAAATCCAGCGAGGGATGCTCGGCAAACCAGCCACGCAACAACTGCATGCCGGTTTCCTCCTGTCCTTCCTTGCGGAAAGCCTCAAGCAGCTTGGGGGCCACCAGTGAAAGATACACCGGACTTTGCTGCTCTATGCGTTTCCAGAATTCGATGGCGGCAGCCGTGTCATTTTCTGCCAGGGCCACCTCGCCTTGCAGCAAGGTGGCGCGCACGCATTTACGATTGACCTCCAGCGCAGCATCAAGATGCTGATGCGCCTCAGGCAGCTGGCCGTGCAATAAGGCCGAAGCCGCCAGCTCGCAATGAAACTGGGCAATTTCCTTCTGTCGCAAATGCGCCGTATGCTCGGGCAGATCACGGGCGATGTCTATCGAACGCGGCCAATCCTTTTCCTGCTGATAGATATCCAGCAGAAAACGCAGCGCCTCCTCATCACGCCCGGTACCACGCAGTTTGAGAAAGATTTCCTCGGCACGATCGAGCAGTCCGGCCTTGAGATAGTCCTGTCCCAACTCGGACAAGGCATGCAGACGCTGTTCATCGGTCAGCTGGGCGTGTTGGCCTTCCATATCATTGCCGCGCTCGATCAGGTTCTGATGCACCCGAATGGCGCGATCCACTTCACCTCGCCGGCGGAACAGATTGCCCAGAGCAAAATGCAACTCTATGGTTTCCGGATCCACCTTGGCCGCTTCGATGAAGGCTTCAATGGCCTTGTCCGGCTGCTCATTGAGCAGAAAATTCAGTCCTTTGAAATAGGACCGCGGCAGACTCCGTGATTCACGCACCAGATGCTTGATATCTATGCGCGCAGCCACCCAACCAAACAGAAAAAACAGTGGCAGAACCAGCAGCCACCAAAGCTGAATTTCGAATCCACCCGACATCTCAGTCAGCTTTCACGGTTTCAGGAATCACTGGCAGCATCCGTAGACGGCAGGCCGCCGACACCGATGCGCAAGGCATGTGCCTGACTGATTTCATGGATGCGCAGCTGATCCTTCAGCCGGCTGATTTCACGACGCTGACGAATCATGGT
This sequence comes from Sterolibacterium sp., assembly GCA_019105045.1. GTDB lineage: Bacteria > Pseudomonadota > Gammaproteobacteria > Burkholderiales > Rhodocyclaceae > Sterolibacterium. Next base: position 11,820 of record JAHRWT010000102.1, read on the forward strand.
CGCCAGACCCGCCGTCACCCCCACAACCACCCCCGCCACAAAGCTGCCGAGGATGACCAGAGACAGGGCAACCTGCCAGGCATTGTCAAAATAAAGACGCAGCTCCACCAGCCTGCTGTTCTTGATGGCAAGCCCGAACAGCATGATGAAGATGATGATGCGGAAAGACCAAACCAGAAAGCGCATCGTTGTTCGCATGGACGAAAAGTACGGAAATGCAAAGACGTGGAACTTACACGGACTACCCGCGTGATGCAATCCTTGGCCTGTCTCTCGACGATACCCATGCGCAGACCGCAACCTGCCTTGTATCGGAAACTCCGGCCTCAGGTCTCAGACCGGCTTGTTTCAATCCGGCCTGATTGCCGCGCGACCCGCCATCTGATCGACGCGTTCACGCAATTCCTTGCCCGCCTTGAAGTGCGGCACGTATTTCTCGGGAACACTGACTTTTTCGCCGGATTTTGGATTGCGTCCGACGCGTGATGGTCGGTAGTTGAGTGCGAAACTGCCGAAACCGCGAATCTCGATACGATCACCTCGCGCCAGCGCTTCGGTCATCGCATCGAGAACCACCTTCACGGCAAGGTCCGCGTCCTTGGCGACCAGTTGGGGAAATCGTGCAGCCAACCGGTCGATCAACTCGGACTTTGTCATATGCAACTCAATGTCTCAACAAATCAGAAAATCAGACTTGACTTACTGCGGCGCATTCAGCTTGGCCTTCAGCAGCGCGCCCAGACTGGTCGTACCAGTCGAAGCGGAACCACTTTCGGCAGCCAACTTCTGCATCGCATCGGTCTGCTCGGCCTGATCACGCGCCTTGATCGATAGACTGATGCCGCGCGTCTTGCGATCAACGTTGATGATCATGGCTTCGACAGTATCGCCTTCCTTGTACAGTGTGCGCAGGTCTTCGATACGATCACGCGAGGCTTCCGAAGCACGCAGATAACCTTCGATGTCGCCGCCCAGATCAATCACGGCACCACGCTGATCCACCGATTTGACCGTACCTTTGACAACGCTGTTTTTGTCGTGCATGGCCACAAAACTGGTGAAGGGATCGCCTTCCATCTGCTTGATGCCCAGCGAAATACGTTCCTTCTCGACATCGATCGACAGCACCAGCGCTTCGATTTCATCGCCCTTCTTGTAGTTCTGCTTGGCTTCTTCTCCCGACGAAGACCAGGACAGATCGGACAGATGCACCAGACCGTCGATGCCACCGGGCAGACCAATGAAGATACCGAAATCGGTGATCGACTTGATGGCACCGCGGACCTTGTCCCCCTTCTTGTGGTTCATGGCGAAATCGTCCCACGGGTTCGACTGGCACTGCTTCATGCCCAGCGAAATACGGCGGCGCTCCTCGTCGATTTCGAGGATCATCACTTCAACCTCATCGCCCAGCTGAACCACCTTGGACGGGTGGATGTTCTTGTTGGTCCAGTCCATTTCGGAAACGTGCACCAGACCTTCGATACCCTGCTCGACCTCGACGAACGCGCCGTAATCGGTCAGGTTGGTGACCTTGCCAAACAGGCGGGTGCCCGACGGATAACGGCGCGCAATGCCGATCCAGGGATCATCGCCCAGCTGCTTCATGCCCAGCGAAACACGGTTCTTTTCCTGGTCGAACTTGAGAATCTTGGCTTCGACTTCATCGCCCACCGTCAGCACTTCGGACGGATGACGCACGCGACGCCAAGCCAGATCGGTAATGTGCAGCAGGCCGTCGATGCCACCCAGATCGACGAAGGCGCCGTAATCGGTAATATTCTTGACGATACCCTTGACAACCGCACCTTCCTTGAGGTTTTCCAGCAGGGCCTGGCGCTCTTCGCCCAGGTTGGCTTCCAGCACGGCGCGACGAGACATGACGACGTTGTTGCGCTTGCGATCCAGCTTGATGACCTTGAATTCGAATTCCTTGCCTTCAAAAGGCGTGGTGTCCTTGACCGGACGGGTATCAACCAGCGAACCGGGCAGGAAGGCACGAATGCCATTGACCATGACAGTCAGACCGCCCTTGACCTTGCCGGTGATCAGGCCCTTGACCAGAATGCCGTCAATCATGGCTTTGTCGAGATCATTCCAGGCGGCGATGCGTTTTGCTTTTTCACGGCTCAGGCGGGTTTCGCCGTAACCATCTTCCAGCATTTCGATGGCGACGCTGACATAGTCACCGGGCTTGGCTTCAACCTCGCCGCGTTCGTTCTTGAATTCGTCGAGAGGAATGAAACTTTCCGATTTGAGACCGGCATTGACGACCACATGATTGTGATCAACACGAACGACTTCAGCGGTGATGACTTCACCAGCGCGCATTTCCTGGCGCTCAAGGCTTTCCGCGAAGAGCGCGGCAAAGCTTTCCATACCGGCAGGCGTCTGAGTGGAGGTTGCAATGGACATGAGATTTACCTAAGAGGGGTTAAAGTCACAGCGTGCTTCTGCAGGCGTGGCGCCCGTATCAGTCGCAGCGTCAGTGTGACTGCAAGTTGAAAAACACCATCAGCGCGTAAAGCAGGCTGCGCAGACGGTACCTGTGGTTTTGCACAGTGCAGACTGGCTGGTCTTGCAACCGTCGCGATACCAGGTACCACGACGCTGTGCGCTGTGCGAACTACAATGCGGCAAGCCGTACCTGATACCAGTCGAGTACTGCCTGAACCGCCTGCTCGATGGATAACTGTGTCGTATCAAGCAGTTCGGCGTCCGCACTTTTTTGCAGGGGAGCCACACTGCGCGCAGCATCACGCGCATCGCGCTCTTGCAAGTCCTGCAAAAGGGTCGAAATATTAGCAGACATCCCTTTTTCGATCAACTGCTTATGGCGTCGATTGGCGCGTTCTTCGGCCGTTGCGGTGAGGTATACCTTGAGCAGAGCATCAGGGAAAACCACCGAGCCCATGTCGCGACCATCAGCCACCAGTCCCGGTTTCTGGCGATAGGCGCGCTGACGATCAAGCAGGGCAGCGCGCACGGCTGGCAGCGCGGCGACCCGGGAAGAACCCACAGAACATTCTTCGGTACGAATGGCTTCGGTCACCGGCTCACCATCGAGCAGGATTTCACCGGCATCAAAACAGGCGGGAAGCTGCCTCGCCAGGGTGGCGACCCGCGCTTCGTCATCCATGGCCACCCCGGCGCGCAGCGCCGCCAGCGCCGTCAAACGATACAGCGCGCCGCTGTCCAGGTAATGAAAACCAAGCGCCTGGGCGACCCGGGCCGCCACAGTACCTTTGCCGGAGGCCGAAGGGCCGTCGATGGCGATGACAGGCGTCAGGACAGAATCATTCATTTCATCACCTTGCCATAGGCCGTGAAATACTCGGGGAAAGTCTTGTCCACACATTGCGGATCATTGATGCGAACCGGCACACCGGCCAGGGCCACCAGCGAGAAGCACATTGCCATGCGATGATCATCATAGGTGTCGATGGCGACATGCGGCCGCAACCCGCCGGCAGGCGCTGTCACCCGCAGAAAATCGGCGCCCTCTTCCACCGTTGCGCCCAGCTTGCGCAATTCTGTTGCCATGGCGGCGATACGATCAGTTTCCTTGACTCGCCAGCTGGCAATATTGCGCAAGGTGCACGGGCCATCGGCGAACAGGGCCAGCACGGCCAGCGTCATGGCTGCATCCGGAATGTGATTGAAATCAGCATCAAAAGCACGCAAGCTACCCGATGCCGGCGCCCGCGCCTCGATCCAGTGCTCACCCATTTCAATGCGCGCACCGATGGCCTGCAGGGCTTCGGCAAAGCGCACATCACCCTGGATGCTGTCGCGGCCCACCCCTTCGACGCGCACCGGCCCGCCACCTATGGCACCAGCGGCAAGAAAATATGAGGCACTGGAAGCATCTCCTTCAACGGACAGTATCCCCGGGCTGCAATAACAGTTACCGGCTGCCACATGAAACAGCTGCCAGCCCGTGCGCTCGACGACGATGCCAAAGCGTCGAAGCAGGTTGAGCGTGATTTCGATGTAAGGTCTGGAAATCAGCTCACCGACCACTTCGATCTCTACCGTCTGCCCGATCAATGGCAAGGCCAGCAGCAAGGCGGTAAGAAATTGCGAAGACACATCACCACGCACCCGTATGACAGGCAACGGCGCAGAGAAATTCATCTTGCCAGGAAAAATCTCCAGCGGCGGAAAGCCCGGCTGGCCGCTGTAACGGACATCACAACCCAGCGCATTCAGGGCATCAACCAGATCGCCGATGGGCCGCTCGTGCATACGCGCCACCCCGGACAATCTGAAATGCCCGGCTGACAAGGCCAGCAATGCCGTCAGCGGACGAAACGCCGTGCCCGCATTGCCCAGAAAAAGTTCGGCTTCCCTGACCGGCAGCACACCGCCGCAACCGGCTACCTTGATGTGCTGATCACCACAAACCGTTGTCTGCACGCCGAGTTTTCGCAAGGCTTCCAGCATCACACGCGTGTCGTCGGAATCAAGCAGATCACGAATTTCGGTATCACCCTTGGCCAGGGCTGCCAGCAGCAAGACCCGGTTGGATATGCTTTTCGAACCCGGCAGGCGAATCGTGCCCATAGCCTGGCTGGCAGCGGGAAGATCAAGAAATTCCGGACGGGACATCAGTAATCAATCCTGAAGAAAAGTTTGTCGGCTCAACTGAGGCACGCCACACCACCCGCAGACCCGGCAGCCGTATCGGCCAGCGCGGCCAGCGACTGCGACCGGCTGGGGGCGATCAGGCTGCTGCGCGCAGCCACCACCTCGGCCAGCATCGACAGCGCGATCTCGGCCGGCGTGTGACTGCCGATGCGAATGCCGGCCGGGGCGTGCAGACGATCAATCTGTTCGGCTGCCAGATCGAACAGACCCAGGCGGATGCGCCGCTTGGCACTGGTCCGTGCCGAGCCCAGCGCGCCAACATAAAAGGCGTCTGACTTGAGAGCTTCGAGCAAAGCCATGTCATCGACCTTGGGATCATGCGCCGTCGTGATGATGGCAGTACATGAATCAACACCCAGCGCCAGAATGGCATCATCCGGCATACCTGCCAGCAGTTGTGCTTCGGGAATATCCCACTGGGCGCGATATTCCAGGCGCGGATCCGTCACAAGCACAGCAAAATCAAGCATCAGCGCCATGCGTGCCAGATAGCGCGCCAGATGGCCCGCGCCAACGATCACAATGCGCCAGTGCGGCCCATGCACATTCTTCAACAGCTTGCCATCAAAACTGAAGCGATCATCCGCTTCTGCCGGCGCCAGCGTTGTCAAGCCACTCGCCATGTCCAGTGTGCGACAGATGCGATGGCGCTGCCGAACGGTTTCCACGCAATGGGCGATGCCTGCCACATCGACGATGGGCTCGATCACCAGCTTCATGGTGCCACCGCAAGGCAGACCAAAACGCCGGGCCTCGTCAGCGGAAACGCCATAGGAAACCTCATGAGGCGTTTTCGGAAACTCCCGGTCTATCCGTTCGACCAGATGCTCCTCGATGCAACCGCCGGACACCGAACCGGCAAAGCGCCCGTCCTCGGCCACAGCCAGCAACGAACCGGTCGGCCGAGGCGCCGAACCCCAGGTCTCAGCCACCGTCACCAACGCCACGCGCATCCCTTCCTGCAACCAAGCAAGCGCGCTTTCAAGGACATAAAGATCGGATGAATTCATGGTCACAGGATCATTCAGGCAGCATTCAGGCCAGCCTGAATGCGTGGAATCAAACCAGTCATTCTAACGCCACCCGCTCAACGCAGGTCGATGCATGGCCGCTACAGATCCGGTCTGCCTGCCTGACGGCATGGCCAGAAAACCGATCAGGCGCCGCATCGCCTGTGCTGCGCCACGCCGTGCCTGCTCGACGGCAAGTGTCGCCCGTGGCAGGACCAACATCCGCTATACAGTGCCAGAATCGCCTGCACCATGCGCTACTTGCTTGAACCCTTGTGCATAAGCGGCTAACCTCTGCCTGTAATTGCAGCCCATTCGAATCCGACATTGATACTACGATGACGATACCGCCACCAGACTCGCCGCCTCTCACACCAACGCCCAATATCAACCTGTACGCTCATGCTGATCTGCTGGCCGAACTGAATGGCAGTCAGCCGCTGGATCAGCGTCTGGCGGCCATTCATGAAGCGCTATACACCATGATCGGCTGCATAGATCGCATTTCGGTAGCCAGCTATGATCCGGCCACGGATTTACTGAAAACATTTCTCGCCAGCTCGCCGGGGCGCAATGATCTGGTACGCTACGAAGCCCGGCTGACCGACACGCCTTCACTGGTCGAAATCCTCGAAGCCGGGCGGCCGCGCGTCATCAACGACTTGCGCCTGAGCCGGCCCAGCAACCGTACCCACAGCAAGATCATTGCCGAAGAAGGCTACCGCTCCAGCTACACCACGCCGATGTATCTGAACGGTCGCTGCTGGGGATTCATTTTTTTCGACTCACGCGAAACAGGCCCGCTGCCCGAAACGACCCTGAATCAACTGGATGTTTTTGCCCACCTGATTTCTGCCGTGGTCACCGCCGAAATGATGACCGTGCGCACACTCGCCGCCGCCATCAAGACCGCCCACGACATGGTGCACTTTCGCGATCCGGAAACCGGTGGCCACATCGACCGCATGGCGCGCTATTCACGGCTGATCGCCCAACACTTGTCCGCCACCGGCGCAGCCGCTTTCGATGACGAAACGATAGAACGTATCTTCCAGTTTGCGCCATTGCACGACATCGGCAAGATGGCGATTCCCGACCGCATCCTGCTCAAGCCGGGCCGCCTGTCGCCAGAAGAACGCGAGGAAATGAAACTGCATACCTTGCGCGGTCACGAGATGATCGAGGACATCGTGCGCAACTTTGGTCTGGATCATCTCGACCGCCTCGATCTGCTGAAGAACATTGCCGAGTCGCACCACGAAGCCATGGATGGCAGCGGCTATCCTCATGGTTTGCGTGGTGAAGAAATCCCCTTGGAAGCCCGCATCATTGCAGTCGCCGATGTGTTCGACGCGCTGACCAGCGCACGTCCCTACAAACCTTCCTGGAGCAATGAGGAAGCCTTCGCCTGGCTGCGCCAGCTCTCGCGCAGCAAATTTGATGAAGACTGTGTCAATGCACTGATTTTCAATGCTGCAAAAGTCTCCGAAATCCAGCAGCAATTCAAAGACGAACCCAGCGCAACAGACTGAAAAACTTGCGGCGGGCCTTGCGGAAAAACTTTCATGGAAGCCTGGAAAAAACACTGGGGAGCAAGTCAATGGGCGGCTTTTTTCGAAACGAAAAAACTGCCGGTGATGATGCGTACCAAACAGCAGGTCAACGCGGCTGTCGAACAGCGTGGAGAACAATTTGCCGCGCATGATCTGGCGGCCCTGCTGCTCGACGATCCCTTGTTCTGCCTGCAAGTGCTACGCGAAGCAGAACGCGTGCGCAGCAGCCGCCTGGGGACGGAAACCACCACCATACTGCATGCAGTGATGCAACTGGGTGTCAACAATGTCTGCCGGCTGCTGCTTGACAGCAGTGAAGTGGATGCCGATAGCGCCGGCTTTGCCTACGTCGAAGCGCGTTCTGCCCTGGCGGCACGGCTTGCCCTGCGTTGGGCACCCGGGCGTGCCGACATGAATCCGCAGGAAGTCGCTCTGGCTGCCCTGCTCAACGATACCGGTGAACTGTTGTTGTGGCTTTATGCGCCCCAACTGGCACAGGCAGCACTGGACGAGCTGCATTCCGGCCGCGCCAGCCGCTCGGCGCAGGCGCAAAGCCAAGCCTGCGGCTTTACCTTCAAGGAATTGACCATGCATTGCGCCGAGCTGTGGAACCTGCCTGGTCTGTTGCGCAGACTGCTGCAGGGTTCAGCCTCCGAACGTGCCCTGCTGACCCGCATCTGCACCGATTTTGCACGCCATGCAATGAGTCATGATGAAACCGCCGATCAAGCGCTGGTCGCCGACCTGCTGGCCGTGCGCAAGCTGATGCCGAACCTGAGCTTCAACTGGCTGGTTGAAAGCATCCAGGAACTCGACATGGATCGGCGTTTGCTGCTGGTTGCGCAGGCTGAATCAGCCTCTTTGCAGAACGGCTGAAGCCGGCGCACAAACATTCGGCGCCCAGCGCTCTCTCAATCAGCCATGGCGGCGGCAAAGGCATCCATTGCCTGGTCGAATTGCCAGTAGGCTTTCAACGACACGATGCGACCGACCGCATCGATGCGGTAGACGCCGATGAAGTTCACTTCGAAAGTCTTGCCATTGGCCAGCTGGCGGGTGATGCGCAGCAGGTTGGCGCATTCGTCACCTGCCGGATAGGATTCGCGGATACGGATCTCGCCGCCATTGGGCTCGATCACGTTGTCCCAGAAAGCGCCGATAGCCTCCCTGCCCTTGTGACCCAGGCCGGTGGGATCGAATGGCGAAACGCCCACCGGATCCTGCAACACGGCATCGTCAGCAAACAATGCCAGCCAGCCGGCACGGTTGCGTGCCTTGACGTTGCGCATGGAATTGAAACTGGCTTGCTGCGCGGGGAATGGGGACTCCTGGGTGAAATCGACGTCGCTCATGCGTAGGCTCCAAGGGAAGAAATCATTCTTTGCTGGCCAGATGCCGCCCGGCCAGACGGCCAAAATAACTGGCATCACTGAGTGAAAGTCCCGAGCTGTAGCCCTCGCCCCAGCGCGGCAGGCCGCAGGCGGTGCGCCCAGCGGCATAGAGACCGGGAATCAGGCCACCTTCGGCATCGATCACCTGACCGGTCGTCAAGGTTGCCAGACCACCCAGGGTGAAGCCCGCCGGCGGCCAGGCATCATCGCTGAAATTCATGGCTGCAAAGGGTGCTGTGGTGAGCGGCTGCAGCCAGCTGGCGTGTTTGTGCAGCAGAGGATCCTCACCTGCCGCAGCGTGATGATTGTAGGTTTCCACGGTATGCTGCAGTTCACCCGGCGGCAGTGCCAGCGCCTGTTCGATCTCGGCCCAGCTTTCACCGACCGCAGCCACCTCGATGTTGGGAAACATCCTTGGCCGTTCGAAGATGCTGTTATCCACCAACAGCCAGGCCTTGCCATTGGGCTGGCGCATCAGATACTGACCGATGCGACCATGATAGGCGTCCTCGTTGATGAAACGCTGGCCGCGTTCATTGACGAAAATTCCCTTGATCAGACATTCCGGTGGAATGAAGGGCCGGGTGGAAAAAAGCTGATCCATGTGGATCGCCGCGCCCCCCACCGACATGCCCATGCGTATGCCCGAGCCATTGTCGTTGCCGGCGCTGACCTGAAAACCAAAGCCCAGCGCCGCCGGTGCATAGCGCTGCAGCATGTCGGCATTGCTGACGAAACCACCGGCACACAGCACGACACCCTTGCGTGCACGATAGAAACGCTCCTTGCCATCGCTGCGCACGACCAGACCGTGCACTTGATTGTCGGCATCGGCAATCAGGGTCAGCACCCGCGCATTGCAATGCACGCTGATATTGCTGCGTTCAGCCACACGGGCCGCCAGTATTTCCATCAGCAGCTTGCCCGCACCCATGCCTTGCTGTTGCACGACATGACCCCGGGGCGCCGGCTTGGCGTGTGCGCTGAACGGCCAGGCAGCTTCGCTGCCGCTCCAGAGCAAAGTGTCATCGGTCAATGGCTCGACCGTGCGGCTA
>JAHRWT010000095.1 GCA_019105045.1 Sterolibacterium sp.
CTGAAAGGCCAGGAAATGGTGGAAAACTCCAGGGTCAAGAACGCCATCAACGAAATGAACGGCGTTGCTGCCGCCTACAACAGCTACCTCGACCGTTATCGCCGTCTTCCAGGCGACGATGGCGATCTGGACACCCTGAACGCACGCGGCGGCAGCTGGGCGGCCGTCAGCGCAGCCGGCAACAACAATGGCGTCCTCAACGTCACCCAGGCGCAGGTATTTACCGGGGAAGGCGAAGGTACGGCTTTCTGGCAACATCTGCGCGCGGCCGGCTTCATCAACGGCAATCCAGTCGACGAAGCCACCGCAGCCCTGCCGCGCAATGCCTTCAATGGACTGATGGGTGTGGGCAGCGGTGTCAGCGGCATGGTCGGCAATGCCGTTTGCCTGGGCCAGGTATCAGGCAAGGCCGCCCGACAGATCGACACCCAGCTTGATGATGGCAACAGCGATAGCGGCAGCATCCGCGCCACCGAAGGCAGCGGCGCGGCGGACACCGCTCCGGGAACGGCGGCGACAGCCTACAACGACGAGAAAACCTATACCGTTTGCCGCACGCTGTAGAAAAGCCAGCGTCCTTACCCATCCGCTGCAGGGTCGGGTTTCAAGCCCCTCCCTGCAGTCGCTCTTACAGCAGTTCCTTGCGCAAGTCTGCCGCAGACTTTGGCGAAAGCAGCGCGGGAGCGATGTCAAAGACCGATCTTGCTCCCGTTTCACCGCGCAGGCTCAGCCTGTGCGCTGCACGCGCATAGGCCACCAACACACTGGCAGTGAATTCCGGATTGCTGTCGAGTTTGAGCGTAAATTCGAGAGCCTGCTGCGTCTGCCGACCTGTCTGGCCACTGCGAAACACATGTCCGCCATGCGGCATGGCGGCGTGTTCGCGCTGCAATTCCGCCGCGCTGATGAAATTCACGGTGGTGTCGTAATCGACAAAGTAATCCGGCATGTTAATGATGGCTTGCCGCACGGCTTCGGCATCCGCGCCCTCTTCAAGCACCACATGGCAATCGCGGGTATGTTTTTCACGCGTGCTCAACTGCGGACATTCACCACTGCGTACCCGCTCCAGGGCTGCCGGTGAAGGCACGGTGTACTGCACGGCATTCTTCACGCCCGGCACGCGCCGCAAGGCATCGGAATGCCCCTGACTGACTCCTTTGCCCCAGAACGTATAGGTTGCACCCACCGGCAGCAAGGCCTCGCCATACAGCCGGTAAAGAGAAAACAGACCGGGATCCCAACCCACCGAAATCACGGAAACCCGCTGGCCACGCAGCGCAGCAGCATCCACTGCGGCGAAATATTCTGGAATCCTGGCATGGGTATCGAAACTATCGACGGTATTGAACAAAGCAGCCAGCGCCGGCCCTTGTTCGGGCAAATCCGTGCGCGAACCGCCACACAGAATGAGCACATCGATAGCCTCGGAGAATTCGGCAATTCGCGCCATGTCATGCACCGGCACATCGGCGCCATGCAACTGCAACGTCGCAGGATCACGTCGCGTGAACACCCCCACCAGCGCCATGTCCGGTGCCTGCGCCAGCGCCAATTCGACTCCGCGCCCCAGATTGCCATAGCCGGCAATGCCGATCCTGATTCTGTTGCCCATGACCACGATCCATTCGTCTTTTATGAAGGGGAGTGATTATAAAATCACTCGAAACCTGCCACCAACAAATTTTCCATGCCGGATTGCCGACTGACCTGTCTGCTGCCCACCACGGCAATCAATGGTCGCAAACCACGATCACATGCACGCGGTAAGGTCCGTGGGCGCCCAGCACGATGGTCTGTTCGATATCCGCCGTGCGCGATGGGCCGGACACGAAATTGACGGCACGGGGAAGCTTGTGCGGTTCATCCAGCTCAGCGCGCAACAAGTCCCAGGCCGCTTCCATATCCGCCACGATGCGGCTGGCCGGCAGCACAGCAATATGGGTTTCCGGCAGCAAGCTGGTCGCCGCCGGGCTCGCCACGCCAGAACACAGCAGCAACGTACCCGTTTCAGCCAGTGCAGCAAAACAGCCGGTAATGCCGACCAGATCACTCGCCTGCGCCGGACGCGCAGTCACCGTCAGACCTTGCGCCTGCCAGTCAAGCCCGGCCAAGGCTGGCCAGCACACAGCCTGCAACGGCAAAGCCTCAGCCAGCAGGTAGCGCGCCACGGCAAGCGTCACTTCCTGCTGGCTGGCCACCTCGGTCACCGTGGTCGCCAGCGCCTGTGCGCGGCGGCAAAACCGTGCCTGCAAATCAACACACTGCTGCTGACGTGGCCCGGTGGCACGCGCCGCCAGATAGTGAGCGATGGCCGCCCGCCCCGGCCCGGCATTGTCATCTGTACGCCCCAGGCGGTTACGCAACCGAGCGAGTATTTGCTCACGATGATTCATTGTCTCGCGCCCTTCCGCTGTTGCCGCAGACGTTGCGCATATTGCTGGCGGAAGCTGTCGCGTGCCGGCGCGGGCAGATCGCGCCCCTGCGTCCATTCCGGCAGTGGTGTCAACAGCCGGATGCGCCCTGCGCTGCCGGCCAGCCAGCACAGATAACCGGCAAGCATTCTGCTCGCAATGGCATAAGCGCGCGGATGGCGTGCCAGCCAGCTCCAGATTTTCAGCAAGAGACGCTCGCTTGGCGGCCGCAAGCCTTGTGTTTGCTGATCTTCACGCAGCTGGCGCAGCAGTTGTGGCAGGGGGATATTGACCGGGCACACTGCGGCACATTGGCCACACAGCGTTGAGGCATGGGGCAGATCGGGGGCTTGTTGCAAGCCAGTCAGCAAGGGGGTGAGCACCGAGCCCATCGGCCCCGGATACACCCAGCCATAGGCTTGGCCGCCCACTGTTTGATAAACCGGGCAATGGTTCATGCAGGCGCCACAGCGGATGCAGCGCAGCATGGCCGCGTAATCGCTCGCTGCCAGCTCGGCCCGGCCATTGTCGACCAGGATGAAATACATGTGTTCCGGGCCGTCCGTGTCTTCGGCTCGCTTGGGGCCGGTCAGGACAGAAAAATAATTTGAAATGGTCTGACCCGTGGCCGAGCGAGGCAGCAAGCGCATCAAAACGCTCAAGTCTTCCAGCGTGGGCACGACTTTTTCAATACCCGTGATGGCCACATGTACCTTGGGCAGGGTCGTCACCAGCCGACCATTGCCCTCATTGGTGACCAATGCCAGCGAGCCGGTTTCGGCGACAAGAAAATTGCCGCCGGAAATGCCCATTTCCGCCGTCATAAAATGAGGACGCAGCACTTCGCGCGCCTCACGCGTCATCTCATGGATGTCGCTGCTGGCCGGGCGCTGGTGGGCCTGGGCAAACAGCCGCGAGATTTCCTCTTTGCTCTTGTGCACCACCGGGGCGACAATATGTGAGGGCGGCTCGTTATTATTGATCTGCAGGATGTACTCACCGAGATCGGTTTCCACGGGTTGTATGCCCGCTGCTGTCAATGCCTGGTTAAGCGCGGCTTCTTCAGACAGCATGGATTTCGATTTGACGACCTTGCGCACGCCATGACGCCGCGCAATATCGACTGTCAAACGGCAGACTTCGGCGCCATCTCTGGCCCATAACACGGTTGCGCCCCGGCGTGTGGCCTCGGCCTCGAAACGCTCCAGCCATAGATCCAGATCAGCCAAAACCCGATCTCGAATTTCCTGTGCAGCATCACGCAAGGCGGCCAGGTCCGCCCATTCAGCCAGCTCGGCCATGGCGTGGGCCCGTTTGTCCACGAACTTGCCGCGCGAGCATTGCAAATTGTGTTGCAACTCGGCATCGGCCAGCTTCTCGCTCACTCGTTGCTTGAAATGGATGCTTTGCACTCTCATCGCCAGGGCTCAATCGTCAGTAGCGCGATTAGCGGTCTGCGGCCAGCACCAGAGCTTCAGCAACGTGCAGCACCTGTGTGTGTTCATCGCCCATGCGGCGTAATTTGCCTTCGATGTTGAGCAGGCAACCCAGATCTCCACCGATCACCACCTCAGCGCCACTGGCTTGAATGGCGGTACATTTTTTTTCAGCAATCGCTGCTGACAAGGCACCGAAATGGGCTGAAAAAGCGCCGCCAAAACCACAGCACTCCTCCGCTGCGGGCATTTCCTTGAGCGCAATCCGGCGGCATTGGTGCAACAAATCACGGGGCTGTGTTTTGATGCCCAGCTCGCGCAGTCCGGAGCAGGAATCATGATAGGTCGCCAGCAAGGGAGCCGTAGTCAGATGATCTGTATCCAGCTCGGCCCAGGCCAGAGTGGTTGATAACATTGGCAACTGTTCCAGGCCGATCACATTGACCAGAAAATCCGTCAATTCATAGGTCTTGGCCGCCAGTGCCGTCATGCGGGTCTGCAATCCGACATCATCCGCCACCAGTTGCGGATAATGGCAACGCACCATGGCCGCGCAGGATCCAGAAGGCATCACCACGTAGTCGCAATCGGCAAATTCGTTCAGTAATTTAATCGCCAGCGCCTGTGTTGCCGGACGATCACCGGCATTCCAGGCTGGCTGGCCACAACAGGTTTGTGTCGCTGGCACAACCACTTGGCAGCCGGCTGCTTCCAGTAGTTTCAACGCGGCAAAGCCGATGCTTGGCCGCATCAGATCGACCAGGCAAGTGACAAACAGACCAACACGCATGGCTAGATACCGCAACAGGTAACATACCTTCAGCACAGGCAAGAGGCGAAGGGCGATATTTCACAATCTGATATAGTATTCGATCACCTGCTGCGATGAAAGATTTTTAGTGCCCCCTCCCAGCCAACCGGAAGCCAAGAACCCGATCCAGGTCATCGAGCGCATGATGAGACTGCTCGATGTGCTGTCACATCACCACGACCCAGTGGCACTCAAACAACTGTCGCTGGAAACCGGCCTCCATCTATCGACCACGCACCGGATTCTTGCCGCCATGTCGGCCAGCGGCTTCGTCGAACGGGCCGAGCCGGGCAGTTATCAACTGGGCATCCGCCTGCTGGAACTGGGCAACCTGGTCAAGTCCCGCATCAACATCCGCGACTCGGCCATGCCGCTGATGCAGCGCCTGCACCGGGAAATCGGCGAAAGCGTGAATCTGGGAATCCGCCAGGGTGACGAGATCGTCTATGTTGAACGCACCTCCAGCGGCCGCTCGACGGTGCGCGTCGTCCATCTGGTGGGCGCGCGGGCGCCGCTGCACGTTACCGCCGTGGGCAAACTGTTTCTGGTTGAAGATGGCGCGCAGAAAGTGCATGACTATGCCCGTCGCACAGGGCTGCCCGGTTTCACACCGACCTCACTCACATCACTGGCTGCCCTGGAAAAGGAACTCGATTACGTTCGCCGCCATGGCGTAGCGTTTGACAACGAGGAAATCGAGCAGGGATTGCGCTGCATCGCCGCACCCATCCGTGACGACACCGGCGAACTGGTTGCCGGACTGTCCGTTTCCGCACCGGCTGACCGCCACAAATCCGGCTGGGCGACGCTCATTCGCGAAACAGCAGATGAAATTTCCGCCGCCATCGGTTATCGCAACCGCGTGCAGCAGCCATCCTGACCGTTGCGCCAGCGCGGTGCCTGGCGCCCGCTTCAGCCCGCCGAACGACGCGCCAACACGGTTCCGTTTTCCACCCAGTGCTTGATCCGGTTGGCATCACCTATCCGCGTCATCTTGCCCAGGGAGTCAAGCAACACGATGATGGTCGGCCGGTTGTTCAGCCAGGCCTGCATGACCAGACAGCGTCCAGCTTCGTTGATGAAACCGGTCTTTGACAGACCAATATCCCAGGATTCGCTTTTCACCAGGCTGTTCGTGTTGGTAAACGAATGCACACGACCACCGAGTGCCACATCGTAACCGGTCGTGGTGGTGAACTGCCGGATCAGCGGATACTGTTGCGCCGCATTCACCAGCTTGGCCAGATCGCGGGCACTCGAAACGTTCGACGGACTCAGTCCGGTCGGGTCTTCAAAATACGTATCCTGCATGCCCAGCACCTGCGCCTTACGATTCATGGCGGCAACAAAGCCCGACCGGCCACCCGGGTAATAACGGGAAAGGGCAAATGCTGCACGATTTTCGGATGACATCAGCGCCAGACGCAGCATGTCCTGCCGAGTCAACTGGGTACCCACCCTGAGGCGGGAATGCGTGCCCTTCAGCGTATCGACATCTTCCTCATCGATCACCAGAACGTCATCAAGACCGGGGCTTACATCAAGTGCAACCACCGCCGTCATGAGCTTGGTAATCGAAGCGATGGGCACAACCGCACCTGCATTCTTCTCGAACAGCACCGTGCCAGTGGACTGGTCGAGGACCATGGCGGCATTCGAGTACAGTTTCAGACTCGAATAGTCCTCCATCATGGCCTTGGCCTGTTTCCTGGCTGCCGGCCGCTTCTGCTTCTGCTGCTTCTGTTTCTTGACGACCGTTGATTTGCCGGATTGTGCAGATTGCGCGGCAGCTGCAGCAGGTACCGTCGCGCAACCCAATGACAGACCAAGCACGGCAATCAATAGCAATCTCGCTGTACTACGCATGCCTTCTCCTCTTTCTGGATGCTGAAACCACAAGACATCCAAGGAAACCATCCAAGGATACTTCAGTGCATTCATTCAGTTATGACGCAAAGTTTATCAGCATTATCATGCGGCAACAGGCTTATTTTCTCACATTGTGAGCCTTGTTGATTTCAGAGTTACACTTTCCGACCACAGACCGATTTCCCCTCAAAGATCCGCCATGTCCAATATTGTCATTCTCGGTGCCGGCTTTGCCGCCCTCGCTGCCGCTCGTGAGCTGCGCAAGCAGCTGCCCCAGGCCCGCATCACCCTGGTCGCCCCCAAGGCCGAGTTCGTCTATCTGCCCAGCCTGATCTGGATTCCCACACAAATGCGGCAAAGCAGCGATCTGATCCTGCCGCTGCAAGCATTCCTGCGCCGTCACCGGCTGGATTTCCACGCTGCCAGCGTCACCCATCTGAAAAACAACGGACGCACGGTCGTAACCGACCAGGGCGAACTGCACAACGATGCTCTGCTGATTGCCACAGGCGGCCGCTTCATCAAGAAACTGCCGGGCATCGAACATGCCCTGACATTGTGCGAAGGCGTGAAGGCAGCCGAAACCATCCGCGATCGTTTGCATCACATGTCGGCCGGGCGCATCGCCTTCGGCTTTGGCGGCAATCCGCAGGAACCAGCGGCCATGCGCGGTGGGCCGATGTTCGAACTGCTCTTTGGTGTTGAATCCTGGCTGCGCCGACAAGGACGACGCAAGGATTTTCAACTGACGTTCTTCAGCCCGGCGGCCGAACCCGGCAAGCGTCTGGGCGGCAAGGCCGTCAGCGGTTTGCTGGCCAGAATGGCCCGACTGAACATCGCCACCCATCTAGGCCACACGCTGCAAGGCTTTACCGAAACCCAGGTACTGACAGAAGGCGGTCAGATCGACACCGATCTGATTCTGTTCATGCCCGGCTTGACCGGCCCGCAGTGGCTGGACAACACCGATCTGCCGCGCTCTGCCGGCGGCTTCATTCAGGCAGACGAATACTGTCAGGTTGGCGGATACGAACGTGTGTTTGTGGCTGGTGATGCCGGCAGCTTTCCCGGTCCGGACTGGCTGCCCAAACAAGCGCACATGGCCGAACTACAGGCCCGCGCAGCGGCGCGCAATCTGCTGCTGTCACTACAGAACCAGCCGCCTGTGGCCCGCCCCAAACCCGAGCTGATGTGCATCATCGACACCCTGGACAGCGGCATTCTGGTCTATCGCAGCCCGCAACGCTCCCGCGTGCTGCCCGCCTCAAAACTGTTCCCTGAATCCGTGCTCACTTGCCACAAATCAATTACAACTTATTGAATCTTCGTGAGAATACGTCATCATTGTCCTTCACCCATTTGAACATGCCCCGATTTGAAGTACGTCAATCCGCGAAGCTGAACCTGACC
>JAHRWT010000109.1 GCA_019105045.1 Sterolibacterium sp.
GCTCTCGCCTTGCTCCGTCAGGATAAGCAATACCCAAAACGCAGCCTGCGATCCAAACGCAAAACGGCTGAGCGCCTCCCCGATTACCGGGCTTCTTTGCTCGGCCTATCTACTCGGGGGTAAATGCGATTGCCCTAAGGGTGCGGTCAGGGTCTTGTTCTTGCGATAAAAATGCCAGCTGTTGCGCGTCTGCTTGGCGGTATACATGGCATCATCCGCAGCCTTCATCAGTTCCTTGATCTCGACTGCGTCCAGCGGAAACATCGCAAAGCCCAGGCTGCCGGTGACACCGACGATGCCGATGCTGGTCTTGATCGGCTGCGCAATCGACGAGAGCGTACGGTCAGCCATGGCTTCCAGCGCTTCCTGGCTGCCCACTGAATCCAGCAGCAGTAAAAATTCGTCTCCACCATGACGGGCGACGAAATCGGAACCGCGCAAGGCCGCCCGCAGGCGTTCTGAAACCACCCGCAGGACTTCATCGCCGATCGCATGACCATACTGGTCGTTGATCGGCTTGAAACCATCCAGATCAAGACAGCCCAGGGCAAATCGGCGTGGGGGCCGCTGTGCGCCATACAGCTCGATCCGCTCCTTGAGCATCTCGTCGAAATCGCGCCGGTTGGCCAGCCCGGTCAGGGCATCGGTCTTGGCCAGCTGTATGTATTTCTCGTGTTCGAGATCGCGCTCGCGCTTGAGCGCGGCGGCAGTGTACTCATAGATGAAGGCCATGCCGGAAATCACGGCCAGATTGAGGAAAGTGATGATGCCCCGGGCCAGATCCATCTGTGCTTCGGTTGTCACCGTCTGCAGAAACGGCACATCCAGCAGATGCAGGGCGATCAGAAGCAACAGGGTTGGGAAAACAACCATCAGGGCACGCCCGCCCCAACGCAAGCCACCAAAGAAATAGGCAACCAGCGGCGGAATGACCAGCAACTGCACCACAGGAGAAATCGCCGGCCCACCGGAAACGCAGATACCCACCACGATGATGATGTAAATCACCAGTACGCTGGCGATGCTGCAGAACATGTAGCGCCCCTTGCGGCGCACCAGTGCCAGCAGGGCAGCAAAGATCAACGTCGTCGGCAGCAGGATCAGGCTGGCCCACACGACCGACGTGCTCATGAAAGGAGTTGCCAGCACCGACAGATAGGAGGTGGTGGTGACAGTGACGAACACCAGCATGGCCGCAATCAGGATGCGGCCGCGGAAAAAAATGTCCGAATCGAGGCGGTAGCTGGGGTGAACAAAATAATCCACCACCCGCGACAACAGACTTCTCCTTGGCTCCTGCTGCTGTATCACGTGCCCTTCCCTATTGAGTCCATCAACAAGCCGGCCCACAGATTGCTGCATCGAATTGCCGCGTCACTATGCAAGACAAATTAGCGGCGGAGTATACTCTTTCGCCATTATTTTGGGTTTTGAGCATCGAACTTATTCCTGTCTCCCTGACCATAACACGCCTGCCAGCGCAGACTCGACCGCTGGACACTCTGGCCAGTGAATTTTGCACAGCCCCTCTTGAATTCCATAAACATTAGCATATACTAATGTTCATGAAGACACGATACCACTCCCGTTCGGCAGGGTCGTCAGTTTGGACTGCCCTCATTTTCACGCTGCTGGCCAGCTCGACAGGCTGGGTATGGGCGCAGGCGGTGCCAACCGGCGCACCTGCCACCTCTGCCACTGCGCTGGCCACGACGACGGCCGCGCTGCGTGAAGTGGCGCAGACCTACCCTGCCGAAGCCGTGGTTGAGGCGGTCAAGCAGGCCACGCTGGCAGCGCAAGTGACTGGCCGCATACTGGAAGTGCGCGTTGATGCGGGCGATCAGGTCAAGGCGGGGCAAGTCCTGTTGCGCATCGATGCCCGTGAAGCGGCTGAAGGGCTGGCGGCGGCACGCGCTCAGTTGGGCAATGCCCAGGCCAACCTGCAGCGGGTGAAGAATCTGGTCGCGCAGAAATTCGTCAGCCAAGCGGCACTCGACAAGGCTGAAGCCGATTACCAGACCGCAGCGGCCAATGCTGCCCAGGCCAGTGCCACCAGTGGCCATGCGCTGATTGTCGCGCCCTTTGCCGGCGTGGTCGCCCAGCGCCTGGCCGAGGCCGGTGAGATGGCCAATCCGGGCCGGCCGTTGATCAGCCTGTTCGAACCCAAGGACATGCGCGTGGTAGCCAGCATTCCACAATATCAACTGGCGGCCGTGCGGCAGGCCCAGCAGGGCCAGATCGAATTTCCCGGCAACGGTCAGTGGCTGGATGCCCGCCGCATCGAAATACTGCCGACCGTCGATGCCAGCAGCCATACCGTGCGCGTGCGCCTGTATCTGCCGGTAGATGCCGCAGCAGCAGGCGGCATCGTGCCCGGTCTGTTTGCCCGCGCCCATTTCGTTACCGGCACGGCGCGCAAACTGCTGGTGCCGGCCAGCACCATCGTGCGCCGTGGCGAGCTGACGGCACTCTATGTGGTAACCGTGCAGGGCCAGCCGCGCCTGCGTCAAGTGCGGCTGGGTGAAGTGCAGGCCGGTGGCCAGATCGAAGTGCTGGCCGGGCTGAGTGCCGGCGAGAAAGTCGCCCTTGATCCATTGAAAGCCAGCTTTCAGGCCAGCCAGAGCCGCTGAACGTATCCAGCCGCCACGTTCGCATCGCAGACAGGACTTGCCCGCATGAATATTTCCGGTCGCATCGCCGCTACTTTCCAGCGCCACTCGCTGACGCCGTTGATCGGTCTGGTGGCGCTGCTGTTCGGCATCTTTGCCGTGCTCATCACGCCACGCGAGGAAGAGCCGCAGATCAACGTCACCATGGCCAATGTGCTGATTCCCTTCCCTGGCGCATCGGCCAAGGATGTCGAAGCACTGGTCGCCCGCCCGGCAGAGCAGGTGCTGGCGCGCATGTCCGGCATCGAACATGTGTATTCCGTCTCGCGGCCGGGCATGGCGGTGATCACCGTGCAATATCAGGTGGGTGAAGATCACACTCAGGCACTGGTGCGGCTGTACGACACCATCATGTCGAATCGCGATTGGCTTTCGCCCCAACTGGGAGTGCTGGAGCCGATCGTCAAGCCCAAGGGCATCGACGATGTGCCCATCGTCAGCCTGACCCTGTGGAGCAACGATCAGCACAGCGGTGCTTTCGAGCTGCAGCAGGTGGCCCGTGCGGCGGAAATCGAGCTGAAGCGCATCGCTGGTACGCGTGATGTGGTGACCATCGGCGGGCCGGGTCATGTCATTCGTGTGGTGATCGACGTCGAGCGCATGAACGCGCATGGCATCACCGCCCAGGATATCCGCGCGGCCTTGCAGCTGTCGAACGCGGCCCAGCCTTCCGGCACGCTGGTCAGCGGCAATCGCGAAATTCTGGTGGAAACCGGCACTTACATCGAATCCACCGCCGATGTGAAGCGGCTGGTGGTGGGCGTACATGATGATCGCCCGGTATTCATGGCCGATGTGGCCGACATACTCGACGGCCCCGATCAGCCGGCGCGCTATGTCTGGCATGCCGATCGTACCCAGGGCGAGCTGCCAGCGGTCACCCTGTCGATTTCCAAGAAACCCGGCGTCAATGCCGCCGACGTGGCCGATGCGGTGATCGCCCGCGCCGAGGCGCTGAAAGGCACGGTGATTCCTGATGGCGTGGAATTCACCGTGACCCGCAACTACGGTGCGACCGCCACCGAAAAAGCCGAACAACTGATCGGCAAGCTGATTTTCGCCACCGCCTTCGTCGTGCTGCTGGTGTTGTTTGCGCTGGGCCGGCGCGAAGCCTTGATTGTCGGCCTGGCCGTGGTGCTGACCCTGGCTGCCACGCTGTTCGCTTCCTGGGCCTGGGGCTTCACGCTCAACCGCGTCTCGCTGTTTGCCCTGATCTTTTCCATCGGCATTCTGGTTGATGATGCCATCGTGGTGGTGGAAAACATCCATCGTCATCACGCCCTCTATCCCGACCAATCACTCTGGCAGATCATTCCCGGCGCGGTCGATGAAGTCGGCGGGCCGACCATCCTCGCCACTTTCACGGTGATTGCCGCCCTGCTGCCGATGGCTTTCGTCAGTGGTCTGATGGGGCCCTACATGAGCCCGATTCCGATCAATGCGTCGATGGGCATGTTTCTCTCGCTGCTGATCGCCTTCATCATCACACCCTGGCTGGCCTTGAAATTGATGAAAACCCAGCCGGCAAGCCAAGCACCAAGCCACCAACCGGAGCAGGCCAGCGCCGAGCCGCCGCCTGCCGGCACGCTGGAGCGCCTGTTCCGCCGCGTGCTCACGCCTTTTCTCAATGAACAACCTCCCCGCCGGGGCAAGACCGCACGCAGCACGCTCTGGCTGGCGGTGCTGGTGGCGATTGCCCTGTCGGTCTCGCTGGCCGCGGTCAAGCTGGTGGTGTTGAAGATGCTGCCTTTTGACAACAAGAGTGAATTCCAGGTTGTGCTCGACATGCCGGTGGGCACGCCGGTGGAAGAAACCGCCCGCGTACTGCGCGAAATCGGCGGTTATCTGGGCTCGGTGGAAGAAGTCGACAACTGGCAGGCTTACGCCGGCACGGCCAGTCCGATCAACTTCAATGGGCTGGTGCGCCAATACTATCTGCGCAGCAATGCCGAAATGGGCGACCTGCAGGTCAATCTGGTCGACAAGAAACAGCGCAGCCGGCAAAGCCATGAGATCGCCATTGCCGTGCGCGACGAGGTGATGGCGATTGCCGCCCGTTACCAGGGCAACGCCAAGGTGGTGGAAGTGCCGCCCGGCCCGCCGGTGCTCTCGCCCATCGTGGCTGAAGTCTATGGCCCGGATTACGCCGGCCAGATCGCTCTGGCCAAGAAAATCCGGGCTGAATTCGCCGCCACGGCCGACATCATCGGCATCGACGACAGCAGCAGTGCGCCCACAGAAAAACAGCTGCTGCGGGTGAATCAGGCCAAGGCCGCCCTGCTGGGTGTCAGCCAGGCCGATATCGTCGATACCATGCGTATCGCCCTGGCCGGCGAGGATGTCACACCGGTGCATGGCGGCGATGCCAAGTACGAGATACCGGTGCACATCACGCTGCCGGATACGCAGAAGGACAGCCTCGACAACCTGCTGCGGCTGCGCGTGCGCGCCCGTGATGGCCGCCTGGTGCCGATCACCGAACTGGTCGAAGTGCGCACGACAAGCAGCGAGCAGGCCATTTTCCACAAGAATCTGCTGCCGGTGGTGTATGTCACCGCCGACATGGGCGGCCGACTGGATTCACCGCTGTACGGCATGTTCGACATCCGCGACCGACTGGCCGACATGTCGCTGGATGATCTGCCCGGCGGCGGCAAGCTGACGGAGTATTTCATCAATCAGCCGGATGATCCCTACGCTGGCTACAGCCTGAAATGGGACGGCGAGTGGCAGATCACCTATGAAACTTTCCGCGACATGGGAGCCGCCTATGCCGTCGGCCTGATCCTCATCTACCTGCTGGTGGTGGCTCAGTTCAAGAGCTATCTGGTCCCGCTGATCATCATGGCGCCAATTCCGCTGACCATCATTGGTGTGCTGCCCGGCCATGCCATTGCCGGCAGTCAATTCACCGCCACTTCGATGATCGGCATGATCGCTCTGGCCGGCATCATCGTGCGCAACTCCATTCTGCTGGTCGACTTCATCAACCATCAGTTGATGGCCGGCCTGGAATTCAGCGAAGCCGTCATCCAGGCCGCCATCGTGCGGGCCAAGCCGATCGCCCTGACAGCCCTGGCCGCCATGCTGGGCGCCCTGTTCATTCTCGATGACCCGATCTTCAACGGTCTGGCGCTGGCGCTGATCTTCGGCATCCTGATTTCCACCCTGCTCACGCTGGTGGTGATTCCAGTACTGTACTACGCCGCCTTCCGCAACCGTGTCCAGCAATTACGCAATTCCCTCATGACCGAAAAGGAGATAACCTCATGACCGTCAATCAACTGATCCGCATCATCGCCGGCAGCTTCATTATGTTGTCACTGGCCCTTGGCCTGGAAGCCAGCCCATTGTTCGTCAGCAGCAACTGGCTGTGGTTCACCCTGTTCGTCGGCGCCAATCTGTTTCAAAGCGGCTTCTCCAAATTCTGTCCGCTGGAAACCGCCTTGCGCAAACTGGGCGCCAAGGACAGCAACCAGTGCAACAGCGGCTGCGCCTGAAGCCCGGCCCCTGAAACATCATGAATGATGGACAGGCACGCATGCCGCGCAATTTCGGCGCCCTCATCATTGGCGATGAAATCGTCCGTGGCAAGCGCCCGGATCGTCATTTCCAGCATCTGGTCGAGACGCTGGCAGCGCGCGGCCTGCATCTGAGCTGGAGCCTCTATGTGGCCGACGACCGCCCGCGTCTGATTCACATCCTGCAGCGCACGCTGCAATCCAGCGACATCGTGTTCAGCTTTGGCGGCATCGGCGCCACCCCGGACGACCACACCCGCCAGGCCGTCGCCGCTGCGGCGGGCGTGGCGCTGCAACTGCATCCTGACGCTGCAGCGGAAATCCATGCCTATTGCGCGCAACAGAAAACCGCCGTCACGCCGCAGCGCCTGCGGCTGGGCGAGCTGCCCGCCGGCAGCCGCATCGTCCCCAACCCGGTCAATCGTATGCCGGGTTTTTCATTGGGCGACCATCATTTCTACCCCGGCTTTGCGCAAATGGCCTGGCCGATGCTGGCGTGGACGCTGGACACCTATTACCGCAGCGAATTTCATGCCGTCGCCGAGAGCGAACAATCCATCTTCATTGCAAACGGCATGGAAGGCCCACTGCTGCCCCTGATGCAGCAGATGGAAATCAAATACCAGCAGGCGCATCTGTTCAGCCTGCCTTCACTGGGTGACAGCACTTGCGGCCGCGTGCTGGAACTGGGTATGCGTGGTGAACCCAGCCAAGTCGTCGCCGCCATGCTGGAAATTCGCAGCGAAGTCACCCGCCTGGGTTTTGACTGGCTGGAAGCCCCGGCAAAAACGCCGGAATAAAACACAATGCCACCATGCGCCGCCCGGAGACAACCGGGAAACAGGCGCGGGAAACAGATGCTTACCGGATTGGCCGGCGGGGTCTTTTCCCCTGCAGTTTCCCGAATGAAGTTTCCTGAAAAATGCCCCAAAAAAAACCCGGCGGCCATCCAGTGGCGCCGGGTTGAAACCAGCCAAAAACGGCTGGAGGAGGAGACTTTACAGGCTACAGTCTGACTGCCATCAGTAATCAGGCAGCCTTGCGGCCCTTGCCAGCAGTGGCGGAAGCGGAGCCAACAGCCTTGACGGTGGCGTTGGTGGCAGCAGCAACGTTGGCCTCGGTGATTTCAGCCACTTGCTTGGCAGCCTTGCTGATGCTGTCGTAAGCGGAGTTGGCGGCAGCGATGGCGGACTTGACAGCAGCCACAGCCACGTCGGAACCGGCCGGGGCGTTCTTGCTGGCTTGATCCAGAGCGCTGGTCACAGTCTTGTTGGCTTCGGTGAATTGAGCTTCGACGATCTTGGAAATTTCTTCCTGGGTCTGGGCAGCGATTTCGTACAGGCTGCGCGAGTAAGCCACGGCCTTTTCAACCGAAGGCTGAGCCAGGGTGGTTTGCAGGGCCAGCAGCTCTTGCACGTCCTTCACACCGAGCAGCGCCTTGGTGTTGGCAACGCTGTCTTCCAGCAGGCTGCGGGCGGTGTTCAGGTTCAGGGCGGCGAAACGCTCGGCGCTGGCAAAAGCGGTGTTGGCCAGGTTCAGCAGGGTTTCGATGTTGGCCTTGTTGGTGGCGGTAAATTGTTCGGTCGTGTTAAACATTTGTATCTCCCAAAAGAAAGTGAAGTCAGAGTGGTCAAATAGCGGGTGAAAAATAGCGGGTGGAATAAACGTTGATGTTGCATTTTTCTTGCCTGGCCACCTGAACGCTCGCGGCCTTCCAGTTGGCTGTCGCAGTAAGCTTGCAGATACCTTGCCGGTTACTTTTGCTGCACTGCATTACGATCCGGATTATAGACCTGCCAGACCCGCTGTCAAGTATTTTTTGCGCACCGCACAAAATTTTTGCGCATCGAATCGCGTTTGCCAACAGACTGTTTTTATTGGATATTTTTCATACCCAAATCAAGGCAGACACTTTCGGTGTCGCAACGCACAAAAAAATCACACAAAAAAAAAAACAGCGCCTGCCACAAGGCTTCCATGTGGCGGCGCAGCAGGCCTGTTGCGACAGGCCAAGGCGGCAGTCAGCGGTTCTTGAATTCCGGCTTGCGCTTTTCGATGAATGCGGCCATGCCTTCCTTCTGATCCTGCGTGGCGAAAGTGGCGTGAAAGCTGCGGCGCTCGAACAGCAGCCCTTCCTGCAGCGATGATTCGGCGGCGCGATTGATGGCTTCCTTGATCATCATCGTGACCGGCAATGAATTGGCCGCAATTTTTGCAGCGGTGGCCAGCGCCTCCGGCAGCAGTTGATCCAGCGGCACGATGCGCGCCACCAGTCCGGCCTGCTCGGCTTCCCGGGCGTCCATGTTGCGGCCGGTCAGACACATTTCCATCGCCTTGGCCTTGCCGATGGCACGCGGCAGACGCTGCGTGCCGCCGGCCCCCGGCAGGACACCCAGCTTGACTTCCGGCTGGCCGAACTGGGCGTTTTCCGCCGCCATGATGAAATCGCACATCATCGCCAGTTCGCAGCCGCCCCCCAGCGCATAACCCGCCACGGCCGCAATCATCGGCTTGCGGCAGCGAGCGACGCGATCCCAGTTGGCACTGATGTAATTGCCCTTGTAGACATCCATGTAGCTGAAATCCTTCATTGCGCCAATGTCGGCACCGGCGGCAAAAGCCTTTTCCGAACCGGTAATGACGATGCAGCCGATGGTCTCATCGGCTTCGAACGCATCCAGCGCTTGTCCGATTTCATTGATCAGGGCATCGTTCAGCGCATTCAGCGCCTTGGGCCGATTGAGAGTGATCAGCCCGACCTTGCCATGGTTTTCTGCAATGATGTTTACAAATTGAGTCGACATGTTCAGTCATCCTGAAAGTTCTGATGGGTATTGGAAATCTGCTTATCCGGCTTGAATGCCGGCGTCTCCGCCGTGCTGGCCGCTTCGGCAGCGTGGCGTGACTTGGGTTGGATCACGGCGCGCACCCGCTGCTCGCCCCCCGCAGCCGTAGCAGCACTGCTCACCACATAGGTTTCCGTGCGACCATCATACAGAACGTATTCGCCGCGCACTTCATCATTGCCGCTGCTGAGATAAGCCCTCACGAAAAACTCGGTCTTGTCGCTGTTGGCATCGTACACAATGCGCTCCGCTTCGCCATCGACATAGTCATCCTTGCCTTCACGTTTCTGCCGGAAGCGCGCCAGACCGCGGTCACCACCACTGGCCACACCACGCTGAAAACCGTTGGCATCCTGGGTAATCACCAGCTTTTCGCAACGAATCACCAGCGTTCCCTGAACCAATTGCACCTTGCCTTCCAGGATATGCTGTTTCTTCGCATCATCAACGATGATGCGATTTGCTTCCAGATTGATCGGTTTGTCGCGATCGGCTTTTTCGGCGCAGGCCAGGCCCGGAAGCAAGCCGGCAAGCACCAGCGGGATCAGAAAATTCAGATGTTTCATATGATGACCTTGCTCAATGACGTGGCTGCAGGCTGCCATGCACGCGCCCCAGAAGCATGAATTTCTGCGTGAGGTTATTAGCTTCCAGACCGCTGCCATGCAAGCGGCTTCCGCCTTGCAACAGGGTGACCGGTGTGTTTGCGCGGGCCGTTTCCTCATCAGGATAAACATGCAGTTCAGCCGTTTCCATGACCAGCTCCGCCTGGTTGATGCCGGCGGCGCGCACCATGCGAACATCGTCAACCAGGCGCACTTCCTTGCCTTCCGGACTGATCCAGGCCTGCCGGGCATTGAGATAGAGCGGCGGATTGCGCAGCGCATAAACAACCTGTGGCGTAGTGACCTCGGTGGTATCGTCATCCGGATAGTGCAACATTCTTGCCGCACGCAAGGTGTGCTGCAAGCGGCCTTCAAGGTCAAAACGGCGGGTCGTGAAATTGTCGACAACAAAATCCGGATCATGCCGCAACTTGCCGTCGTTGGTGCCTTCATCCAGCCGACTGGCACGTTCCAGCCAGAACGTGCCTCCGGCCAGCAAGGCCAGCAGCACCAGCGGCAACAGCGGGGCCAGCGAAATCCTCACGACGCCACTCCGCCCGCCGGTGCCAGATAGGCGGCCAGCATGTCGTCGAGCCGGCC
This sequence comes from Sterolibacterium sp., assembly GCA_019105045.1. GTDB lineage: Bacteria > Pseudomonadota > Gammaproteobacteria > Burkholderiales > Rhodocyclaceae > Sterolibacterium. Next base: position 10,242 of record JAHRWT010000109.1, read on the forward strand.
CTGGGCGGCCAGGATCAGTTCGCAGACTTCACGTACGGCGCCATGACCAGCGGCTGCAAGCGTCACATGATCGACATGCTGGCGGACCAGGGCATGACCATTTGGCACGCTGGCAGAAAATCCGCAGGCCCGCAGCAGCGGCAGATCCACCACATCATCACCCATATAGCCTGCCTCACTGAAACTCAGTCCGTGCCCGGCCAGCAGCTGACGCATCGCCTCATGCTTGTTCTCGACACCCTGCAGCAGCAGCTTGATGCCCAGGTTGGCCGCCCGCAGTTCGACGGCGCGCGAACGCCGTCCGGTAATGATGGCCAGCGTCACACCACTTTCGGCGAGCATCTTCAGCCCATGGCCATCAAGTGTGTTGAAGCCTTTCATTTCATCGCCCTGGGCACTGAACCAGAGCGTACCATCGGTCATCACGCCATCGACGTCAAATCCCATCAACCGCAACGCGCCGGCCCGGGCGCGAAGCTGTGGCGCGATTGCCGGCAAGATCATTCAGACCACCTTGGCGCGGAACAGGTCATGCATGGTCAATGCACCATGCAGCACACCATCGGCATCAACCACCGGCAACTGGGTGATGCTGCGCGCCTCCATCAGCTGCACGGCCTCTACCGCCAGTTTTTCCGGTTCGATACTGCACGGCGTGCGGGTCATCACGGTCGCCACCGTGATGTTGCGCAAGTCACCCAGTTGCTGCAGCGACCGGCGCAAATCGCCATCGGTGAAAATACCGCCCAATCTGCCACGGGCATCCTGCACCAGCACCATGCCCATGCCACCACGCGAACTGGCCGCCAGCACGTCGACGATCGTGGCTTCTTCGGTGATCAGTGGCACCTGCGCCAGCGGACGCATGACATCACGCACATGGGTCAGCAGCCGCCGTCCCAGCGCGCCACCGGGATGCGAACGGGCAAAATCCGCCGCGCCAAAACCACGGGCATCCAGCAAGGACACCGCCAGCGCATCACCCAGCGCCAGGGCGGCTGTCGTACTGGCCGTCGGCGCCAGATTGAGCGAGCAGGCTTCCTCCTTGACGCTGGCATCAAGATAAATATCGGCCTGACGCGCCAATGATGACTGCTGATTGCCACAGAGGGCGATCAGCAGGCCACCTTCACGCTTGAACAAGGGCACGATGGTCAGCAGCTCATCCGTTTCGCCGGAATTGGAAATCGCCACCAGAATGTCGTGGCGAGTAATCATGCCCAGATCGCCATGCACGGCTTCGGCGGCATGTACGAAATAGGCTGGCGTGCCGGTACTGGCCAGCGTCGCGGCAACCTTGCGACCGATATGGCCGGTCTTGCCCAGGCCACAGACGATCACCCGGCCGCTACAGGTCAGGATTGCCTCGACCGCACGCTGGAAATCCTCTCCCAGCCGCTGTTGCAGATCGACAATCGCGGCCGCCTCGATCTGCAGCACACGTCGTGCCATGACGATCGAACGGGCAACCGGAGCAACGGAATTTGTTGCGGAAACGCCTGACAGGCTCATGGGAATGTTACATTTACGGGATTGCGAATTATAACAAACCACACTATTCCTCCTGGCATTCGGGCGAAATGGCACTCTCTTGATCTCATACGCCAAACAGATTCAGCACCAATCATGAGCACCACACTGGAACTTGTCATCCTGCTGCTGGCTTCCTCCGTGGTGATCGTGGCGCTGTTCCGTTCCCTGCATCTGCCGCCGATCATTGGCTACCTGCTGGTCGGCGCACTGATCGGCCCGAATGCCCTGAGGCTGATGCCGGACGCCGAAAATGCGCGTCACCTGGCAGAATTTGGTGTGGTATTCCTGATGTTCACCATCGGCCTGGAATTCTCGCTGCCACGTCTGTTCAGCATGAAGCGCGTGGTCTTCGGTCTGGGCCTGGCGCAGGTCATTCTGACCATGCTCGTCATCCTGTTGCTGTCCATCCTGTTCGGGTTGCCCTGGCAAGGCGCACTTGCGCTTGGTGGCACACTGGCAATGTCATCAACCGCAGTTGCCAGCAAGCTGCTGGTCGAACGCGGCGAACTGGATTCGCCGCATGGCCGCCAGATCATGGGGGTTCTGCTCTTTCAGGATCTGGCGGTTGTGCCCATGCTGATCCTGCTGCCTGCACTGGCCGGCGATGATGATGCCCTGTTCACCACCCTGCTGATCGCCCTGATCAAGGCTGCCGTCGTGCTGACCATCGTACTGTTTCTTGGTCAGCGCCTGATGCGGGCCTGGTTCACCATGGTCGCCCGCCGCAAATCGACCGAACTGTTCATGCTGAATGTCCTGTTCATTACCCTGGGACTGTCCTGGCTGACTGAAAAAACCGGCCTCTCACTGGCACTTGGCGCATTCCTCGCTGGTATGCTGATTTCGGAAACGGAATACCGTTTCAAGGTGGAAGAAGACATCAAGCCTTTTCGTGATGTGCTGCTGGGTCTGTTTTTCATCACTGTCGGCATGTACCTCGATCCGCTCCTGATCGCCCAGCATTTCCTGTTTGTGATTGCCTTGCTGGCCGCCCTGCTGTTGCTCAAGCTACTGATCGTCCTGGGCCTGGCCCGCGCGTTTGGTGCCTCGCCAGGCACAGCCCTGCGCTCCGGCCTGTGGCTGTGTGCCGGCGGCGAATTTGGCTTCGTTCTGCTCACGCTGGGACTGGAACAACACCTGCTTGAACCTTCGGTTACCCAGACCGTACTGGCCGCCATGGTCATGTCCCTGCTCACCGCACCCCTGCTGATTCACTTCAGTGACCGCATCGTGCTGCGCCTCGTGGCTTCGGAATGGATGCTGCGCTCGATGGCACTGACGCAGATCGCCGCACGCAGCATCACCAGCGACAAACATGCCATCCTCTGCGGTTATGGACGTACCGGGCAACATCTGGCCCGTTTTCTGGAAAAAGAAAACATTCCGCTGGTCGCACTCGATCTCGACCCCGAACGGGTGCGCGAAGCCGCCGCTGCCGGTGATCCGGTGGTCTTTGGTGATGCTTCACAGCGTGAAACCCTGGTTGCCGCCGGCATTCATCGCGCCAATGTCATCGTCGTCACCACCAATGATGCCCAGCTGGCCTTGCGCGTGTTACATCATGCGCACGAATTGCGCCCGGATCTACCGGTCGTGGTGCGCGCCATGGAAGAGCGCGACATTGCCCGTTTCGAAGCCGCGGGCGCAGCCGAAGTCGTCCCCGAAACCATAGAGTCCAGCGTCATGCTGGCCACCCATGCCCTGGCCCTGCTTGGTATTCCGATGCAGCGCGTCATCCATCTGCTGCGTGAAGCACGACAGCAGCGCTACACATTGCTGCGCGGCTTTTTTCATGGCTTGAGCGACAGCGGCGAACAGCTCTCCGACGAGGAACAAATCCGTTTGCGCAGCGTCGCCCTGCTGGCTGGCAGCCACGCCATTGGCCACACACTGATCGAACTGGAACTGGAAAAACTCGATGTCAGCGTTCTTTCCCTGCGCCGTCGAGGCGCGCGCAGCATCGCACCCGGCGCGGACACCCTGCTTGATGACAGCGACACCCTGGTACTGCAGGGCACCAGCAGCGCACTGGCGGCTGCGGAAGAAAGGCTGCTGCGCGGGATCTGATGCCTGATGCCGGATACCTGATATCCGCCCATCACGACGCGGCAAGCCTGGCGGCAACTTGCCGTTTAATTTATGGCGCTTATCCCCGATAAATCGTCTGCGGATCTTTCAACACGGCATCGACCTCCCGCCACTGGCCGCCATTCAGCTGACGATAGAAGCAACTGCGCCGCCCGGTATGGCAGGCGATGCCACCGGTCTGTTCGATCTTGATCAGCAGCGTATCGCGGTCGCAGTCCAGGCGCAGATCAATCACTTTTTGTGTATGGCCGGATTCTTCGCCCTTGTGCCACAGCTTGCCGCGCGAGCGTGACCAATACACGGCCTCACCGCGCGCTACCGTCAGTTGCAGCGCATCGCGATTCATCCAGGCGAACATCAGCACTTCACCTGTGGCCGCGTCCTGGGCGATGGCCGGAATCAGGCCCTGCTCATTCCAGGCGACGTCGTCCAGCCAGGCTGGCCGGGCCGAGTTGCTCACAGACGCACCTCGATACCTTGCGCGCGCAGGAACTCCTTGGCTTGACGCACGGTGTATTCGCCATAGTGAAAGATACTGGCGGCGAGTACCGCATCAGCCTTGCCCTGCAGGATGCCATCGGCCAAATGCTGCAGATTGCCAACGCCGCCGCTGGCGATCACCGGCACATCGACGGCTTCGGCCACGGCCCGCGTCAGCGCCAGATCAAAGCCGTTCTTGGTGCCATCCCGGTCCATGCTGGTGAGGAGGATTTCACCCGCACCCAGGGCCTGCGCCTCGCGCGCCCACTCGATCGCATCCCGCCCGGTATTGCGCCGGCCACCGTGAGTGAAGACTTCCCAGCGGCCATCCGCCACCTGCTTGGCATCGATGGCGACGACGATGCACTGGTTGCCCACCTTGTCGGCGGCATCGGCAACCAGGCGAGGGTTATCCACCGCTGCCGTGTTCATGCCGACCTTGTCAGCGCCGGCATTGAGCAGGCGGCGCACGTCGGCCACACTGCGCACGCCGCCACCGACCGTCAGCGGAATGAACACTTGCTCGGCAACTTGCTCGACCACGGACAAGATGGTGTCGCGCTGCTCATTGCTGGCGGTGATGTCGAGAAAAGTCAGCTCGTCCGCCCCCTGCTCGTCATAGCGACGGGCAATTTCCACCGGATCGCCGGCATCGCGCAGTTCAACGAAATTGACGCCCTTGACCACGCGGCCGGCATTGACGTCGAGACAGGGAATGATGCGTTTGGCTAGCATGATGAATGAAGTGGCTGCGAACGGATGACAGAAAGAAGAAAGGAAACAGAAACAGCAAGCAAGATTCAGCCTTGTGTCAGGCGATCGGCTTCCGCCTGAGCCTGCAGGAAATCCAGCTTGCCTTCGTAAATGGCGCGACCGGTAATCGCTCCCGTGATGCCCTCATCCTGCACTGCACACAGCGCCCGGATATCTTCAAGACAGCCGATGCCACCGCTGGCGATCACCGGAATCGTCAATGCCTGGGCCAGCTTGACGGTCGCTTCGACATTCACTCCCGACAGCATTCCGTCACGGCCAATGTCGGTATAAATGATGGCTTCCACGCCATAGTCTTCGAATTTCCTTGCCAGATCGATGACATCATGTCCGGTCAGCTTGGACCAGCCGTCGACGGCTACCTTGCCATCGCGCGCATCAAGACCGACTATGACGTGACCGGGAAAAGCGCCGCAGGCATCATGCAGAAAACCGGGATTCTTCACCGCTGCGGTACCGATGATGACATAGGAAATCCCGTCATCGAGACAACGCTCGATGGTATCCAGATCGCGCAGCCCCCCCCCCAGTTGAACCGGAATTTCATCTCCTACTTCACGCAGTATGGATTTGATGGCTGCCGCGTTCTTCGGCTTGCCGGCAAACGCCCCGTTCAGATCGACCAGATGCAGTCGGCGGGCGCCCTGCTCGATCCAGTGGCGCGCCATGGCGGCCGGGTCTTCTGAAAAAATCGTGGCATCGTCCATATCGCCTTGTTTCAGGCGCACACAATGACCATCCTTGAGGTCAATCGCAGGTATCAGCAACATAGTTGTCAAACGTGACGAAAAATGAAATTTAGAGGAATGTCCGAAAAATCAGGCGCAAACCGCAACACTGGCGCGCGCAACACATGAACATGCGTCGCTCAGAAGCCAGTCTCAGGGCTTCCAGCGCATGAAGTTGGCCAGCAACTGCAGACCATCACGAGCACTTTTTTCCGGGTGAAATTGCACGGCAAAGATATTATCGCGCGCCACCGCACTGGTAAAGGGGATGCCATAACATGTCATGCCGGCGCACATCGTCATGTCTGCTGGCGCGACATAATAGCTGTGTACAAAGTAGAAGCGCGCCCCTTCGGCAATGCCATGCCACAAGGGATGCGGCGGATGCGACTGGCCTGGGCACTGCTGCTGCACGTCGTTCCAGCCCATGTGCGGCACTTTCAGCCGGCTGCCGTCAGCGGCAAACATCTGATTCCCGGGAAAGCGCGGCACCCGCCCCGGCAAGATGCCCAGCCCCTCTACCTGGCCTTCTTCGGCAGCGCCAAACAGCAGTTGCAGGCCGACACAGATACCGAGAAAAGGTTTTTCTGCCGCTGCCTTGACGACCGCTGCACGCAATCCTCGTTGCGCCAATTGATGCATGCAGTCAGGCATCGCCCCCTGACCGGGAACGACGATGCGATCGGCCGCTGCCACTTCGGCGGCAGTTGCCGCCAGCACGATGCGTTCGCCATTGGCCACATGTTCGAGCGCCTTGACGACCGAGCGCAGATTGCCCATGCCGTAATCAACGACGGCGACGGTTCCTGCCATGATGGCGATTACAGACGACCTTTGGTGGAAGGAATGCTGCCCGCTGCCCGATCATCGGCTTCGACCGCCATGCGCAAGGCCCGGCCAAACGCCTTGAATATCGTTTCCGCCTGATGGTGGGCATTCTCGCCACGCAGATTGTCGATGTGCAGCGTGATGCCGGCATGATTGACCAGCCCCTGAAAGAACTCGCGCACCAGGTCGACATCGAATCCGCCAATGCTTGCCCGCGCAAAATCCACGTTGAAGACCAGGCCCGGCCGCCCGGACAGATCGACCACCACGCGCGTCAAGGATTCATCGAGTGGCACATAGGCATGGCCATAGCGGCGCAGCCCTTTTTTATCGCCAATCGCCTGGGCCAGCGCCTGTCCCAGCGTGATGCCGACGTCCTCGACGGTGTGATGGGCGTCGATATGCAGATCGCCCCGGGCGTCGATTTCCAGATCGACCATGCCGTGACGGGCAATCTGTTCCAGCATGTGATCGAGAAAACCCACCTTCGTGGCCAGTTGGTTGCTGCCTGTGCCATCAAGATCAAGTTTGACGCTGACCTGGGTTTCCAGAGTGTCGCGAGTAACGCTGCCCTGCCGCATGATGAGAGTCGCTGCAAAGTTGTAAAAGTCGAACCTTACGCAAAGGCGGGCGAAAAAACAATGGGTAGGCGATAATTCACCCTGCCAATTCGTCCTTTCTTGTGTCCCATTCTGTCCTGCTCTCCCCAGCCATCTCATGAACAGCAAATACTGGAGTGCCACCGCTCGCCGCCTGACACCCTATGTTCCCGGCGAACAGCCCAAACTCGCCAATCTGGTCAAACTCAATACCAACGAGAACCCCTATCCGCCTTCGCCACGCGTGTTGGCGGCCATGCAGGCGGAAATGGGCACAGACGGCGCAACGTTGCGGCTTTATCCTGACCCGAGTGCGACTCAGCTCAGGCAGGTGATTGCTCAATATCACCAACTGCAAGCCGAGCAGATCTTCGTTGGCAATGGTTCGGATGAAGTGCTGGCCCATGCTTTTCTGGCTCTGCTCAAGCAGGATCGTCCGCTGCTGTTTCCCGACATCACTTACAGCTTCTACCCGGTCTATTGCGGGCTGTACGGCATTGAGTACACGCCGATCGCACTGGCTGCCGATTACGCCATCGAGGTGGCGGCCTACCCGAGCGACAACGGCGGCATCATCCTGCCCAATCCCAACGCCCCCACCGGCCGCCTGCTGGCGCGCAGCGACATCGAGCAGCTGCTGCAGCGCAATCGCGAATCCGTGGTCGTCGTCGATGAAGCCTATATCGACTTCGCCGGGCCGGATGCCTCGATGCTGCCACTGATCGACCAATATCCCAATTTGCTGGTGGTGCACACCCTGTCGAAATCGCGCTCACTGGCCGGTCTGCGCGTTGGCTTTGCTGCCGGTCATGTCGATCTGATCGAAGCCTTGCACCGCGTCAAGGACAGTTTCAATTCCTATCCACTGGATCGTCTGGCCCTGGCCGGGGCGGTGGCGGCCTATCAGGATCAGGCCTGGTTTGAACAAAACTGCCAGGCCGTGATGCGCAGCCGTGAGCAGCTTGATCAAGGCTTGCAGGCACTGGGCTTTGAGGTTCTGCCCTCGGCGGCGAACTTCATTTTTGTCCGCCATCCGGCCCATGAGGCAGCTCAGTTGGCTGCGGCATTGCGGGCGCAGGGCATTATCGTGCGGCACTTCAAGCAGCCACGCATCGAGCAATTTCTGCGCATCACCATTGGCACCGATCAGCAGTGCGCCCTGTTGCTCGACGCCCTGCGCAAGATATTGACACCAACGGCGCCTTCGCCTTCTCTAGCCTGAGTCAGCAGCGCATCAGGCTGACGATGAGGACTTCAGGTCTTCGCCATGCGCAGTTCTGCCGAACGAGCATGAGCCGTCAGGGCTTCGCCGTGGGCCAGGCGGGAGGCGACCGAGCCAAGTTGCTGGGCGGCGCTGGCGGAGACTTCGATCAGGCTGCTGCGTTTCTGGAAATCATAGACCCCCAGCGGGCTGGAGAAACGGGCACTGCGTGAGGTGGGCAGGACGTGATTGGGCCCGGCGCAGTAGTCACCAATGGATTCGCTGCTGTAGTGGCCGAGAAAAATAGCGCCGGCATGGCGGATGTGGTCGACCAGGGCGCGTGGGTCGGCTACGGCCAGTTCCAGGTGTTCCGGCGCGATGTGGTTGGCAATCTGGCAGGCTTCGTCCAGGCTGCGTGTCTGGATCAAGGCACCACGGCCAGCCAATGAGGCCGCAATCACGGCGCGGCGCGGCATCTGCGGCAGCAGTTTGGCCATGCTGGCGGCGACTTGCTCGATGAAGGCTGCATCCGGGCACAGCAGAATGGATTGCGCCAGTTCGTCGTGCTCGGCCTGGGCAAACAGATCCATCGCCACCCAATCGGGGTTGGCGCTGGTATCCGCGATGATCAGCACTTCTGACGGCCCGGCCACCATGTCGATACCGACCACCCCAAAAACACGGCGCTTGGCGGCGGCAACATAGGCATTGCCCGGACCGACGATCTTGTCGACCTGGGGGATGGTTTGCGTGCCATAAGCCAGCGCTGCCACCGCTTGGGCGCCGCCGATGGTAAACACGCGATCGACCCCTGCCAGGTGAGCAGCGGCCAGCACCAGTGGATTCTTCTGTCCGCCCGGCGTCGGGGTGACCATGATCAATTCGCCCACTCCCGCCACCTTGGCCGGCAAGGCGTTCATCAACACCGAGGAGGGATAACTGGCCTTGCCGCCGGGCACGTACAGGCCGACGCGATCCAGCGCGGTGACTTTCTGCCCCAGGCGGGTACCGGTAAACGGCGGCGCCGTGTCCTCGTATTCCCAGGAATCGGCTTTCTGTTTTTCGTGAAAACTGCGGATGCGCCCGGCGGCGATTGCCAGCGCCTCGCGCTGGGCATCCGGCAGACTCTGCCAGGCAGCAGCGCATTCGGCGGCGGGCAGCTCCAGGGCGCTCAGATGGGCGGCCTCCAATTGATCGAAACGCCGGGTGTAATCGAGCACCGCCGCATCGCCCTGGCTGCGTACCTGCTTGAGAATTTCAGCCACACTGCGTTCGATGTTGTCATCGGTCGCAGTTTCAAAAGCCAGCAGTTGATCCAATTGCCGGGCGAAATCATCGGCGCGGCTGTCCAGGCGGCGAACCTGCACGCTGCTCAAATCATCGGTATCCATCGTGTTCATGCCGCTCATGCCGCTCATGCAATGGCTCCCGCGAAAGCGTCGATGACCGGCTGCAGGATTTCCCGCTTCATTTTCAGTGCGGCCTGATTGACCACCAGACGCGAAGAAATCGGCATGATTTCCTCCACTTCCACCAGATCATTGGCGCGCAGGGTGCCGCCGGTGGAGACCAGATCGACGATGGCATCCGCCAGGCCGACCAGTGGCGCCAGTTCCATCGAACCATACAGTTTGATCAGATCCACATGCACGCCCTTGGCGGCGAAATGCTCGCGGGCGGTCTTCAGATATTTGGTGGCGATGCGCAGGCGGGCACCGCTTTTCACGGCCTGGCTGTAATCAAAATCCACCGGCGCGGCCACACTCATGCGGCACTTGGCGATGTTCAGATCCAGCGGCTGATACAGACCCGTACCGCTGTGCTCGATCAGCACATCCTTGCCGGCGATGCCCAGATCGGCTGCGCCGTATTGCACATAGGTCGGCGTATCGGAAGCGCGCACGATGACCACGCGCACATCGGGCCGGTTGGTGCCGATGATCAGCTTGCGCGACTGCTCGGGATTCTCGTCCGGCACGATGCCGGCCGCTGCCAGCAAGGGCAGGGTTTCTTCAAAGATGCGCCCTTTGGAAAGAGCAATGGTAATGCCTTCGTTCACTGGAAGTTTCCGCAATCTGATCGGGGAGAAACGCCGATTTTACTTGATTGGCCTGATCTATCTGAGCCGCCGCACCCGCGCACCCAGCGCACCGAGCTTGCGATCCAAATGTTCGTAACCGCGATCAAGATGATAGATACGCTCGATCAAGGTCTCGCCTTGCGCTACCAGACCGGCGATGACCAAACTGGCCGAAGCACGCAGATCGGTGGCCATCACGGTCGCCCCCTGCAACTGATCGACCCCCTTGACCACTGCCGTGTTGCCGTCGATCTGGATATCCGCCCCCAGACGAATCAGCTCCACCGCGTGCATGAAACGATTCTCGAAAATCGTTTCGCGGATGATGGCCGTGCCTTCGGCCACGCAGTTGATGGCCATGAACTGGGCCTGCATGTCGGTAGGAAACGCCGGGTAGGGCGCCGTGCGCAGGCTGACCGCAGTCAGTCGTGGGGGCGCCTTGAGGGTGATGGCATTACGCTCACACTGAATCTCGCAGCCGGCATCCATCAGCTTGTCAATGACAGCATCCAGATAGGCCGAAGAAGTGTCATTCAGTCGAATCTGACCACCCGTGACTGCTGCCGCGCACAGATAGGTTCCCGTCTCGATGCGATCGGGCATGATGCGGTGGGTGGCTCCATGCAGTGCAGCCACACCACGAATGCGTATGACATCGGTGCCGGCACCGGAAATCTGCGCGCCCATGGCCACCAGGCAATTGGCCAGATCAACGATTTCCGGCTCACGGGCAGCGTTTTCAATCACGGTTTCGCCTTCAGCCAGGCAAGCGGCCATCATCAGGTTTTCGGTGCCGGTGACTGTCACCATGTCGGTAAATAGCCGGGCGCCTTGCAAACGCTGCTGCACCGAATGCGCCTGCACATAGCCATGCTCGACCGTGATTTCCGCCCCCATGGCGGTCAGGCCCTTGATGTGCTGATCCACCGGTCGCGCGCCAATCGCACAGCCACCGGGCAGCGAAACCTTGGCCTCGGCGCAGCGCGCCAGCAGCGGCCCGAGCACCAGAATGGACGCACGCATGGTCTTGACCAGCTCGTAGGGCGCCACTGGATTATTCAAGCCGCTGGCATCCAGCGTGAGCGTCAGACTTGGCAGACCATCCGCCATCACGTCCTGCTGGCGACTGACCCTGACTCCCATCTGCTCAAGCAGCTTCAGCATGGTGTCTACATCATTGAGGCTGGGCACATTGGTCAGCGTCAGCGGCTCGCGCGTCAGCAGTGCGGCGCACAGCAGCGGCAGCGCCGCATTCTTGGCACCGGAAATGGTGGTTTCGCCGACCAGACGCACACCACCTTCAATCAGCAGCTTATCCATTGTTTTGCGTGGCCTGCCATTCCTCGGGTGTGTAAGTCTGCATCGACAGCGCATGCAGCTCCCCGGAATCCAGTTTGTCGCGGATGGTTTGATAGACGCGCTGCTGGCGCTTGACGCGATTGAGGCCGGCAAATTCGGCACTGACGATGATCGCGCCGAAATGGTGGCCATCGCCATCCACTGTGAGATAGGTGCAGGGCAAGGCGGCGGCGATCCAGGTTTGTATCAGTTTGGGGTCCAGCATGAGAAGCTCCTTGATTGATGCGTTCAGGTATGCCGATGTTCAGGCGCGCAGCTTGTAGCCGTGCTTGAGCAGCCGCAAGGTAAAGACGGCCAGCACCAGCGTGCAACTGGCGACGATGCTCAGGCTTTGCCAGGGCGATACATCGGAGGCGCCGAAAAATCCGTAGCGAAAGCCGTCAATCATATAGAACACCGGGTTCCAGCGGGAAACCGTTTGCCAGAATGGCGGCAGGCTGTGTATCGAATAGAACACGCCGGACAGAAAAGTCAGCGGCATGATGAGGAAGTTCTGGAAGGCGGCGAGTTGATCGAATTTATCTGCCCAGATACCGGCAATGATGCCCAGATTGGCGAACACCGCGCCACTGAGCAGGGTAAACAGCAGCACCCAGCCTGGCGCGATCATTTGCATCGGCGCAAACCACCAGGTTGCCAGCAGCACACCCGCCGCCACGGCCAGCCCGCGCAACAGCGAAGCCAGTACATAGGCCAGAAAGAACGCCGGGTAGGAAATCGGCGGCAGCAGCACAAAGACGATGCTGCCGGTGACCTTGGATTGAATCAGCGAGGAAGAGCTGTTGGCGAAAGTGTTCTGCAACATCGACATCATCACCAGGCCCGGAATCAAAAAGGCCGTATAGGGAATGCTGCCATGCACCTGTGTCTTGCCTTCCAGAACATGCGAGAAGATCAGCAGATAGAGCAGCGCCGTCACCACCGGCGCAACCACCGTCTGAAAACCGACTTTCCAGAAACGCAGCACTTCCTTGTAGAACAGGGTGGCAAAACCGATCACGCCGGTCTGGTCCTGGTTGTTCTGCCGCTTCATGCGCATGTTCCTCCACCCTGCATCAGGCGCACGAAAACGTCTTCCAGATCGGGCTTGCCGATTTCCATTTCTTCCAGCACACAACCCTGAACGCGCAACTCGGCCAGCAAGGCTTCGATTTCCTGAAAATCAGTGAGCGCCATGCACCAGGTGCCATCGCAGTGCTCGGCGCGCGCGGCCAGCGCCGCCGGCAGCGCGGCACCGCCCGCCAGCCGGAAACGCAGGGTATGCGCCGAAAAACGCTGCAGCAGATTGCTTGTGCTGTCCAGCGCCACGATACGCCCGCTTTTCAGCATGGCAATGCGCTGGCACAGGGATTCGGCCTCTTCCAGATAATGCGTGGTCAGAACGATGGTGTGACCATCGCGATTCAGCCGTCGCACGAACTGCCAGAGCGTCTGTCGCAATTCCACATCCACGCCCGCCGTCGGCTCATCGAGCACAATCACCGGTGGCCGATGCACCAGCGCCTGGGCCACCAGAACGCGACGCTTCATGCCGCCGGACAGCATGCGCATATTGGCATTGGCCTTGCTGGTCAGATCCAGGTTGTCGAGTATCTCGTCGATCCAGTCATCGCGCTGGCGGCTCGCGCCGATGCCGAAATATCCGCACTGGATGTTGAGCGTTTCGCGCACACTGAAGAAAGGATCGAACACCAACTCCTGCGGCACCACGCCCAGCTGACGACGCGCGCTGCGGTAATCGCTGACCACATCACAGCCCATCACCTTGATCTTGCCGCTGTCCATGCGCACCAACCCGGCCAGGGCGGAAATCAGTGTGGTCTTGCCGGCACCATTGGGGCCGAGCAGACCAAAGAACTCACCGGGCTGCACCGTCAGGTCGACACCATCCAGTGCCGTCAGACGGCCATAGCGTTTGACGACCTGATGGATTTCAATTGCACAAGACATGGGATAGGGCAGTCATCAGACAAGGCCGGCAGTGGCCGAAAAACGCAAGGCCCGCACGACTGGCGGCGGAAACTGCCGAGCGACGTTCACGCCGTACTGCAAAGCGGAAGCAATTCGGTCACACCGTAAAGCGCGGCAAGACTGAGCAGATCACGCGGCGGATGGGCGATACATAGGGTTTTTTCTTGCGCTTGTGCCTGGCGCAACCAGCCAAAAATCACCGCCAGCGAGGAAGAATCGACGGATTCGACAGCGGACAGATCGAAGACCGTTTCGGCCTCTGCCAGCATACTCGCGCCGGTAGCAAGCAGAGCGCTGGCTTCGGCCAGTGTCATTGCGCCCTTGACTGCGACACGAGCCTCCTCACCCTCACCCAGCCTTTGCATCATGCGCGTATCACTTCCGGCTGGCAGCCTGGCCGGCGGCCTTTTCGCTGCTGGCGTTTTTCTCCTGCAGCGCACGGATCAGACCATCGACACCGGCCTTGCGGATTTCACTGGTAAAGAAATCACGGTAGTTGATCACCAGACTGATGCCACCGACCTCGATGTCATAGACCTTCCATTCGCTGCCCTGCTTTTCCAGGTAGTAGTCCAAGGTGATCGGTTTGGCGCTGCCCGCCTGGCTGATCCGGGTCAGCACCTTGACATCGGTGGCCTCCGGCTTGGCGTTGAGCGGCTTGAACTCCATGGTTTGCGATTTGTATTCGTTGAGCGCCTTTGAGTAAGTGCGCACCAGCAAGGTACGGAACTCATCCGTCAGCATCTTTTGCTGGGCGGCATCGGCCTTGTTCCAGTTGCGCGCCATGGCCAGCCGCGCCATGTGCGAAAAATTGAAGTGCGGCAAGACCTTGCTTTCCACCAGGGCGATGGTTTTCTGGGTGTTGCCGGACTGGATATCCTTGTCGTTGCGCACGACTTCCAGCACTTCATTGGTCACGCTCTTGACCAGCACATCCGGTGCGGTTTCCTGGGCACCGACAAAACCGGCGGCCAGCAACATCAGACCGGCAAACAACAGATTAACGAATTTCATGAACATTCCAGACATCCAAAACAGATAATGGTCAGGTAACAGATGCGCATCAAGCGGATCAGTGAGCGGATCGGTCAGCCAGCAACAACAAGCGGCTGCCCTCTGGTGCCCAGGCCATATTGACCAGCGTCGGCCGCAGCGGTTCGGTAATCCAGGATGTGGGCGCGATGACAGAAGGCGTGCTGATATCCACCGATTCACGCTCGACAACCAGGTTGGATGCACCGATCACCGGCTCCAGGCGTATCGTGGTCACCCCATTGCCCGGAGCAGGAGCAAAGGACAGGTAATCTGCCGAGTCTTCGGTTTCCCGTGGCGGATTGCCATCGTAAATCAGGCTGCGTCGCCGCTGCAGATAGGCATCACGCATATAGGAATAACGATCCAGCGCAGCTTCTTCGATGATCTTGTCGGCTGCCAGCAAACCAGCGCGGTTGTTTATGGCGCGGGTCGCCAGCAGGCTGTTGCGTGTCGGCACATGATCCAGCCAGACGACCGGGTCCGCAGAAGTATCCGCTGCCAGACCAAATGAATCGCGCAACGTGCTGGGGCCAAGCAGCGGCAGAACCAGATAAGGGCCCGATTCGACGCCCCAGCGTCCGAATGTCTGTCCAAAATCCTCTTCGTGCTTTTCCAGCCCCAGATCACTGGCCACGTCGATCACCCCCAGCAGACCGAAGGTCGTATTGACGGCCAGTCTGCTGACATCACTCAAGGCTTCGGGCACCTTGCCTTGCAGCAGGTTGTTGATGGCAATGAACAGATCACCGATGTTGGCAAAAAAGTTGGTCACGCCTTTGCGCACCGGCGAAGGCAATACCGTTTCATAGCCCTGAGCGATCGGCCTGACGATGGTCTTGTCGAGGCCTTCATTGATGTCAAACATCGCCCGGTTGAATCCTTCAATCGGATCGCGTGGATTACCCGATGTGGCACAACCACTGAGGACACCAGCCGCCAGAAACAGCGCCAGCATAGCCTTGCGATATCGATGCCCAACCTGCCATTTATTCACGAAATGTTCATCCATGTTGTCGTTCCGACGCATTGTGGCGTTGCCGCACTGGATCACGCGCAACACCCGCCTGGCTTCACTTGTCCTGCACTTGTCCTGCACTTGCCGTTACTGTCCGCTGTCATCCTCGGCGGCCTTGTTGAACATGAACTGACTGATCAACTTCTCCAGAACCACGGCTGACTGTGTTTTCCTGATCGTATCGCCGGCGCTCATCATGTCTGCGGATCCGCCCACTTCCAGACCGACATACTGTTCGCCAAGCAAGCCTGAAGTGTTGATGGTAGCAACAGTTTCCTTGTCGAACCGATAGCGATGATCGATCTGCAGACCGACCACCGCTTCGTAGTCCTCACCATCAAGCCGGATATCCGCCACCCGACCGATCACCACACCGGCCATCTTGACCGCACCACGCACTTTCAGACCGCCAATATTATCAAATTTGGCTTCCAGACGATATGTCTCACCCATACTGGATGAAGCCAGATTACCCACTTTCAGCGCCAGAAAAAGCAGCGACGTCAAGCCAATTGCGACAAAAATGCCAACCCACAGGTCGATGGTTGCACGGTTCATTCAAGCCCCCCGGAACATGAGTGCAGTCAGGATGAAATCGGCGGCCAGTACCGCCAATGAGGAAGTGACAACTGTGCGCGTGGTCGCCCCCGAAACGCCCTCGGCGGTCGGCTCGGCGTCATAGCCTTCGAAGACAGCGATCCAGCTGATGATGGTACCGAACACGCAGCTCTTGATGAAACCGTTGAGGATGTCCTCACGAAAATCGACGGAGGCCTGCATCTGCGACCAGAACGAGCCTTCATCAACACCAATCAGCTGCACGCCAACCAGATAGCCACCAAACACACCCATGGCGGAAAATAGCGCGGCCAGCAGCGGCATGGAAATCACACCAGCCCAGTAGCGCGGCGCGACGACGCGGGCAATAGGATTGACGGCCATCATTTCCATGGCGGAAATCTGCTCGGTGGCTTTCATCAAACCAATTTCAGCGGTAATGGCCGATCCGGCACGACTGGCAAACAACAGGGCGGCCACCACCGGACCCAGCTCGCGCACCAGCGACAAGGCCACCAGCACGCCCAGCGCTTCGCTCGAACCATAGCGTTGCAGAGTGTCATAACCCTGCAGACCGAGCACCATGCCAACGAACAGGCCGGAAACCAGGATGATGATCAGGCTGAGCACACCAGTGAAATAGATTTCACGGATGGTCAGATGAAAACGACGCAGCGCCGTCCCCGAATGCAGCAGGATCGCCAGGAAAAAGCGACTGGCAAAACCCAGGCGCCAGATGCGGCGGGTCACGTTGTTGCCCAGCTGAACCAGCCCATTCTTCAGCCGCTCAAGCATGATTGTCTCCTTTGGCGCGCAGGGGTTGATTCACGATCTCCTCGGCGTAAGCCGGCGCCGGATAGTGGAAAGCCACCGGCCCATCGGCCTCGCCCCAGATGAACTGATGCACATACGGCGTGGTCGAGGCCCTGAGTTCGTCAGGCGTACCTTCCGCCACGATGCGGCCTTCGGAAACGAAATAGACGTAATCGACGATTTTCAGCGATTCCTGCACATCATGGGTGACGATGATGGAGCTGGCCCCCAGCGCATCGTTCAGACGACGGATCAGATCACCCACCACCGCCAGCGAGATCGGGTCCAGCCCGGCAAAAGGCTCGTCATACATGATCAGCAAGGGATCAAGAGCAATCGCCCGCGCCAGCGCCACGCGCCGCGCCATGCCCCCGGACAGCTCGGCCGGCATCAGATCATGTGCCCCGCGCAGGCCAACGGAATGCAGTTTCATCATCACCAGGTCACGAATCAACTCTTCCGGCAGATCGGTATGCTCGCGCATCTGGAAAGCCACGTTCTCATAGACCGACATGTCGGTAAATAGCGCACCGAACTGGAACAGCATCCCCATGCGCCGGCGCAAGGCGTACAGGCCATCGCCATCCAGATCATTCACCCGCTGGCCATTGACCCACACATCTCCACTGCTCGCCTTGAGCTGGCCGCCGATCAGACGCAACGTCGTGGTCTTGCCACAGCCGCTGCTGCCCATGATGGCAACGACCTTGCCGCGCGGAATCTCCATGTTGATGCCGGAGAGCACCGGGCGCTGATCGTAGGCAAAATTTACGTTGCTGAGTCGTACCAGACAGTCGTCAGCAGCATGGAATGCGGTTGCCACGCAATCGTCTCGTATTTGATGAAATGCGCGATTCTAGCATCCTGCGACAAACCACCTCGCCAACTCGCCGACGGCTTGTGTCATGTACGCAGTTTCCGCGACAATTCCCACCCAGGCCGCCGCCAGCCGCCGTGCGTCTTATCCCCTGCTCACGTTATCGCGAGCGTCCCTTTTATCCGCCCAGGTACTGCCATGCCGCGCGTAAAAATCGAATTGCCCGAACAGTTTTCCTTCCACACCGAACTGGACATCTACCAAAGCCATATCAACTATGGCGGACATCTGGATAACGCCCTGTTGCTGACCCTGGTTTCGGAAGCACGGGCGCGCTACTTCAAGTCGCTGGGCTACCATGAAGGCAATATCGAAGGCGTCGGCATCATCATGGCGGATGCCGCCGTGCAGTACAAATCGGAAGCCTTTCAGGGCGAAACCCTGATCGTGGGCATGGCAGCGGCCGACTTCAGCAAGAAAGGCTGCGACCTGGTCTGGCAGATGCACGAAAAAACCCATCAGCGCGAAGTCGCCCGTGGCAAGGCCGGCATCGTTTTCATGGACTACGCGACACGCACGATTGTTCCTGTACCAGCGGCCTTCCGCCATCGTGCGAGCCCTCCTGATCCGTGCTGAAGCCATGCGGAGAAAAGGCAGACAAAACCTACTGCATCATGCCATATGGAAGTAAAATATCCGGCTTTGAATTTCCTGTCGGCCTGGCCGACCACGCACTGCCATGAAGAAATCGACGGGTACCTCCCAGCGCAATGCCATGCGCTACCACCTCTTGGGCAATGACGGGCTCTATACGCCCATCCCCTTTCTGTTCGTTACCGACCGGATGTCCCAGGAAATCATCGCCGAACGGCAGCAGATCCTTGCAGCTCTGTCGGCCAACCAGCGCGAGCGGCAACTCAAACTGTTCGAACGTTACGACCCGCAGCACAGTTCGGCCGCGTTCAATGCCATGCTGCATCTGTTTTCGCCGACCAAAAAATAAGCCCGACAGAGCAGCCAGCGCCGCCGCTGTCTGCCAGCCAACCTGCGTTTTCCTGCACTGCGGGCTGGATTGCTGCCGGGTATAATCGCCCGTCTTTGCAGAGCGATCTGCCAACCCAGCCGAATTCCAGGACAGCAGCCCACCATGCAGGACAAGTACAGCCCCACCGAAATCGAACAGGCCGCCCAGCAATACTGGGAAAACAGCGCGGCTTTCCGCGCCACGGCGGACCGCAGCAAGCCCAAGTATTACTGCCTGTCGATGTTTCCCTATCCTTCGGGCAAGCTGCACATGGGGCACGTGCGCAACTACACCATTGGCGATGTGCTCTCGCGCCATCGCCGCATGTGTGGTTACAACGTCCTGCAGCCGATGGGCTGGGATGCTTTCGGCCTGCCGGCGGAAAACGCCGCCATCAAGAACAACGTGCCGCCAGCGCAATGGACACGCGAGAACATCGCCCACATGAAGGCCCAGTTGAAGTCACTGGGCTTTGCCATCGACTGGTCACGCGAACTGGCCACCTGCGATGCCGACTACTACAAGTGGAATCAATGGCTGTTCCTGCGCATGCTGGAAAAAGGCATCGCCTGCAAGAAAACCCAGGTGGTGAATTGGGACCCGGTTGACCAGACTGTGCTGGCCAACGAACAGGTCATCGACGGCCGTGGCTGGCGCACCGGCGCGCTGATCGAAAAACGCGAGATTCCCGGCTATTACCTCGCCATCACGCAATATGCCGATGAACTGCTCGCCGATCTCGACACGCTCGATGGCTGGCCCGAGCGGGTCAAACTGATGCAGGCCAACTGGATCGGCAAATCCAGCGGCGTGCGCTTTGCCTTCAGCCACGACATCCGCGATGAAAACGGCGCGCTGATCGATGAAGGCCAGCTATGGGTATTCACCACGCGCGCCGACACACTCATGGGTGTAACGTTTTGCGCCGTAGCCGCCGAGCATCCGCTGGCCACGCTGGCCGCGCGCAACAATCCGCAACTCGCCACCTTCATCGAAGCCTGCAAGCAAGGCTCGATGATGGAAGCCGACATGGCAACGATGGAAAAAGAAGGCATGCCGACTGGCCTGCACGTCAGCCATCCACTGACAGGTGAGAAAATTCCAGTCTGGGTCGGCAACTACGTCTTGATGAGCTATGGCGATGGCGCGGTGATGGCCGTACCGGCACATGATGAACGCGACTTTGCCTTTGCCAAAAAATACGCTTTGCCGATCAAGCAGGTGATCACCACTCCGGGAACGGAGTTTTCCAGCGAGGCCTGGCAGGAGGCCTACGCCGACAAGGAAAAAGGCGTCTGTGTGAATTCCGGTGTGCTCGACGGCCTGCACCACGCCGCTGCCGTCGCCAAGGTGGCCGAACAGCTCAAAGCCAAGAACCTGGGCGACCAGAAAGTGCAATGGCGACTGCGCGACTGGGGCATTTCACGCCAGCGCTACTGGGGCTGCCCGATTCCCATCATCTACTGCCCGGCATGTGGCGACGTACCCGTGCCGGATGAACAGTTGCCGGTGATGCTGCCCGAAGACTGCGTGCCGGATGGCTCCGGCAATCCGCTGGGCAAGCTCGACAGCTTCGTGCATTGCCCCTGCCCGCGCTGTGGCGCTGCGGCCCGGCGCGAGACCGACACAATGGATACCTTCGTCGATTCCTCGTGGTACTACGCCCGCTATGCCAGCACGTTCTCGACACAGGCGATGGTCGATGAGGAAACCGGCTACTGGATGACCGTCGATCAATACATCGGCGGCATCGAACATGCCATCCTGCATCTGCTCTATTCGCGCTTCTGGACCAAGGTGATGCGCGACCTGGGCCTCGTCAGCTACCGCGAGCCTTTCGCCCATCTGCTGACGCAAGGCATGGTGCTGAAAACCGCCTTCTTCCACAAACCCGAAGGCGGCGGCAAGAACTACTACTGGGAAGAAGACATCACAGTGACGCGGGGGCCGCAAGGCCAGATCACCGGCGCGCAACTGCAAGATGGCACGCCGCTGGAATTCGAAATGACGACCATGTCGAAATCGAAGAACAACGGCGTCGATCCACAGCGCATCATCGACCAGTACGGCGCGGATACCGCCCGTCTGTTCATGATGTTCGCCGCACCGCCTGAACAGACTCTGGAATGGTCCGATGCCGGTGTCGAAGGCGCGTATCGTTTCCTGCGCCGCCTCTGGACCTTTGCCCATACGCTGCAGCCCTTGCTGCAAACGCCGGCCACGGCGCCACGGAAACTGGCCGAAACGCTGGCCGCCGTGCGGCGCGAGGTGCACCTCAATCTCAAACAGGCCAGCTATGACCTCGGCAAACAGCAGTTCAACACCGTGGTCTCGGCCGCAATGAAAATGCTCAACGCCCTGGAAAAAGCGCCGCGCGCAGATGACGGTGCGGCCTTTGTCCTGCATGAGGGGCTGTCCATCCTGCTGCGCCTGCTTTCCCCCGTCACGCCACATATCACACACACCCTGTGGCGCGAACTGGGATATGGCGATGACATTCTGAATGCCGCCTGGCCCGAACCCCTGAGTGAAGCGCTGGCGCAGGATGAAGTCGAACTGGTGCTGCAGATCAACGGCAAGCATCGCGGCAATCTGCGCGTGACGGCAGATGCCAACAAGGAAACCATCGAAGCCGCCGCACTGGCCACGGAGGCAGCACAAAAACACATGACAGGCAAGCCGGCAAAGAAAATCATTGTCGTGCCCGGTCGCCTGGTGAATATCGTCGTTTGAACATGCTGGCTCTGGGCATGGGGAACACCTGCATGACACACACCTGGAAAATCACCTTGGCGCTGCTTGTCAGCGCTGCGCTGACCGCCTGCGGCTTCCAGCTGCGCGGCGCCTATCCACTGGCCTTTGACAGCATTTACCTGGGCCTGCCTGAAACCGGAGAAATGCACGCCCTGCTCAAACGCTCCATCATGGCCGGCAGCCAGGTCGTGGTGACCAGCGAACGTGAAACCGCCCAGGTTGTCTTGCAGGTACTCACTGACCGTCAGGCCAAGAACATCCTCAGCCTGTCTGCCGCCGGGCGGGTCAGTGAATATCAGCTGGTACGCACATTCGGTTTCCGCCTCATCGATACGGACAACCGTGAATGGCTGATACCCGGCCAGATCACGGTGAAACGGGATGTCAGCTACAACGACGACCAACTGCTGTCCAAGGAAGCCGAAGAAAACCTGCTCTGGCGCGACATGCAGAATGACTTGGCGCAACAAATCCTGCGCCGCCTGGCCACCGCCCGAATGCCTCCCGCAACAGCCAGCGCCACTCCGCAACCGCAACACTGATTCATGCAACTGCGCCCGGACCAGCTTGATGCCCATCTGAGCAAATCGCTTGCCGCCTTGTATCTGCTGCATGGCGATGAGCCGCTGCTGGTGCTCGAAGCTGCCGACAGCATCCGCCGCGCCGCGCGCGCCCAGGGCTATGACGAGCGCGAAGTACTGGTTGCCGGCCCGGGTTTTCGCTGGAATCAACTGGCTCTTGCCGGCGACAACCTGTCATTGTTCGGCGGCAACAAATTGATCGATCTGCGCATTCCTTCGGGCAAGCCTGGCCGCGACGGCGGCGAAGCCCTGCAACAGCACGCCAGTCAGTCTATGGACGGCGTACTGACACTGATCACTCTGCCGCAACTTGACTGGCAGGCAAAGAAAGCCGCCTGGTTTACCGCCCTGACCAATGCGGGTGTCGCCATCGAACTCAATGCCCCCGGCCTGCGTCAGCTGCCTGACTGGATCGCCGCACGACTGGCGCGCCAGCAGCAATCGGCTGAACCGGCAGCGCTCGAATTCATCGCCAGCCACGTCGAAGGCAATCTGCTGGCCGCCCATCAAGAAATCCAGAAACTCGCCCTGCTTCATCCGCAAGGGCAACTGAGCCTGGTCCAGGTTGAAGCCGCCGTGCTTGATGTCGCCCGTTTCGACGTCGACAAGCTGCGCAGCGCCCTGCTGGCCGGCGATGGCGCCCGCTGCGCCCGCCTGCTCGAAGGCTTGCGCGCCGAAGACACCGCCCCGCCCTTGATACTCTGGGTGCTGGCCCAGGAAACCCGCACCCTGGCCCAGCTGCGTGGCCAACTCGATCAAGGCAGCAGCTTTGATGCCGCCTGCAGTGCCGCCAGAATCTTTGGCGCCCGACAAGGCGCCTATCGCCAGGCTGTCCAACGTTGCACAACGCCCCTGTTGCGCAACGCCCTCTTGCACGCCGCGCGAATCGATCGCATCATCAAGGGTCTGAGCCAGGGTGACCTGTGGGACGAATTCCTGCAACTGATCCTGCGCCTGACGCAAATCCAGACCCGACTGACACCGAAGAACCGCCCATGACAACCACCGACGACATCCAGACCTACATGCACGCGATCGGCCAGGCCGCGCGCGCAGCCTCGCGCCTGACGGCCGCCGCCTCCACCGCCGCCAAGAACACCGCACTGCTGGAAATGGCTCGCCAGATTCGCCTCCAGCAGGATGCGCTGCTCGCCGCCAACGCCGCCGACCTCGCAGAAGCCCGTGACAACGGGCTCGACGCAGCGATGATCGACCGCCTGACGCTGACAGCCAAAAGCATTGAAGCCATGGCTCAGGGCCTCGAACAAGTGGCCGCACTGCCCGATCCAGTCGGCGAAATCACCGATCTCAAACGTCGCCCCAGCGGCATCCAGGTTGGCAAGATGCGCGTGCCGCTGGGCGTGATCGGCATCATTTACGAAGCCCGCCCCAACGTCACCGCCGACGCCGCCGCGCTGTGCCTGAAATCCGGCAATGCCGCCATCCTGCGTGGCGGCAAGGAAGCTCTGCGCGCCAACCAGGCCCTTGCCGCCTGCGTGCGCGCCGGATTGACGTTTGCCGGCCTGCCGGAAAGCGCCGTGCAGGTGATCGCCACCACCGACCGCGCCGCCGTGGGCGCGCTGATCACCATGCCGCAGTATGTGGATGTGATCGTGCCGCGCGGCGGCAAGGGTCTGATCGAACGTATCGCCAATGAAGCCCGGGTGCCGGTGATCAAGCATCTGGATGGCAACTGCCATGTCTATGTCGATGAAACCGCCGATCCCGAAAAGGCGCTGAAAATCGTCGAGAACGCCAAGACGCAACGGCTGGGCACTTGCAACACCGCCGAATCGCTGCTGATCGCGCGCAGCATCGCTGCCAGTCAATTGCCACAGATTGGCGCCATGCTGGCCGCCAAAGGCGTTGAGATCCGTGGCTGCGCCGAAACCTGCGCTCTGCTGCCAGTTGCCAAAGCCGCCACCGAGCAGGATTGGGGCGAGGAATATCTGGCCGCCATCATTGCCGTCAAGGTGGTGGCCGGTCTGGATGAAGCGATCGAGCACATCACCCGTTATTCCTCGCAGCACACCGAAACCATCATCACCGAAAACCACAGCCACGCCATGCGTTTTTTGCGTGAAGTCGATTCAAGCAGCGTGATGGTCAATGCCTCGACCCGCTTTGCCGATGGCTTCGAATACGGCTTGGGTGCGGAAATCGGCATTTCCACCGACAAGATCCACGCCCGTGGCCCGGTGGGCCTGGATGGCCTGACCAGCCAGAAATGGATCGTGCTCGGCAACGGCGAGATCCGTCACTGAACACTTGCCATGCTGCCCGGCCTCGAACAACTGCTCCTCCACTGCGCGCCCAATGTCGCGCCAACGACGATGATGGCCATCATCAAGGTCGAATCGGGCGGCAGGCCCTGGGCGCTCAACGTCAATGGCAAGCAACGCCTGGCACGCCAGCCTGCGTCAGCCAGTGAAGCGGTCAGCTGGGCCGAATGGCTGATTGCCAAGGGGTATTCGGTTGACCTGGGGCTGGCCCAGGTCAATTCGCGTCATCTGCAGCGTTTCGCGCTGACGCCGCAACAACTGCTCGATCCCTGCATCAACATCGCTGCCGGCGCCCAGATACTCAGCGAAAATTACGCCGGCGCCAGCCGCAAATATGGCTCTGGCCAGCAGGCCTTGCGCGCGGCGATTTCCGCCTACAACACCGGCAACCACACACGCGGCCTGACCAATGGTTATGTACGCAAGGTTTCTGCTGCCGCGCACCTGCCCACCTCCAGCCCTGCCCTGATCAACCGTCGATCCAGCCAATGAAGCCGCTTGTTTTTTTGCTAACATCGCACATTTACGTGTCCATTTTTTCCTGGAGCCACCCATGAAACATCGCCCACCGCTTGTCGCCAGTCTGATCCTGGCCTGTACCACTCTTGCCGTTGCCAACTCGGTGCAAGCCCTGGAGTTCAGTGAAGACATGTACCTGGTTGCCAGCGTCGGCAAAGCCATCAAGAAGCACACGCCCATGCAGCTTGACAGCGACGCAAGGATAAAAGCTGGCGTCCCGGGCGGCACTCTCGTCGGCTTCAATTCAGCGCAAACCGCTGGCAAGAACGGCTACAAACTGCAACTGGGCTACCAGCTCACCGAAAACTTTGCCCTCGAAGGTGGCTACGTCAATCTGGGCAAGCTCGATTACAACGCCGCGTATACGTATAACGCGGGCCTTCAAAAAAAGACGGGAGAGGCCAACCGTACGGTCAAAGTCAGTGGCATCAATGTTTCCCTGCTCGCCAGCAACCCCATCAACGAAGACATTTCCGTGTTCGCCAAGGCGGGCGGCATCTACGCCCAGGTCAAGACCAGTCATAACAGCAGCAGTAACGGCGCGGCTACCGGGCTGGGCAATGGCACACTGGACAAGACCCGCTGGCGCGGTGTCATGGGGGTGGGCGCGAACTACCGCATCGATGAAGATTTCGGCATTCGCGCGGAATTCGAGCGTTACAACAAGCTGGGAGACAAAAACACAGTCGGTACTCTCGATATCAACATGATGTCCCTGGGTCTGATCGGCAAGTTCTGAAGCGCCGCATCACCTGCAATACCTTTCGCAACCCGGTGGCGCTACAGCGCACCGGGTTTTTGTTTGGCGCACATGATCTGCGCCACGATTTACTTGCCAACCCGCTGGTGCCCAGTGCTGGGTAAAGTCGCTAAAATCGCCGTTTCCACTGGCCAGTCGGACACGGCGGGTCATGCCTTGACTCTGGAGGATTCATGAAATTCGAAACCATCGCCGTCCATGGCGGCTATACACCCGATCCCACCACCAAGGCGGTGGCCGTGCCGATCTACCAGACCACCTCCTATGCGTTCGACAACACCCAGCATGGGGCGGATCTGTTCGACCTGAAAGTGGCCGGCAACATCTACACGCGACTCATGAATCCGACCACCGACGTGCTGGAAAAGCGCGTCGCCGAGCTCGAAGGCGGCATTGCCGCATTGGCTTTTGCCTCCGGCATGGCAGCGATTACGGCGGCCATCCAGAATCTGGCCGAAGCGGGCGACAACATCATTTCCACCAGCCAGCTGTATGGTGGTACCTACACGCTGTTCCGTCACAGCCTCAAAGCCATGGGCATCGAAGCCCGCCTGGTGGATGCCCGTGATCCGGCCGCCTTTGCCGCCGCCATTGATGCGCGCACCAAGCTGATCTACTGCGAATCGCTGGGCAACCCCGCCGGCAACGTGGTCGATCTGCAGGCACTGGCCAAGCTGGCCCACGACCACGGCCTGCCGCTGGTGGTGGATAACACCGTGCCCACGCCCATCCTTTGCCGTCCTTTTGAACATGGCGCCGACATCGTCGTCCATGCCCTCACCAAATACATGGGCGGCCATGGCAACAGCCTGGGCGGCATCATCGTCGATTCCGGCCAGTTCGACTGGAAGAACAATCCGCGCTTCCCGCAGTTTTCCACCCCCGAGCCGGCCTATCACGGCGTGGTGTATACCGAGGCCTTCGGCCCGGCAGCGTTTGTTGCCCGCGCCCGCACCGTGGCGCTGCGCAATACCGGCGCGGCGATTTCGCCCTTCAACGCCTTTCTCATCCTGCAAGGCATAGAAACCCTGCCACTGCGCATGGAACGCCATTGCAGCAACGCGCTGGCCCTGGCGCAATATCTGCAAAATCATCCCAAAGTCAGCTGGGTGAATTTCGGCGGCTTGACGGGTGACAGCCAATATGCACTGGCGCAAAAATACATGCGCGGCGGCATTCCATCTTCGCTGTTCACTTTCGGTATCAAGGGCGATGTCGATGCCTGCGCCCGTTTCATGGACAAGCTGGAAATCGTCAAGCGCCTGGTCAATATCGGCGATGCCAAGAGCCTGGCCTGCCATCCGGCCAGCACCACCCATCGTCAGCTCAATGACGAAGAGCTGAAGAGCGCAGGCGTGAGCCGCGACCTGGTGCGCATCTGTGTGGGCATCGAACATATCGATGACCTGAGGGCCGATATCGAACAGGCGCTGGCGGCTGTCTGACGTTCTTTGCAAGGAGCTGCCATGTCATTGCTGCCGCATCCAACCATGTCACTACCTGCCCTGCTGACCTCTGCGCTGGCCACCTTGCTCTGCCTGGGCAGCGGCCCTTTGCAGGCCAAGGCCAGCCCCGAAGAAATCAGCCAGCTGGGCAAACAACTGACCTGCATCGGCGCCCAGAAAGCCGGCACGCCCAGCGGTGTTGCCGAGTACAGCGGCAAATGGCTGGGGGCAGCACCGGGTATGCAGCAGGAAGCCGATCGTCTGCCCAGTGATCCCTATGCGGCCGAAAAACCGCTATACACCATCACGGCGGCCAATCTCGCGCAATATGCCGACAAACTCAGCGAAGGGCAGAAAGCACTGTTCCGCAAGTATCCCAGCAGTTTTCGTATGTCGGTTTATCCTTCGCACCGCGACTTTCGCTATGACGACGCCATTTGCCAGGTGATCGCCAAGAACGCCGCCAATGCCGAACTGGCGGCCGATGGTCTGTCGGTCATCAACGGCCACATGGGCGCCAGTCCCTTTCCCCTGCCGAAGAACGGCCAGGAGCTGCTGTGGAATGCCGCCCTACCGGCGATGACCCATGTCGAATACCGCGATACCGATCTGGCCATCGTCTATCCCAACGGCAACATCACCTGGGGCGCACAGAAAGTCTGGGTGCTGGCACGCGCCAACGATCCGCAACTGCGGGGGCAACCGCACGAAGGCCTGGCCGTGATGGCGCGCGCCGCAACGCTGCTGCCAGAACGTGAAAAAGGCCTGATGACCCGCGTCATCGACAAATTCACCATGGGCAAGGAAGCGCGCCTGGCCTGGCAGTACATCCCCGCCACCCGCCGCGTGCGCCAGGCGCCGGGCTTCGGTTTCGACATGCCGATGGCTTCATCGGCCAACACGCTGACCATTGACGATGCACGCATCTTCAATGGCTCGGGAGAACGCTATGACTGGAAGCTGCTCGGCAAGCGCGAAATCCACATTCCCTACAACAACTACCGCCTCGAATCGCGCAGTGTGGGTGACAATAAATATGCCGCCCTGCTGACACCGAATCACGAAAACCCCGATCTGGTGCGCTGGGAACTGCACCGCGTCTGGGTGCTGGAAGCCCGCCTCAAGGACGGTTTTCGCCACCTCTATCCACATCGGGTGTTCTATATCGATGAGGACAGCTGGCTGTTCACCATGGCCGACACCTACGATGCCCAGGGCAACATCTGGAAATTCAACTGGCTCAACAACGTCTATCAGCCCGGGCCGAATGTCTTCAACCAGTTCTCGGCCTTCTATCACGACCTGAGCTCAGGCGCCTATACGGTCTATGACCTGAGCCAGGGCAAACCGCAGGGCATGGTGGTCGACGCGCCAAAAGCCGAATACAGCAAGCCGGGCTTCTACTCGATCGACAACCTCAAGGTTTCTGGCTACTGAATCTTGCCCAGGCAGGGCACCTGCGCCCCTGCCCCCAAGGTTTGTACAGATTCAAAGATTCAGATCTGGTACTGGCGAGCAGACGCCAGCATACGCACGCTGATGGTTTCCAGACGCTCGGCCACGGCCTTGGCCTGAATGGCGGCGGTCGCATTGTTCTGGGTCATGATCGAGACACGCTCCACGTCACTGGCAAACAGGTTCATGGCATTTCTCTGCTCGCTGGTTGCATGAGAAATTCCCACCACCATGTCGATTGCCGACTGCATGCTTTCACTGATCTTGCTGAGCGCCTTGCCGACTTCATGAACCACGGCCACGCCTGAATTGACGCGCGCCACACCACTGTCCATGGCCTCGACCGCACTGGCCGCCTCATCACGAATGGCGCCGGTCATGCCGCTGATTTCGTGAGTCGCCTGCGCGGTCCGTTCGGCCAGCTTGCGTACCTCATCGGCCACCACGGCAAAACCCCGACCCTGCTCACCGGCCCGGGCGGCTTCGATGGCTGCATTCAGCGCCAGCAGATTGGTCTGATCGGCAATCTCGCGAATCAACCCAACGATACGATTGATTTCATCCGAACGCTGTCCGAGCACAGCAATCTGCTGCGCCGTCGTCTGGATGAAGCTGGCCAATGCCTGAATCTGCCGGGCCGCATCGTCGCTGACGGCCATCGCCACCTGCGCCTCATCGCCCGCCCTCAGTGAAGCCTCGCGCGACATTTCTGCCTGGGAGGCCACTTCGCTGATGGAAACCGCCATCTGTTCGACCACCGCTGCCGACGATGCCGTCGCCTCGCTTTGCACCTGGCTGGCTTGATGCACATTTTCAGCGCTCGCCCTGGCTTCCTGGGTCGACGCAGCCACCTGCTGTGCGACATCCTCCACTCCGCGCACGGTGGCCCGCATGGCACCGACGAAATCAAACATGCGCTGGCTGATCGTCCCGACAAAACGGTGCCGCAGCAGATTCTGCGGCAAGGCCTGGCGCAGATCGCCGGAAATCAGCAACTGGTCTATCCAGTCGCCCAACTGCTCCAGCGCCTGCTTGTTGCGATAGTGGAACAGACTGATGAAGCCCACCACGAACACTATCGAAAACAGCGCCAGCGGCTTGCTTTGCACATCCAGCAACATGGCAATCGCTGGTGCAATCGCGGCCAGAGCCAACGGCGCCCACAACAGCCAGTCCGAACGCCAGAGACGCCCCAGCGTCAGGCCTTGTTCAACGATCTTGCCCTGCCGAATACCGATCGAACGATCCCCTTTGGCCATGCGCTGGTAAGCCTGTTCCGCCGCACGGACTTCCTCCTTGGTCGGCGCAAAGCGTACCGACTGGTAACCCACCACCTTGCGCTGCGCATCGCGTACCGGGGAGGCATTCGCCACCACCCAGTAATAACCCCCGTCCTTGCGCCAGTTCTTGACCACACCGCGCCAGGGGCGGCCCTGCTTCAGATCATCCCAGAAATCCTTGAAAACTGCCGGCGGCACATCGGGATGGCGCACGATGTTGTGCGACTTACCCAGCAGCTCCTCGCGGGTGAAACCACTGACATCGACAAAAGCATCATTGATTTCCTCGATCTGCCCTTTCAGGTTGGTGCGCGAATACAGCGATTCACTTTCGGCAAAGCGTTTTTCGATATTGTTAACCGGCGAATTGATCTTCATTACCCACCAACCTCAAACCATGACTATGACTTTTGAAATATTACCCCAGTAATATTCCAAATCAAAACATTTGTTTGGAACTGGCCTGTATTCCTCTTGATTATCGTTGCTTGCCGTTTTCAGTTGCCCACTGTCGACGCCTTGGCTGCGTTGATGATGACGCGCGCATCCGCCGGCAACAGGACCCCCTTTGCCTCGGCATCGCCAGTGAAGACTTTCACATGGGTCACGTATTCCTCGTGCGTTGGGTACAGGGTTTTCAGCTTGTCTGGGCTGAACAGTTTAGTCGTGCCAAACAGGAAACAGAAACTTTTTGCATCGTTGCCCATGTCGCCCATGCTGCCCGGCTGACCATAGGCGGAAATCTTCGCTGTGGGCGCATCGACATAGGGGGTGCGGATGCCGCCGCGCACATTGCCGTGTTCATCGAGCAAATAGCCGGTACCTGCCGAATTCACCGTCAATCGCGGTGCAATGCCGGGGCGCACGCCAGTGGCGACCCACTTGTTCAATGCCGCATAGGCGGCATTGACGATGAAATGCTGAGGTCCGGAATTGACCGGCTCGTCACAGGTCACCATACCCGGCATCGGCTCCTTGTTTTCCGCCACCTGGGCATTGCCGACATCATTGCCATAAATATCGAACAAGCCTTTCAAGGTATAAAGATCCGCATGTGAGGTACCCGCCATTTCCCACAGCCGGAAATTGTTGTCATCTGGCTGGCGGCCTGCATAGTAATTGAGCAGGAAATTCTCGCTTTCGGTCTGCAGCAGCATCACCGGTACCTGATCGGTGCGGATTTTCATCACCTGATCCAGATTGATCGTCAGATCCAAGCCATCTTTATCCAGCGGTCCCATGCCAAAGGGCTTGCTGTGAATCATGAAACCATCAAACAACTTGGTCAGCGGCTGGATGCCGTTCACGTAAGTGGTCATGTACATGGCCGATTGTGACTGACCGCTGGCGATCATTCTCTTGATGTCCAGACCTTCCAGCGGGTCCAGCCCCTGCGGATGACGGATGGCCTGTGCGGCCTGCGAGAAGATATCGAAGGCATAGCGGTTGCCCGGATGCCGCAACGAGCCATAGCGGAAAATATCGAATTTCTTCAGCGGCAAATCCATCATGCTGATCGAACCACCGCCATCAATGCCTTCTTTCTGCGCCGATACACCCACCCAGGCATAGCCGCTGCGCGTCAATTCAACATGGGCATTGATCCAGCCCGGCGCCGTATCCAGCCCGCCGCTGACATTCAGCCATTCCACAATCACCGTGCCATTGAATTTCGCCGGATTCTTCGGCTTATAGACCACGATGCGCGTCTTGTAGGGCTTGCTGTCGGGTACGGGCTGCACGTTCCACTTGCCGTCTTCCGACAACTGGTCGAAACCGCCACTGACGGGAGCATAGCGTGCAGCATTGCCGGAAATGAAATATTCATCTGCGGTATAGCCAACCAGCTCCAGCGGAAACATGGTCGAGCTGACGGAAATCATGCCCAGTCCCTTTTTTTCAGGGCGTGTGATCAACGGACTGGACGCATTCCCTTGCGGGGGCGGCGTGGTTGCGCCTGGCAAGGAAGGCAAACCCGCCACAAAGTCATTCAAAGAATTCTCGTTACACCCCGCCAGCAACAGACTGATCGAACACCCCATCACCCATGCCACCTTGCGCCAGCTTTTCATGGTACTGCCTCCTGTTGTTTTTCATATTCCGGCTCATCTTCAGTGATGCGCCTGGGTTTGCAGATGTTGAAAACAGAAAAATACCATGTAACACACGCCGCTGTAACACACTCGCGGCCATGAAACCCCAACACAAAAAATTTCCATGTCCCTGAAAAAAATGGGAGTAAAATCCCCGTCCCTTTCAATCACGCGTACGGAACCGGGATTTCATCATGAAATACAATTCGCTCGAGAATTTCCTGCTTTATGTCGCCGACCGCAATCCCGGTCAGCCTGAATTTCTTCAGGCAGTTACCGAAGTCATGGAGAGCCTCTGGCCCTTTATTACCCAGAACCCGCGCTATGCCGAACAAGGCCTGCTCGAACGTCTGGTTGAACCGGAGCGCGTGATCACTTTCCGTGTCTCCTGGATCGATGACCGTGGCGATGTCCAGGTCAATCGCGGCTATCGCATCCAGCACAGCTCGGCCATTGGCCCTTACAAGGGTGGCTTGCGCTTCCATCCCTCGGTCAATCTGTCCATCCTCAAGTTCCTCGGCTTCGAGCAGACATTCAAGAATGCCCTGACCACCCTGCCCATGGGCGGCGGCAAGGGCGGGGCCGACTTCGATCCCAAGGGCAAGAGCCCGACCGAAGTCATGCGTTTCTGCCAGGCGTTCATCAGCGAACTGTATCGCCACATCGGTTCGGACACCGACGTGCCCGCCGGCGACATTGGCGTGGGTGGCCGCGAAGTCGGCTACATGGCCGGTATGATGAAAAAACTCTCGAACCGCGCCGATTGCGTATTCACCGGCAAGGGCCTGAGCTTTGGCGGCTCGTTGATTCGCCCGGAAGCCACGGGCTATGGCACGGTGTATTTCGCCGAAGAAATGCTCAAGCAACAAGGCCGCAGCTTTGAAGGCGCACGCGTCAGTGTCTCGGGGTCAGGCAACGTGGCCCAGTACGCCATCGAAAAATCCATGGCGCTGGGCGCCAAGGTGGTCACGGTTTCCGACTCCAGCGGCACCATCGTCGATGAAGACGGTTTCAGCCCGGAAAAACTCGCCGAACTGATGGAAGTCAAGAATCATCTCTACGGCCGCGTCAGCGATTACGCCGAACGTGTCAAGGTGAAGTTCCTCGCCGGTGCCACGCCATGGCATGTGCCAGTGGATATCGCGCTGCCCTGCGCCACGCAGAACGAACTCAACGGCAAGGATGCGGAAATTCTCGTCAAGAATGGTGTGACCTGTGTCGCCGAGGGCGCCAACATGCCATCCACCATCGAAGCATTCAAGGTATTCGAAGCCAATGGCGTGCTCTACGCACCAGGCAAGGCCAGCAATGCGGGGGGGGTTGCCACCTCCGGCCTGGAAATGAGCCAGAACGCCGTGCGCCTGAGCTGGACGCGCGAAGAAGTCGATCAACGTCTGCACCGCATCATGCGCAACATTCATGAAGCCTGCCTGGAGCATGGCCGTCGCGCCGATGGTTCGGTCAGCTACGTGAATGGCGCCAACATTGCCGGCTTCGTCAAAGTGGCCGAAGCCATGCTGGCGCAGGGTGTTGTCTAGACACCACGACTATAATCCCAAGCAGAAAACCACTCGTTTCCGGAGTCCTCATGTCCCACCAGCTTTCCACCAAGATTGCAGCCAATACACTTGTGCTGACCTTGCTTTTGCCGTTGCCGGCCTTCGCCACCAATGGCTATTTCCAGCACGGCTACGGTGTCAAATCACAGGGGATGGCGGGAGTGGGCATTGCCTTGCCGCAGGACGCCCTGGCGGCGGCCAACA
This sequence comes from Sterolibacterium sp., assembly GCA_019105045.1. Classification (GTDB taxonomy): domain Bacteria; phylum Pseudomonadota; class Gammaproteobacteria; order Burkholderiales; family Rhodocyclaceae; genus Sterolibacterium. The sequence goes on from JAHRWT010000109.1 coordinate 44,077, forward strand.
ATCCGGCAGGTCAGGCTTTTCTGGGCAACCGCACCGATCTCGGGCTGACCTGGTTCAGCCCCCGGCGCGGTGCGGAAATTGTCGGCAACGGCGCCATCAGCGGCAACTATGACGGCAGCGGCAAGAAAAATTTCTTCATGCCCGAGTTTGGCTATGTCACTCAGCTCTCGCCCGAACTGGCCGCGGGTGTCGCGGTATATGGCAACGGCGGCATGAACACCGACTATGCCGTCAATCCCTTTGCCGGCTTTGGCTCGACGGGGCCGCTGTACATGAATCTCGAACAGCTGTTCATCTCACCAGCCCTCTCTTGGAAGCTCAATCCGCAACATGCATTCGGCGCCGCGCTCAACCTGGGCTACCAGCGCTTTTCCATGAAAGGCGCCCAGGCCTTTGCCGGCATGTCGCAAGACCCTGCCAACCTGACCAATCGCGGCACTGACAGCAGCACCGGTTACGGTGTGCGTCTGGGCTGGACTGGCCAGGTCCTGCCAACCTTGACGCTGGGTGCAACCTGGGCCTCCAAGGTACGCATGGGCCGTTTCGACAAATATCAGGGGCTGTTTGCCGAAAGCGGTGATTTCGACGTGCCCGCCAACTATGGCGTGGGGGCGGCCTGGCAGGCCAGCAAGAACCTGACCCTGGCGCTGGATGTGCAACGCATCGAATACAGTGACATCAAAGCGGTGGGCAACCCAATCAACAACCTGTTTGCCGGCAATCCGCTCGGTTCCGGCAATGGCGGCGGCTTCGGCTGGCGCGATGTGACGGCCACCAAGCTGGGCATGAGCTATGTCTATAGCCGCGATTTGACTTTGCGCGCAGGCTACAGCCGCAATACCCAGCCCATTCCCGCCGACCAGACGTTCTTCAACATCATCGCGCCCGGCGTCATCAAGCAGCACCTGAGCGTGGGCGGCACCTGGAAGTTGGGCAATAGCGAACTGAGCGTGGCCTATACCCGCGCTTTCAAGAACACCGTCTTCGGCGCCAATTCGATACCGCCGGGCCCACCGCCTGGAATGGGTGGCGGTGAAGCCCATCTTCACCTCGCAGAAGATATCCTCGGTGTTTCCTGGGGCTGGGGAATGTAACTCCCGGTTTTGTCAGGCCCGCGGACGGGCTCTGGATCGCTTTCTTTGATCCTTTGCCCGCAAGCAACAAGCCAAGCAGCTCACCCCAGAAACAGCCGATATGCCGGGTTGTTGCTTTCGTCCTGATGGCGGTAGCCCAGTGCCTTGAGGAAAGCGCGGAAGTTGCGCATCTCGCCAGGGGGAACTTGCATGCCGACCAGCACTCTGGCCGTGTCGGCGCCGTGGTTGCGGTAGTGGAATAGCGAAATATTCCAGCCTGCACTCATGCTTTCAAGAAAACGCATCAAGGCGCCGGGGCGCTCGGGAAATTCGAAGCGATAGAGCAATTCATCGCCGACTTGCGGGGCGCGGCCGCCGACCATGTGGCGGATATGCAGCTTGGCCATTTCGTTGTCCGACAGATCCAGACTGGCCAGCCCCTTTCTTTCCAGCTGCGCGATCAGGCGCGCCGTTTCCTCGCGATTGGCCACCTGGATACCGACAAAGACCTGGGCCTCATCGGGCCGGTCAAAACGATAGTTGAATTCGGTGATGTTGCGTCTGCCGAGCAAAGCGCAGAATTTGCGGAAACTGCCTGGACGCTCAGGAATGGTGACAGCCAGAATGGCTTCGCGCTGCTCACCGACTTCGGCGCGCTCGGTGACAAAGCCCAGCCGATCGAAATTCATGTTGGCACCCGAGGCCACCGCCACCAGGGTTTGCTCACGCAGACCGTGCGCGGCAGCATAGACTTTGAGGCCAGCCACGGCCAGGGCGCCAGATGGCTCCAAAATGGCGCGCGTATCCTCGAAAACATCCTTGATCGCCGCGCAGATGGCATCGGTATCGACCAGCACCATCTCATCGACATGTTCCTGGCACAAGCGAAAAGTCTCACGGCCCACCTGCTTGACGGCCGTGCCATCCGCAAACAGACCGACATCATCCAGCATCACGCGGCGGCCAGTGGCCAGCGAACGCTGCATGGCGGCGGCATCGACGGCTTCCACGCCGATGATCCTGGTTTCTGGCCGCAGCCGTTTGACGTAGGCCGCAACACCGGCAATCAGCCCGCCGCCACCCACTGGACAAAAAATCGCGGCGATGGGGTCAGCCTGCTGGCGCAGAATTTCCATGCCGATGGTGCCTTGTCCGGCGATCACTTCGGGGTCGTCATAGGGATGGACGAAAGTCATCTTTTCCGTCGTCGCCAGCGCGCAGGCATGATCAAACGCCTCCTTGAAGGATTCGCCGGCCAGCACCACTTCGCCGCCGCGCCCGCGCACGGCATTGACCTTGATCTGCGGCGTGGTTTCCGGCATCACGATCACCGCCCGGCAGCCCAGTCGATGTGCAGCCAGCGCCACGCCCTGGGCATGGTTGCCCGCAGAAGCGGTGATCACCCCGCGCTGCCGCTGGGCGGGCGATAGCTGCACCATTTTGTTGTAGGCACCGCGCAGCTTGAAAGAGAACACCGGCTGCAAATCCTCTCGCTTGAGCAGCACACGATTTTTGCTGCGTGCAGAGAGCTGCGGCAAGGCGTCCAGGGGTGATTCGATCGCTACATCGTAGACACGGGCGTTGAGGATTCTTTCCAGATAATCGATTTTATTGATGCTCATGGGCAAACAGAAAAGGCAAAGAGCGCAAGCCTATCCAGAAGCGCCGTTGCTGACAAGCACAGCCCACAGCCTGTCACCGTTCATGGCGGCGTCAGGCTGTCCAGACAGTCATCCACATGATCAAACAGATTGTTCTCCCCGATGTCATCAAGAATACCGGCGCGTTGCAGCTTGCCACGGACATTGCCGCGCATTTCCGTCAGGATCAAACGCCTGCCCCGTTTGCGGCAACTGCGCTGCAACTCGGCAAGCACGCGCAAACCGGTGGCATCGACAAAAGGCACATTGCCCAGATGCAGCACCAGCACCTGCATCCTGCTTTGGATGGCATCAAGAATGGCATCGAGCTTTTCTACCGCGCCAAAGAAAAAAGGCCCATCGATGCGATAGACCAGCACCCCGGCCGGCAACACGCCGCGCCGGGTGGCCGTCGCCGGCACTTCGACGACATCCACGCTTTGCGCCATGCGCCGCATGAACAGCAGCGATGACAGGATCACGCCGACATTCACCGCGATCACCAGATCGGCAAACACCGTCAGCCCGAAAGTGATCAGCAGGATCAGCACATCCGCCCGCGGTGCGGTGCGCAACAGGCGCAGAAAATGCGGCAGTTCGCTCATGTTCCAGGCGACGATGAACAGGATTGCCGCCAGCGCACAAAGCGGTATGTCGCTGGCCAGCGGCGCCAGCAAGACGATGATGAGCACCAAGGTGATGGCGTGCACGATGCCGGCCAAGGGGCTGGTCGCCCCATTGCGAATGCTGGTGGCCGTGCGGGCAATCGCTCCGGTGGCAGCAAAGCCACCGAACAGCGGCGCCAGGACATTGGCCAGGCCCTGGCCGATCAACTCCTGATTCGGCTCGTGACGCGTGCCGGCCATGCCGTCGGCCACCACTGCCGAGAGCAGCGATTCAATCGCGCCCAGCAAGGCGATGGTAAAGGCCGGGCCGATCAGTTTCATCACATCGGCAAAACTCAGGGCGGGCGGCTCGAACTGCGGTAGCGTTTGCGGAATGCCGCCAAACGCGCTGCCGATGGTGGCCACGCCATCGAAGCGGAAGATGCCCTGCAACAACGTGGCCAGCACCAGCGCCACCAGTGGCGCCGGTATGCGCTTGAACAGCCGGGGAGAAACCAGCAGCACGGCCAGACTGAAACTCGCCAGCAGCGTGGTCGGCCCATGCAGATCGGGCAGGGCCAGAATCAGTTGCTGGAATTTTTCGTGAAAATGGCTGCCACCGGTGGCAGGATGCAAGCCGAAGAAATCCTGCCACTGGCCAACGAATATGATCAGCGCAATGCCGCTGGTAAAACCGGTAATCACCGGATAGGGAATGTATTTGATCACCGTGCCCAGCCGGGCAAAGCCCAGTGCCAGCAAAATGCCACCAGCCATCAACGTGGCCACCTGCAGGCCGGCAAAGCCATATTTGGCCGTCACGCCGGAGAGAATCACCACGAAAGCGCCGGTCGGTCCGGCAATCTGCAAGCGGGTTCCACCAAACAGCGAAACCGCCAGGCTGGCAACGATCGCCGTATACAGCCCATGCTCAGGTTTGACACCGCTGGCAATGGCAAAAGCCAGCGCCAGCGGCAGAGCAACCACACCGACAATCACCCCAGCCACCAGATTGCGCAGCCAATGCGCCCGCCCCCACAAGCCGGCTTGGCGGGCTTCAACCAGAGCGATCATGATGCTGTCCTTTCCGTGCAGCCAAAACAAACAGGCCGGTGCCCTCAATGACGGCACCGGCCTGCAAATTGTGGAACGTCTGAATTTAGAGTTACAGACGTTCGATGATGGTCCCTGTACCAACTGCCGCACCACAACACATGGTGATGAAAGCAGTCTGCTTGCCGGTACGTTCCAGCTCGTGCAAGGCGGTGACGATCAGGCGAGTGCCCGTGGAGCCGACCGGATGGCCCAGGGCGATGGCGCCGCCATTCACGTTTACCTTGCTCATGTCGGGGTTGTACACGCTGGCCCACGACAGGACGACGGTGGCGAAGGCTTCGTTGATTTCGATGATGTCGAAGTCCTTCATCGACATTTTCGATTTCTTCAGGATCAGTTCGGTGGCATCCACCGGGCCATCGAGCAGGTAGTAAGGATCGGTGCCGACGCAGACATCGGAAATGATGCGGGCGCGCGGCTTGAGGCCCAGCGCCTGGGCTTTTTCCTTGCTCATCCAAAGGATGGCGGCCGCGCCGTCGGAAATCTGCGAGGCATTGCCGGCGGTGGTGGTGCCGCCTTCTTGCAACGGCTTCAAGCCGGCCAGGCCTTCCAGCGTGGTCGCGCGCAAACCCTGGTCGCGGGTCACCATGCGTGTCTGCCCGGTGGGCTCGCCGTCTTCGCCGAGAATGGGCGCTTCGATGGGCAGGATTTCGCGATTGAAATGACCGGCTTCCCAGGCGGCAGCAGCCTTGCGCTGCGATTCAAAGGCGAAGAAATCGATGTCTTCGCGCTTCAAGCCGCGCTTCTTGACCATGCGCTCGACGCTGGTGAATTGCTCACGCGTCATGTCATAGGGCCAGCCTTCCGGATGAAAATAACCAGGGCCATTCATCACGTTCATGCCCAGGCCGACACGGCTCATGGATTCGACACCGCAGGCGATACCGATATCCAGCGAGCCGCCCTGAATCATGGCGGAAATCATGGCATTGGCCTGCTGGGCCGAGCCGCACTGCGAATCCACCGTGGTGGCGCCGGCCGTATGGCCCTTGTTGAGCCACAGCCAGGCATTGCGCGCCAGGTTGTTGGACTGCTCACCGGCCTGGGTCACGCAGCCGGCGATGACCTGCTCGATATCGGCGTGCTTGAGGCCGTTGCGGGTCACCAGACTGTCCAGCAGCTTGGAGAGCAGGATGACGGGATGGACACCGGAAAGTTCGCCGACGACTTTCTTGCCACGGGCAATCGGCGAGCGGATGGCATCAACGATGACGGCTTCACGCATGTTGCATTCCTTTCATTTGAATTCGGCTGAAGTACGACTACCCCTCTCAAGACTGCGGCCTTGAGAGGCGGCAAATTACATGTACTTGATGATCATTTCGTAGAGCAGGGCCGGCTTTTCGGAGCCGACGACATGAATCGCGAATTCACGCGTCAGTTCCATGCCACCCTTGGCGCCGGCTTCGGCCTTGACCACGCGCGAACGCATGTGGATCTTGCTGTTGGAAGGCACGGCACCGACAAAACGCAGTTTGTTGGAGCCGTAGTTCATCATGAACTTGAAACCTTCGATTTCGAAAGTATCCGGCACTTTCATTTGCGGCATCAAGGCCAGGGTCAGGAAACCATGGGCGATGGTGGTGCCAAAGGGTCCATTTTTGGCCGCTTCGGTATCGACGTGGAGAAAATACTTGTCGCCAGTCAGTTCGGCAAACTGGTTGATGAGATCCTGAGTGACCAGGAATTCATTGCTGAACTCGCCCCACTCATCGGTCACCAACGCCTGCAGCGCAGCGATATCGTCAAACTTGAATTTTTGCATGTCGTCAAAACTCCTTACATCGCCGGGACGGCAAAGCCATCCTTGATCGGCGTGCGCTTGGCGAAGTAATCGCCCAGATGCTGAGCCACGCCATCCACGCTCCAGGCGTCTTGGCTGTCGAAGTTGGGGCCCACGGTCGGGCGCTGGACGACGGAAATCTGCTTGCCCCAGACGACGAAGACTTCGCCAGAGACGTTGGCTGCACGCGGGCTGGCCAGGTAGCCCACCAGCGGTGCAATGTGTTCGGGCGCGAAGTAGTCGAAGCCGGTTTCGGGCTTTTCAAACATGGCGGCGATGGGGCCGGTGGACGTCATCGCGGTGCGCGCGCGCGGGCAGATCACGTTGGCGGTCACCCCCGCCTTGAACAAGGCTTGCGCCGCGCCCATGGTCATGGCCACGATGCCCGCCTTGGCTGCGGCATAGTTGGGCTGACCCACGGAACCGAACAGGAAAGCTTCGGACGAGGTGCTGATCAAACGACCATACACCGGCGCACCGTCGGCCTTGGACTTGTCGCGCCAGTATTTGGCGGCATGACGCATGTTGCAGAAGTGTCCCTTGAGATGCACGCGCACCACGCTGTCGAACTCCTGCTCGGTCATGTTGAAGAGCATGGCATCCTTACAGAAACCGGCGTTGTTCACCATGATGTTGACATCGCCATAGGTATCGAGCGCAGTCTTGAACAGCGCTTCGGTCGTGCCCCAGTCGGCACAGTCACCAAAGAAAGCCGTGGCCTCACCGCCGGCCGCCTTGATGTCCGCAACGGTCTTGCGCGCCGGCTCTTCGCCGGCATCCGAGCCACCCAGGTCATTGATGACCACGCGGGCGCCCATCTTCGCCAGCAACAGGGCGTGCTCGCGGCCCAGGCCGGCGCCACCGCCGGTAATGATCGCAACCTTGCCGTCCAATTCGCTCATGGTTTCTCCTCGATTTGATAAGAGTAAGGTAAACATGAAAACTCTAGCACAGGCAAGCGGGCCCTTCATAATCCAGACGGACTACAGCACGGATGACGGCGCATCTGCTGAACACGGGATCACCGGCTGATAAGCAAGGGCGGCCGTTGCGTAAAGTGCAGGCTGCGCTGGATTTCCACCACATCCTGACCACGCCGCAAACTGGGCGGAAATGCTGCAAATGGCGCACTCATTTCGATGATGCGCCGAGCCGCTTCATCCAGCACTGAATGGCCGCTGCTTTTGAGAATATCGACGCTTTCCAGGCTGCCATCGCTGCGTATGCGCACACTCACCACCACCGGGCCATAACTGCGGTTGCGCGACAGACCAGGGTAATTGACATTGCCAATTCGCCTGACTTTTTCTTCCCAGGCATCGCTGTAAAAGGAAATCTGCACATCCAGCGGATTGCGTCCCAGCAAACCGCCTTGCGAAAACGCCGCACTGGCTGACGCCCTGCCGGCCGTCTCGTCAACAGCGCGCAAAGGCACGCCCTCCGCCATGCCATGCCGCGCCATGTTGAGCGCCTGACTGGCCAGACTGCTGCCCCGACCAGAGGCTTCACCTGCACTGGCCGCTGCGACAGGCCCCCCACCCGATCCAACCGTTTCATTCGCCGGCGCAGTCATGCGGTCATTGTCCGCCATCGCCTGCGCGCGCTGCCGCTGGGCTGCCGCTGCTGCCTCCGCTGCTGCCTGAGCCCTGGCTTCAGCTTCAGCCTCCGCTTGCGCGCGCGCCAGGGACGCGGCCTGTTCTTTCTGTTGCTGGCGCTCCAGTTGTTGCTGGCGTTCTTTTTCCTGACGTTCCCGAGCAGCTTTTGCTGCCGCGGCCTGCGCCACCTGGCGGCGGTGCTCTTCCAGTTCAGCCTGGCGACGGGCACGTTCTTCGGCCTCAAGCGCTGCCCGGCGCGCTGTTTCTGCTGCCGCCGCGTCGGCTTGTTGTCTTGCCAGCGCCTGGGCGGCGGCCAACTGTTGCAAGCGCGCCTGCGCCAGCACTGCCTGGCGCTCGGCCTCGGCCTGCGCGGCTAGTCGCTGCTGCTCTGCAACCGCCTTTTCGCGGGCCAGCGCCTGGGCGGCGGCCAACTTTTCCTGAGCTTCCTGATGCTGCTGTCGTTGCCGCTCAAGCAAGGCTTCTTCGGCAAGTTGCGCTGCCGCCTGTGCTGCCGCGCGACGCTGCGTTTCCTCTTCCTGCGCGCGCTGCGGCTCGACGGGCAACGGCACATCCTTGATTTCCAGCTCGGCAGGCGCCACCGCCAATCGCGGCGTTTGCGCTGTCTCCGCCTCCTTCATATCCTCCGGCACCGGCGGCTCAGGCGGCTCAGGCGGCTCAGGCGGCTCGGGCGGCTCGGGGGCGGCTTGCGGCGCGATCTGCCAATCCGCAGGCTGTTCATCCGCAGTCAGCGCAATGACGGCAGGCCCCTCGCCCGGCGGCGGCAGCACAGGCTGGCTTCTGACAGGCTTGGGCAAGCGCTTGCGCGGCGTGCGCGGCGGCGCGGTTTTTTTCTGCGGCTGGACTTGGCTCGTCTTCACCGAAAGCAATTGCACCGCCGGCACCTGGGGCAGCAGACGGCTCTGTATCACTCCTCTGACGGCTGCCAACTGCCCGCTCACCTCGGCGGGTAGCGGGGGCGGCGGCATCTTCTGGGTGGCCGGCGGCAATTCAACCTGCAAGGCGGGCGGTGGCTGATCCCAGCCCAGTTTCGGCAAACCCTTGCCTGGCATCCCGAACTGCAAGGACAGCACCAGCAAATGCAGAATGAGACTGAACAGCAGAGCCGGGCCCAGATGATGTTCACCGCGTCGCATGGTCAGTTATGAAAGGGTGAGATAAAAGGGCGCCAAAAACAAGCTGCACGACAAAAGGGGAAATGGCTCACAGGCCAAATGGCCTGTAAGCCCTTTATTCTATTGGTTGCGTGGTGTTTTCAACCAACCACTCGCTATTGGGACCCATGAGCACTGCGACGCGTTGCTGCGAGTCAAGCGCCAAGTAGACGGCGAGCAAGCACGGATTGCATGTCACGGCGCCCGTCCGCAATCAGGTAAATAATGATCTGGTTGCCTATGACACGGTAGATCGCGCGATAGGGTTTGAAGAAGGTCTGGCGGTATTCCTTGATCCCAAGGCCGATCAGCTCCTTTGGATAGCTGCCGCGTTCCGGGAATTTCGACAGACGCTCCACAACGTCCATCAGCCCATCCAATGCACAATTGGCGTTGGCCACACAGTCGAACTCGGAGAGGTAGTCGTGGATGGCTTCCAAGTCCTGCTCCGCACCCTCGGTGAGCAGGGCCTCAAATTTGGCAGACGTGCCTGCCATCAATCTGAGGCTCGCTTGGCGCGGAGGCGGGCAACGACGTCAGCCACAGGCTTGATCTTGCCTGCGACCACATCCTGATTGCCCAGCGCGAGAATCTTTAGCAAGGCCAATGTTTCTTGCGTCTCTTCGAACGAAGCGACGTCCTGCAGGACAGCCTTCGCTTCACCGTTTTGGGTGATGACCATGGGCTCTCGCTGTTCAGCGAGGTGCGCCAGAACCTCGGCTGCATTGGCTTTGAGATAGCTGATCGGTTTGACTTGTGATGAATAGCGCATGGCTGTGCCCCAGTCGCGAGCAGGACTCAATATAGTCTTTTTATGGTCTTGCGACAAGATATGGAGACGGTCTCAGGAGAATTCGTCATCGTTTCAAAGTCACATCAGAACCCACCCTGTACACTGCGTCGGATAGAGGCAATGCCAAAACGCCCGCTGACTTGCAACGGTTGGTTACGATCTCGGTATTGGGGCCACTGAGCACGGCTGCGGGATTCTGCGTATTCCCGGAATCCATTATTCCTCAGCTTTCTTGCCGCGTTTTCGCGTAGCGGTCTTCTTTGCCTCACTCCCGAGCGCCTTGGTTGCCTTGAGGACTTTGTCGAAGTCCGACTCGATTTTCTGTGTTCGGTTGAATTCCGCGTATTCGGCCAGCGCCTTCTGGTCGGCTTGGGTTTTGCTGATTTTCCCCCGATTGGTCAGCACCTTGAATTCGTTGAAGGTGAGGAACTTGTCCACGCTGGTCGCCATATCGGCCATGGTCATCTGCACCCGATTCTCGATGATGGTCTCGATGTGGTCGAAGAAGCCGGAGATGGTGCGCTCCAGCCGCTTGATCTCCGGCTCGGCCAGGTAATTTTTAGCGACGGTGACATCGGAGGCCAGGATGCGACCGTGCGGCGCATTCTTCCAGGTGAGCAGGCCAGCATACGGAGCATTGTGATCAACCTTACTGTGAATTATCTCAGCGGCGGTCTGGCCGGTGATGGCGAAATGGAACTTGTTCTGCACCATGGCGTAGAAGTTCTGCGTGATATCGGATTTTGGATCGTAATCGACGCTACATTCGGCGAAGATATCGGTAATTTGTTGGTAGATGCGCCGTTCGCTGGCTCTGATGGAACGTACCCGCTCCAGCAGCTCCAGAAAATAATCCTCGCCGAAGACCTGTTTTCCTTGCTTCAGGCGCTCATCGTCCAGCACAAATCCTTTGCGGATGTACTCATTCAGAATCTGAGTGGCCCAGATGCGAAACTGGGTCGCGCGCTTGGAGCTGACCCGGTAGCCGACGGCGATGATGGCATCCAGGCTGTAGTGCCTGAGGGTACGCCGGACGGCGCGCCCTCCCTCGTTTTGAACTACCGAGAAATCCTCGGCAGTTGCCGATTCCTCCAGTTCTCCCTCAGCGTAGATATTCTTGAGGTGCAGGCCGACGTTGTCCGGGGTGGTCTGGAAAAGTTCAGCCATCAAGCGTTGCGGCAACCAGAGCGTCTCGGCGTGGATGAGGACGCGTACATGGACTTTCTCATCATCGCCCGCATAAAGGAGAAATGGCGAATCCGCCCCAACGGTTACCGTGACGGATTGTTTTTCGGATGGCGTTACTTTCTTGGTCATTGGTTCGGCCCTTCCATGCGGATTGTTTTTGTCATGGTCGCCTTTCAAATCGAGTCGAGCGCC
>JAHRWT010000121.1 GCA_019105045.1 Sterolibacterium sp.
CACGCCGGGTTGCAGTTCGCCCTTGAAGCGCACCAGCACGGATTCGGGCATGTCCAGCGGCATCACGCCGGTGGCGGCGGCAAAGGCAACCAGACCGGAGCCGGCAGGAAAGGAAATACCGATCGGGAAGCGGGTGTGCGAGTCGCCGCCGGTGCCGACGGTATCGGGCAACAGCAGACGGTTGAGCCAGGAGTGGATGACGCCATCACCCGGACGCAGGGCGACACCACCGCGCGTGGCGATGAAGTTGGGCAGCTCGTGGTGCATCTTGACGTCGACGGGCTTGGGATAGGCGGCGGTGTGGCAGAAGGATTGCATCACCATGTCGGCAGAAAAACCCAGACAGGCCAGGTCTTTCAGCTCGTCGCGGGTCATTGGGCCAGTGGTGTCCTGCGAACCAACGGTGGTCATCTTGGGCTCGCAATAAGTGCCCGGACGAATGCCGGCTTGCTGGCCATTGACGGCCGGCAGGCCGCAGGCGCGACCGACCATTTTCTGTGCCAGGGTGTAGCCCTTGCCGGTATCGGCCGGGTTTTGCGGCAGGCGGAACAGGGTGGAAGGAGACAGCCCCAGGGCTTCACGTGCCTTGGCGGTCAGGCCACGGCCAATGATCAGCGGGATGCGGCCACCGGCGCGGACTTCATCAAAAATAACGTCGGATTTGAGCTGGAATTCGCTGATGACCTGCCCGTTTTTCAGGGCCTTGCCTTCATAGGGGCGCAGTTCGATGACATCGCCCATCTCCATTTGCGAGACATCCAGTTCGATCGGCAGCGCACCGGCATCTTCCATGGTGTTATAGAAAATCGGCGCGATCTTGCTGCCCAGACAAACACCCCCAAAGCGCTTGTTGGGTACATGGGGAATGTCTTCGCCAGTGAACCACAGCACGGAGTTTGTGGCGGATTTGCGCGAAGAGCCGGTACCAACCACATCGCCGACATAGGCCACGAGATTGCCCTTGGCCTTGAGCGCGTCGAGTTGCTTGATCGGGCCGACTTTGCCCGGCTCGTCGGCTTCAATGCCGGGGCGCGGGTTCTTCAGCATGGCCAGGGCATGTAGCGGAATATCCGGGCGGCTCCAGGCATCGGGCGCGGGAGAAAGATCATCGGTATTGGTTTCGCCACTGACCTTGAATACGGTCAGGGTCAGGCTTTGCGGCACTTCAGGACGGGAGGTGAACCATTCGGCATCGGCCCAGGATTGCAGCACGCGCTTGGCGTTGGCATTGCCGGCGTCGGCTTTTTCCTTGATGTCGTGGAAAGCATCGAAAACCAGCAGCGTGTTGGACAGCGCCTGGGCTGCCGTTGCGCCCAGCTTGGCATCTTCAAGCAGGTCGATCAGCGGTTTGACGTTGTAGCCGCCGAGCATGGTGCCGAGCAGCTCGGTGGCTTTTTCCGGCGTGATCAGCGGGCATTTTTCGCTGCAGAAAGCCACGGCAGCCAGATAGGAGGCCTTGACCTTGGCGGCATCATCGACACCGGCTGGCACACGATGGGTGATGAGATCGAGCAGCGTGTCTGCTTCGCCCTGGGGCGGGTTCTTCAGCAGTTCGATCAGATCGGCAGTTTGCTCGGCGCTCAGGGGCAGGGGAGGAATGCCCAGGGCGGCGCGTTCGGCAACATGTTGGCGGTAGTCTTCCAGCATCATATTTTCCTTCAAGTAATTTATTAATTAATATCTGTAACTTAATGAATTTAATGAAATTAAATCAATCATCAATTGTTGTTTATTGTTGATCGAAAAACCGTTGTTGAGCCACTTCGGGCAGGGCCATGCCGGTGGCCTGGGCGCGACTGAGCAACTCCCAGTAATAGCGGAAGGAGGCCCGGTCGTGCAGCTTGCCGGCGTGCTGGATCGGCCCCCAGTCGGCATCCTGGGCGGCGATGAGAATTTCGGCGGCTTCGGCGACTTCGGCAAAGTCGGGACGCATGGCGTCGACGATGGGCTGAATCTGGTTGGGGTGGATGCTCCACATGCGCAGGAAACCGAATTCCTCGCGCGCGCGGCGGGCGTCTTCACGTACCACGGCCGGGTCGCGGATTTCCACGCTGACGTTGTGGGCCGGCACGATGCCGCTGCCCAGTGCGGCGGCGGCGATTTCGCATTTGGCGCGAACCACCAGGGGATGCTGGAACTGGCCGGGTGTGCGCATGGCGCTGGCGGGAATCGCGCCGTGGTGGGCGGAAACGAAATCCATCAGGCCGAAATCGAGTGAATCGACGAAGGGCAGGGCCGCGATCTGCCAGGCTTCGCGCAGGGCACCGGGCGTTTCGATCAGGATGTGCAACGGTATGCGCTGTTCATGGCCGCGCTTGCGTTGCACGGCGGTGAGAATGGCGTATTGGGCCAGTACGTCGTCGATGCCGCGTACCTTGGGCAGCACGATGTAGGCTACGCGCTCACCGGCGCGGCTGATGATGATCTCCAGATCATCGCGCCAGTGCGGATGGGTGACGTCATGGATGCGTGCGCCGACCCGGCCAAAACGGTTGGCTTCGCTCATGATGCGTTCGGCCACCATGGCGGCGTGTTCGCGCTCGCGACCAGCCGGTGCGCCGTCTTCACAATCGCAGGTGATGTCGAAGATCGGCCCGAGTTCGGTTTGCAGGGCCAGCGCCTTGTCGATCAGTTTCTCGTTGCCGGCGTAGTGTTCACAGGCATTGAGGACGGGGAAGGGACGCGTGTGGTCGGTGCTCGGATAGAGCACGTCGATTGGATGGATGCGGGCGTTCATGAAGAAATGCGCGGGGCGATACCTGATACCTGATACGTGATACGTGGCTGGTGCGTGGGCCGGTATGAATGCCGGATGTCAATGCGTCTCCCGCCGGCGGGCGGGAGACAAGGGAGTCCGGGCTCCGGACTCCGGGCTCCGGACTTGCTCACTTGCCCAGCAGGTGTTTCACGCCATCACGTTCTTCGGTGAGTTCCTGCAAGGTGGCATCCATTTTTTCGCGTGAGAAGGCGTCGATTTCCAGACCTTTGACGAGTTCCCACTTGCCGTTGGCGGTGGTCACCGGCATGCCGTAGATGATGCCCTCGGGAATGCCATAGGAACCATCCGAGCAGACCCCCATGGTGACCCACTTGCCATTGCTGCCCAGGGCCCAGTCGCGCATGTGATCGATGGCGGCATTGGCGGCCGAGGCGGCCGAGGACAGGCCGCGCGCTTCGATGATGGCCGCACCGCGCTTGCCGACGGTGGGAATATAGGTGTCGCGATACCAGGCTTGATCATTGACGGCAGCCACGGCGTTTTGGCCGGCGACGTTGCAGAAACGGATATCCGGATACATGGTCGGCGAGTGGTTGCCCCAGACGATCATTTTTTCGATGTCGGTGACGGCCTTGCCAGTGCGCGTGGCCAGTTGCGAGAGCGCCCGGTTGTGGTCCAGACGCAGCATGGCGGTGAAGTTTTCGCGCGGCAGATCGGGGGCGGAGTTCATGGCGATCAGGGCATTGGTATTGGCCGGGTTGCCGACCACCAGGACCTTGACGTCGCGGGCGGCGACATCGTTGAGTGCCTTGCCCTGCACGGTGAAGATGGCACCATTGGCTTCGAGCAAATCCTTGCGTTCCATGCCCTTGCTGCGCGGACGGGCACCGACCAGCAGCGCGTAGTGGGTGTCCTTGAAGGCGATATTGGGATCATCGGTTTGCACCACGCCGGCCAGCAGCGGGAAAGCGCAATCTTCCAGCTCCATCACCACGCCTTTGAGGGCGGGCAGGGAGGGGGTGATTTCCAGCAGTTGCAGGATGACGGGCTGATCCTTGCCGAGCATTTCACCACTGGCGATACGGAACAGCAGGCTGTAACCAATCTGGCCGGCAGCGCCGGTAACGGTAACGCGAACGGGGGCTTTGCTCATGCTGAAATCTCCTTGAGATATGGGACAGAAAGATGGCGTGGCGCCAGAGTGACTGAAATCCTGAACTGGAATTCGGAAAACCGCTAACTATACACCCGTCAGGTAGGCTTTTTGCGGCCGCATCCGTTGCGGGCAAGCTCTTCATGCGGGCGATGGGCGGCGATGGGTGGAACGATGGGAAGTTTATTACAGGTCGCCCGATACGGCAAACAATATTTAATGTCTTATATAAGACATTAAATTTACTATGGACGATATGGTTTTTTTGTGTTGAAATCATCCCCCATGTCATCGGACGCAACGACTATCCCTACATTCAGCCCGTTGTATCGTCAGATCAAGGCCCTGATGTTGCGGGCGCTTGAGGCGGCCGAGTGGCGGCCGGGAGAAATGATTCCGAGCGAAGTCGATCTGGCGGTGCGCTTCAATGTCAGCCAGGGGACGGTGCGCAAGGCCATCGATGAACTGGCGGCAGACGGCCTGTTGCTGCGGCGCCAGGGTAAAGGGACCTATGTGGCTTCGCACGCGGATGCCGGGTCGCGTGAAGGAACGCGTTTTCTGCGCCTGATACCGGAAGATGGTCAGCCACAAACCCCGCAAAGCGTGCCTCTGGAATGCTGGCGGGCCAAGGCCGGGCACGAGGCAGCGCGTATCCTGCAAGTGGCCTTTGGCGCGCCCATTACCATCGTCCGCCGTCTGCTGAAGTTTTCCGGCCGGCCGGCCGTGGTCGAAGAAATTTATCTGCCGGGCGAACTGTTTGACACCCTGGATCTGGAAATGCTCCAGCAATACCAGGGGCAGGGCACTTTCTATGGTTTGCTGGAAAGCCACTTTGGCGTGCGTATGCTGCGCGCCGAGGAGCGCATACGCGCCGTGATTGCCGATCCGCTGAATGCCCGCCTGCTGGAAATCGAACAGGGACAACCTCTGCTGTCGGTCGAGCGGGTCAGTTACACCTATGGCAATCGCCCGGTCGAATGGCGGCAAAGTCTGTATTCGACAGCGGCTCACTATTACCTGAACGAGTTGAGCTGATGCCGGAAAATCATCAAATACAGGCGCGCTGCCAAGGTTCTGTCTGGTGGGCAATGAGCAAAGAGAGCTGTCTCGTTGGCCGTCTGGTTGGTCACAAGGCTTGGTTGCGGCCATGGGCTTACGCTAGAATTCCGAGTTCCGCGTCTGGCCCTTGCCAGTCGGCCGGTTGATTTTTTCGAGAGCGGATTCGTATCCAGAAAGTCAGAAAGTAATCATGAGCAACCGTAGAGGAGTGAAAGTCTATGTCTGAATTGACCAAGCAGCGCCCGAAGTTTCTGGATCTGAGCAAGATCCAGTTGCCTCTGGCCGCCAAGATGTCGATCCTGCACCGGATCAGCGGTGGTGCAATTTTCTTGCTGCTGCCCGCGCTGATCTATCTGCTGCAACTGTCATTGGGATCGCCTGAGGAATTCGAGACTTTTCTGGCGATTACCCGTCATCCGCTGGTCAAGCTGATGCTGCTGGGCCTGACCTATGCTTTCGTGCATCACGTCTGCATGGGTATTCGTCTGCTGCTGATCGACATCCATGTCGGTGTGGCGCGCGATACCGCCCGCGCCAGTGCCAAGGGGGTATTGGTGGCCGGTCTGCTGATTACTGCAATCCTGGGGGTGACGCTATGGTAAGGACACGCAACGTGGTCGGCGCCGGCTACGGCTTTGGTGACTGGCTGCTGCAACGCATCACAGCCATCGCCATGATGGTCTATTTGGTGATTCTCATGCTCTGTCTGCTGACGGGCCCGGAGCTGTCGCGCGAAAGCTGGCACGCCCTGATGTCCGGTGCATTCATGCGTGTGCTGAGTGTGGTCTTCTTCGTCAGTGTGGCCTACCACGCCTGGGTGGGTGTGCGGAATATCTGGATGGACTACATCAAACCTGTGGGCCTGCGCATTGCGCTGCATTCCGCAACCGCACTCATGCTGATCGCCTGCGTTGGCTGGGCCACGCAGATACTCTGGAGGCTGTGACAAGTGACTATCCCAATTCGTAAATTCGATGCCGTGATCGTCGGCGCCGGTGGGGCCGGCCTGCGCGCGGCCATTCAACTGTCGGAAGCCGGCCTGAAAACGGCCGTGCTCTCCAAGGTCTTTCCGACCCGCTCGCATACCGTGGCCGCGCAAGGTGGCGTGGCTGCTTCACTGGGCAACTCCGAGGAAGATCACTGGCGCTGGCACATGTACGATACCGTCAAGGGCTCTGACTGGCTGGGCGACCAGGACGCCATCGAGTTCATGTGCCGCAAGGCCAATGAAGTCGTGGTCGAGCTGGAACACTACGGCATGCCTTTTGACCGCCTCGACAATGGTCGCATCTATCAGCGTCCGTTCGGCGGCCACATGTCCAACTTTGGCGAAAAACCGGTGCGCCGTTCCTGTGCAGCCGCTGACCGTACCGGTCACGCCATGCTGCACGCCATGTATCAGCGCAACGTCAAGGTAAATACCCAGTTCTTCGTTGAATGGATGGCGCTGGACCTGATTCGCAATGAAGAGGGAGAAGCCTTGGGCGTGACCGCCATGGACATGGAAACCGGCGAAATCGTCATGTTCCATGCCAAGGCCACCATTTTTGCGACGGGCGGTTCGGGCCGTATTTTCCATTCTTCCACCAACGCTTTCATCAATACCGGTGATGGTCTGGGCATGGCGGCGCGGGCCGGCATCCCGCTGGAAGATCTGGAATTCTGGCAGTTCCACCCAACCGGCGTGGCCGGTGCGGGCGTGTTGATCACCGAAGGCGTGCGCGGTGAAGGCGGTATCCTGCGCAATGCCCAGGGCGAGCGCTTCATGGAACGCTATGCGCCGAATGCCAAGGATCTGGCCTCGCGCGACGTGGTTTCACGCGCCATGGTCACCGAAATCAACGAAGGCCGTGGTTGCGGGCCGAACAAGGATCACGTGATGCTGGACATCACCCACCTTGATCCGGCCACCATCATGAAGCGCCTGCCGGGTATCCGCGAAATCGGCATCCAATTTGCCGGTGTCGATTGCATCAAGGCGCCGCTGCCGGTGGTGCCGACCTGTCACTATCAGATGGGCGGTATTCCGACCAATCACCTGGGGCAGGTGGTGGTGCCACAGGGCGACAATCCGAATGCCGTGGTGCCGGGCTTTTACGCCGCCGGTGAATGTGCCTGTACTTCCGTGCATGGCGCCAACCGTCTGGGTACCAACTCGCTGCTCGATCTGCTGGTCTTTGGCAAATCGGCCGGTGAAACGGCGGTCGAGCAATTGCGCCAGGACAGCAGCGAACACAAGCCGCTGCCGCAGGAAGCCATAGACCGCAGCGTGGCCCGTGTTGAACGCCTGAACAACCAGAAGAACGGCACCAATGTGCATGAAGTCCGTCTGGAAATGCAGCGCGTGATGCAAAAACATGCTGGCGTGTTCCGTTTCGACAATCTGCTGAAAGAAGGCGTACAGATGATTCTCGACGTCGAGAAGAAAGTGCAGCAGACCGAGATCAAGGACAAGTCGCAGGTCTGGAATACAGCGCGGCTTGAGGCCCTGGAGCTGGACAACCTGATCGAAGTGGCCAAGGCCACCATGATTTCTGCCGAGGCCCGCAAGGAATCGCGTGGCGCCCACGTCCGCGACGATGCGCCGGATACGCCCGAACATCCCGATGGCCGCGATGACCAGAACTGGCTCAAGCACACGCTGTGGTACCGCGAAGGCAATCGTCTGGCCTACAAGCCGGTACAAATGAAGCCCTTGACGGTCGATACCATCGAGCTCAAGAAGCGCGCTTATTGATAGATACGCGAAACCAAGGAAGCAATCATGACTACTGAACATCAAAAGCGTAGCGTCAAGTTCCAGATTTACCGCTACAACCCGGACAAGGA
>JAHRWT010000069.1 GCA_019105045.1 Sterolibacterium sp.
GAGCCGACGTTCTGGCCACCGCGCACCGCCTGTATGGCCTGCTCCAGCGCGGTGCGCGTCACGCCATGTTCCTTCATCAGGCGGCCCGTCTCACCCTTGTCGGTGGAGAGCGCCAGCAGGAACATTTCGGAAGCGATGAACTGATCGCCTGCCTTTTGCGCTTCCTTGTCGGTGAGATTGAGCAGATTGGCCAGATCGCGCCCGACGCTGACTTCACCGCCATGGCCCTCGACCTTGGGCAGACGTCCCAGGGCCTGACGCAGCGCGTTCTTCAGCGCCGCCGCATTGGCACCGGCACGTGACAGGAGCGAAGTGGTGGCACCATCCTCCTGCTCCAGCAGCGCCAGCAGCAGGTGCTGGGGTTCGATGAATTGCTGGTCGTTACCGATCGCCAGACTCTGGGCATCGGAAAGCGCCTGCTGGAATTTGGTGGTGAATTTGTCGATACGCATGATCATGCGGCTCCCGTGGTAGATAGATGGAGGCGCGAGCAGACTCGCACGTTACCCGGGATATGGGGTTGGCATGACTCAATTCAAGTCATGTCACACCGCCGCAAGCGATCTAGAAGCGCAGCGCCGCCGTCAGGGAAGCCACTTCGGCACTGGAAGCCTCGAGCAGGTTGCCCAGCGTGCTATCGCCTATGACATGATCAATCAGCGGTGATGCTGGCAGCTCATCCTTGCCCAGCGCTCCCTGATTGAGGGGAGACTCCACCATGGCCAGGTTGTTGGCCAGCAGCAGGGTATCACCCAGGGAAACAGGCGGCAGGCTCAGATAACCTTCCCAGTGGATTTCCACGGCATCCATCACCGCCGCTGGCACCGCCAGACGTCGCAATACCGCACGCCCGACGGGCCGTTCGCCATGCTCCACCCACAAGCCAGGCTCACCATCGAACAGCCCGGGGTGATTCTGCGCCTGAGCCAGGGCATAAAACCCGCCCACCTCATGCACGATGGCTGCAAACAACGCGGTTTCGGGATCAAGAAAGGTCACCTTGGCAGCGATCAGGCGCGCCAGAGAAGCCACATAGGCCGTATGCTCCCACAACTGCTGAGCCTTGGCCTGCAAGTCGGCATCGGTGATCAAACTGGCAAACTGACGCGCCACCACGGCAGTGGCCAGGGCGTGCAAGGTGCGAAAACCCAGACGATTGATGGCCGCCTTGACGTCGGTGATCTCGCGCCCGCTACGGTTATACGCCGCCGAATTGGCGATAGCCACGATCCGGGCGGTGAGCAGCGGTTCGGTGAGCACCAAACGCCCCACCGATTCCAGGTGACTGTTGGGATCAGCAAAGGCCTGCTGGATTTTCAGGGCCGCATCGATGCTGGTGGGAAACACCAGCTCCCCACGCTCGGCGCTGGCGGCCAGATTCTTGAAAATAGTTATGCGTTCCATGGGGCCGGATGATAATCCGGCGATGGCCGGGCTGTCGATGGCCGGGCTGCGCTGTCCGCATATCGCCCCCAGGATGCGCCCCCACGACGGGCGCGCCAGGACACAGCCAGGCGCAAGATACGCAGCCCAGGCTTGCGCTTGCGCGTTTTCAGATGGGGTATTGTGGAACCGAGGTGTTTGGAGGTGTTTGGAGGCGGGGGTCGGAATCGAACCGGCGTAGACGGCTTTGCAGGCCGCTGCATAACCACTTTGCTACCCCGCCGTGACCCGGCGTGGCAATCCGGGTCGAGAAGAGAAAAGGGAAAGCTTACGCTTTCCCTTGAATACTGGAGCGGCAGAAGAGTCTCGAACTCTCGACCTCAACCTTGGCAAGGTTGCGCTCTACCAACTGAGCTACTGCCGCAAGACAGGAAAGAATTATAGACATCTCATTCTGATTGTCAACAGAAATCACCCTTTTTTATGCGCACGGCCCTTCCGGGCCGAGCAACTTGCCAGGATTGAGGCATCCCTGTGGATCAAGTGCTTGTTTGACAAGGCGCATCAGCTGCAGCTCAAGAGCTGACTTGTAACGCTGGATTTCCTCACACTTGAGCTGGCCCAGACCATGTTCGGCCGAAATGCTGCCGCCCAGCTCATGCACCAGGTCATGCACCAGCTGGTTGATCGCGCCACTTTGTGCCATGAATTCGGCATTGTCCTGGCGCAGCGCCTGCGAAGGGTTGTAATGCAGGTTGCCATCACCGACATGACCGAAACAAACGATACGCCCCCCCGGCCAGCGCGCCGTCAGGGCGGCATCGGCGCGCTGGATGAACTCGGCAATGCGCGAGATGGGCACGGCGATGTCGTGCTTGACGCTCAGTCCCTCAGTCTTCTGAGCAGCCGAAATGCTCTCGCGCAGCCTCCACAGCTCTGCGGCCTGGCCAACACTCTGGGCGATGACCGCATCTGCAACGCGTCCAGCGGCCATCTCCTCAGCAAGCAGGCCTTGCAGGCGGCTCACCAGGGCGGGCTCGGCTGCGGCCTCCTGGACATCGAGTTGCAGCAGCAACTGCCAGGGATGCGAACCGGCCAAGGGCGCGCGCGTAGCGGGAATATGGCGCAACACCATCTCCAGCGCCGTCTGGTTGATGAGCTCGAAGGCGCTCAAGGCCCCGCCAAACACCGCCCGACAACGTCCCAGCAGCGTAATGGCCGCCGCCGGGTCGCGCAGCGCCAGCCAGGCGGTGGCATGCCCCTGTTGCGCCGGATAGAGTTTCAGCACCGCCGCCGTGATCACACCCAGCGTGCCTTCGGCGCCGATGAACAACTGCTTGAGGTCATAACCGGTGTTGTTCTTGCGCAAGGCCCGCAGGCCGTCCCAGATCTTGCCATCGGCCAGCACCACTTCCAGGCCCAGCACCAGATCACGCATGCTGCCGTAGCGCAGCACCTGCACGCCGCCGGCATTGGTGGACAGATTGCCACCGATGGTGGCGCTGCCCTCGGACGCCAGCGACAGGGGAAACAGCCGCCCGGCGGTGGCCGCCGCCTCCTGCACCTGCTGCAGGGTGCAGCCGGCCTCGACGGTGATGGTGTCGTTGGCCACATCGATGGCGCGGATCTGTGCCAGACGCTTGAGGCTCAGCACCACTTGCGGCAGCGTCTCGCCAGCGCCGGCAAGCCGCCTGGCATCAGCAGCGGCCAGCGGCACGCCTCCGCCCACCAGTCCGGTATTGCCGCCCTGGGCGACGATCGCCACGCCGGACCGGGCGCACAGCGCCACCACCTGACTCACCTGGGTAGTGTCTGCAGGACGCAGCACGCACAGCGCCTCACCTTGATAGCGGCCACGCCAGTCCGTGACATAGGGGAGCAGGTCCGCAGGCGTGACCAGCACATGCTCGGCTCCCAGACAGGCGCGCAAGGCGGCCAGCAGCTCTTCCTGTGACCAAGACGGCATGAGATTCATCTTGTCCTCCAGCAAGTTCCTTGTGACATGCGCCTCATCAAGCGCGCGCAGTCAGTGACACCGTAACACCGTGACACCGTAACAACCCACTGAACATGACGCCAGCAGCCAACGGCGGCTCTCAATCCGTCAGCCGGCGCGCATACAGATCATGCACATCGCAATCGGTGATTTCCACCTCGACGAACTCGCCGACCGGCAGATCATGGCCATCGGTGACATACACCAGGCCATCGATCTCAGGTGCATCCCCCGGGCTGCGTGCCAGCGCGCCGTCCTCATCCACCTCGTCGACCAGCACCCGCATGCGTCGACCGATACGCGCCTCCAGGCGCTGGGTGCTGATGTCCTCCTGAAACTCCAGCAGCAGGCGACGGCGCTCCTCGCGCACTTCCAGCGGCAATGCGCCGGGCAGCTCATTGGCGGCCGCACCCTCGACCGGTGAATAGGCGAAGGCACCGACACGATCGAGCTGGGCTTCTTCCAAAAAGCTCAGCAGCTCCTCGAAGTCGGCCTCGGTCTCACCGGGGAAGCCGGTGATGAAGGTGGAGCGTATGGTGATATCGGGGCAGACGGCGCGCCAGGCCTTGATGCGTGCCAGATTGTTCTCGCTGCTGGCCGGACGCTGCATCAGCTTGAGTATCTTCGGGCTGGCATGCTGAAAGGGCACGTCCAGATAAGGCAGGATCTTGCCCTCGGCCATCAGCGGCAGCAGCTGGTCGACGCTGGGGTAAGGATAGACATAGTGCAGGCGCACCCAGATACCCAGTTCGCCCAGCGCCTGACACAGCTCGAACAGACGCGTCTTCACCGGTCGACCGCCGTGAAAGCCGGTGCGGTATTTGACATCCACGCCATAGGCGCTGGTGTCCTGCGAGACGATCAAGAGTTCCTTGACGCCGGCGCTGGCCAGCGCCTCGGCTTCCTGCAGCACGTCACCGATCGGCCGACTCACCAGACGGCCACGCAGATCGGGAATGATGCAGAAGCTGCAATGATGATTGCAGCCTTCGGAAATCTTGAGATAGGCGTAGTGTTGCGGGGTAATGCGTATGCCCTGGGGCGGCACCAGATCGATGAAGGGCTCATGCACCGGTGGCAACTGGGCGTGAATGTGCTCCATCACCTCCTGGGTGGCCTGCGGGCCGGTCACCGCCAGCACACTGGGATGGGTGTCGCGCACCACATTACCCTTGGCGCCCAGGCAGCCAGTGACGATCACCTTGCCGTTTTCATTGAGCGCCTCACCGATGCAGTCCAGCGACTCGGCCACGGCATCGTCGATGAAACCACAGGTATTCACCACCACCAGATCGGCGCCGGCATAGTCGTTGGAAATCAGATAGCCCTCGGCGCGCAGGCGTGTCAGGATCATCTCCGAATCGACGGTGTTCTTGGGGCAGCCCAGTGAGACAAAGCCCACGGTAGGAGTGTGCTTGCGTAGGGTCATGATGAATGAGCAAGAGTTGGGCGAAAAGATGGCGCAGGCGTGGCCAACCCGGCACGCCAGGAAACCTGGCTAGCGCCCCTTGTTCCCTTTGGGCGGCTCATCCTCGGTCGGGGCCGGCGCCGAAAAATTCGGAAACTGAAAACCGGAAAACATGTTGCGCGCCTGG
>JAHRWT010000080.1 GCA_019105045.1 Sterolibacterium sp.
CGCCGCATTCATCTGCGGATTTGGGCGATCTGTGGCGTCATTCGTCCTCGCAATAGCTCGCTATTGCTGCGGCTCACTCCTTGCAGCTCATCCCAAACCGCAGCGACTGCTTACCGCGCAATTCGTGCAGAGCTTCCTTAAAAACCGCTTCAAACACGGCAGACATGTTGTTGTCTGCGTTGCCCCGCGCCATTCTGCGACTGCGCACAAAATGACGCGGGGCGATGAATCACCGCCATGACACAACACTCCGCACGTCATCACGCAGCCGCAGAGCGTAGTGATCTCGTATCAACCGCGCTCGAACACCAATTGCCCCTGCTCAACCCGCACCTTGATCAAATCCTTGGCGGCGAAGTTTCCCTGCAACAGCTGCCGTGACAACGGGTTTTCGATACGATCCTGAATCGCCCGCTTGAGCGGCCGGGCGCCATAGATCGGATCGAAGCCTGCCTTGGCGATTTCCGCCAGAGCGCTTTCGTCGACCTGCAAGCCGATTTCCAGCCGCGCCAACCGGCGCTGCAAATAGGCCAGCTGGATCTTGGCGATGCTGGCGATGTTCTTTTCGTCGAGCGCATGGAAGACAACGATTTCGTCGATGCGGTTGACGAACTCGGGGCGAAAATGAGTTTTCACCTCGCCCATCACCGCCAGCTTGACCACCTGATAATCCGCCTCGCTCATGCTCTGTATCATTTGCGAACCCAGGTTGGAAGTCATCACGATCACCGTGTTCTTGAAATCCACCGTGCGCCCCTGGCCATCGGTCATGCGGCCATCGTCGAGCACTTGCAGCAGCACGTTGAAAACATCCGGATGGGCCTTTTCGACTTCATCGAGCAGGATCACGCTGTAAGGCTTGCGCCGCACCAGTTCGGTCAGATAACCGCCTTCCTCGTAGCCAACATAGCCCGGTGGCGCACCGATCAAACGTGCCACGGAATGTTTTTCCATGAATTCGCTCATGTCGATGCGGATCAGATGTTCTTCCGAATCGAAAAGGAATTCAGCCAGCGCCTTGCACAGCTCGGTCTTGCCCACGCCGGTGGGGCCGAGGAACAGGAAAGAGCCATAAGGCCGGTTTTCATCCGACAGCCCCGCGCGGGAGCGGCGAATCGCGTCCGAGACCAGGCGCACGGCTTCATCCTGGCCAACCACCCGCTGGTGCAGGCGATCTTCCATGGTCAGCAGTTTTTCGCGCTCGCCCTGCATCATCTTGGCCACCGGGATGCCGGTGGCGCGTGAAACCACTTCGGCAATTTCCTCGGTGCCAACCTGCGTGCGCAACAGCTGATTGGGCTTTTTCTCGCCATGGCCGGATTTTTCTGCGACTTTCAGCTGGGCTTCCAGTTGCGGCAGCTGACCGTATTGCAGTTCGGCCACTTTTTCCAGCTGGCCAGCCCGTTGCAGCCGGGTGATCTCGGCGCGGAGTCGATCGATTTCTTCCTTGATGTGGGCCGAGCCTTGCACCTGGGCTTTTTCCGCTTTCCAGATTTCCTCCAGATCGGAATATTCCTTGTCCAGCTGCTTGATTTCCTCTTCGATCAGCGCCAGCCGCTTTTGCGAAGCCTCGTCCTTTTCCTTCTTCACCGCCTCGCGCTCGATTTTCAATTGAATCAAACGACGTTCGAGCTTGTCCATCGCTTCCGGCTTGGAATCGATTTCCATCTTGATGCGGGCGGCCGCCTCATCGATCAGGTCGATGGCCTTGTCGGGCAAGAAGCGATCGGTGATGTAGCGATGCGAAAGTTCCGCCGCAGCGACAATGGCCGGATCGGTGATATCGACCCCATGGTGCAGCTCATAACGCTCCTGCAAACCGCGCAGGATGGCGATGGTCGATTCGACACTGGGTTCATCCACCATCACTTTCTGGAAACGTCGCTCCAGCGCGGCATCTTTCTCGATGTATTTGCGATACTCATCCAGCGTGGTGGCCCCCACGCAATGCAGCTCGCCACGGGCCAGCGCCGGCTTCAGCATATTGCCGGCATCCATCGCACCTTCGGCCTTGCCAGCACCCACCATGGTGTGCAGCTCGTCGATGAAGACAATGATGCGGCCTTCATCCTGAGCGATTTCCTTCAGCACGGCTTTCAGCCGCTCTTCGAATTCGCCACGATATTTGGCCCCCGCCAGCAGCGCGGCCATATCCAGCGACAGCACCCGCTTGCCTTTCAAGGTTTCCGGCACTTCGCCATTGACGATGCGCTGCGCCAGCCCTTCGACGATGGCGGTCTTGCCCACGCCCGGCTCGCCGATCAATACCGGATTGTTCTTGGTGCGCCGCTGCAGAATCTGGATGGCGCGGCGGATTTCATCATCGCGACCGATCACCGGATCGAGCTTGCCTGCCCGCGCCCGCTCGGTCAGATCCAGCGTGTATTTGGAGAGCGCCTCGCGCTGCCCTTCGGCTTCCTGGCTGGCCACCTTTTGCCCGCCGCGCACCGCCTGTATCGCCTGCTCCAACGCAGCACGGGTCACGCCATGCGCCTTCATCAGCCGGCCCGTCTCGCCCTTATCCGTGGTCAGCGCCAGCAAGAACATTTCAGAGGCAATGAACTGATCCCCCGCCTGCTGCGCTTCCTTGTCGGTGAGATTCAGCAGATTGCCCAGCTCGCGCCCCACGCTGATTTCACCGCCATGGCCGGCAACTTTGGGCAGACGCTGCAAAGCCGCGCGCAAAGCCGTTGTCAAGGCTCCCGCATTGGCGCCGGCCCGCTGCAGCAGCGAAGTCGTGGCGCCATCTTCCTGCTCCAGCAGCGCCAGCAACAAATGCGGTGCTTCGATGAATTGCTGGTCATTGCCGATGGCCAGACTCTGGGCATCGGCCAAAGCCTGCTGGAACTTGGTGGTGAATTTATCCAGACGCATGATGTTTCCTTTCAAGCAAAAATTTGTTGCAGGCTAGATAGGGGAGATTTGATGAATTTCAATGGCAGTGGCAAACAGGATAGAAAAACACGCTGTGCCTTGCAATGGCGAGGAAAAGAGTCTTGCTGCCCGCAATCCATGAATGCAATGGAATCACTGCCCGGGCGACTGGCCAGCGGCAGCCGTCGCGCCGCGCCTCTTCTGGAGCGCCACGGATGACGATATGATGGAAACTCCAGTGACAGCAGCACTTGCCCGATGAATACCTTTCACTTTGCGCGCGGCCATGGAAACCATTCATGACTTGCTGATCATCGGCGGCGGCATCAACGGCGCGGCCATTGCCCGGGATGCGGCTGGACGGGGCCTGTCGGTCTGCCTGATCGAGCAAGGCGATATCGCCGGCGCGACCTCATCGGCCAGCAGCAAGATGATCCACGGCGGCCTGCGCTATCTGGAGCATTATGAATTCCGTCTGGTGGCCGAAGCGCTGGCCGAGCGCGAGGTGATGCTGCACATCGCGCCACATCTGACGCGGCCATTGCGCATCATCATGCCGCAGGCCGAGCAGCAGCGGCCGGCCTGGATGATCCGCCTGGGGTTGCTGCTCTACGATCATCTGGGCCATCTGCGCCTGGATGCACCGCGCACCACCCTGCCCGGCTCGCGCGCCGTCGATCTGCGGCAGCCGCCCCATGCCGGGCTGCTGCACAGCCAGCACGACAAGGGCTTTGTCTATGCCGACGTGCTGGATGATGATGCCCGACTGACGCTGGCCACGGCGCGCTCGGCCGCCGATCTGGGGGCGCAGATACGGACGCGCTGCCGCTTTCTGCGCGCGCGGCGCAGTGCAGATCTGTGGCAAGTCGACTATGAATGCGAATATGAAAATGATGCATACGCCCACGCCCGGGCAGGCGGGCAACACACCGTGGCCGCCCGCACCCTGGTCAATGCCGCCGGCCCCTGGGTGAGCGAGGTGCTGGCCGGCTGTCTGCCGCCGACGCAGGCCAGCGACAGGCCTCGGCCCGCAGTGCAACTGATCAAGGGCAGCCACATCGTCGTGCCGCGCCTGTATGCGGGCGAGCACGGCTGGCTGTTGCAGAACGACGACCATCGAGTCATTTTTGTGCTGCCCTTCGAGGATGACTACAGCCTGATCGGCACCACCGAGGTCAAGCTCGATGCCGCACAGGCACTGCATACCGCGCCTGTGGCATCGAGCGAGGAAGTGGCGTATCTCTGCCGGGCGGTTGGACGTTTCTTCCGCCTGCCACCACAGCCGGCAGACGTGGTCTGGCATTACGCCGGACTGCGACCACTGTTTGACGATGGTCACGGCGACCCGGCCGCCGTGACCCGCGATTACACTTTTCTGCTGGACACAGCAGAAAACCACGCAGCGCCGCCCCTGCTTTCGATTTTTGGCGGCAAGCTGACCACGCACCGCCGCCTGGCCGAAGCCGCACTGGCCCAGCTTGGCCCCTGGCTGCCGCAGATGGGCGCTTCATGGACGGCCACCAGCGCCCTGCCCGGCGGCGAATTCGCCAACCATGCGGCTTTCGTGCAATTCCAGCAGATGCTGGGCACGCACTATCCCGAACTGCCGCCGCGCTGGCTGCAGCAGGCATCACGCCGTCACGGCAAGCTGCTGCTTGAACTGCTGGGGCCGCAGTGCCGCCTGCGCGATCTGGGACGCCATTTCGGCGGTGGTCTGTACGAACGCGAAGTGCGCTGGTTCATGCAACGGGAATGGGCCAGAACCGCTGATGACATTCTCTGGCGGCGCAGCAAGGCCGGTCTGCACATGACGGCGGACGAGCGCGCGGCATTCATCGACACATTTGCCCAGCTGGCCGGGCAGGCAGCGGACATGCCGAATACAGAGTGAGGCACCATGACCATGAAACAGGAATACATCCTCGCTCTCGACCAGGGGACGACCAGCGCCCGCGCCATCCTCTTCAACCGGGCGGGCGCACTGTGCGGCCAAGCCCAGCGCGAATTCCGGCAGTACTATCCGCAACCCGGCTGGGTTGAGCACGATGCCGAGGAAATCTGGCAGACCCAGCTGGCCGTGGCGCGCGATGCGTTACGCACCAGCGATATTGCCGCTTCGCAGATTGCCGCCATCGGCATCACCAACCAGCGTGAAACCACAGTGCTCTGGGAACGCAGCACAGGTCGGCCGCTGGCGCCGGCCATCGTCTGGCAGGATCGGCGCACCGCCGGCATCTGCGATGCCCTGCGCGCGGCCGGCCATGCGGCCATGTTCCAGCAGAAAACCGGCCTGCTGCTGGACGCCTATTTTTCTGCCACCAAACTCAAATGGCTGCTCGATCACTTGCCCGATGCCCGCGCCCGCGCCCGGCGTGGCGAGCTGGCGTTCGGCACCATCGACAGCTGGCTGCTGTGGAAACTGAGCAAGGGACAATGCCATGCCACCGATGTCTCGAACGCCGCGCGCACCCTGCTCTACAACCTGCACGAACAGCGCTGGGATGACGAACTGCTGGCGCTGCTCGACATCCCGCACGAACTGTTGCCGGCGATACGTGGCAACAGCGAAATCTACGCCCAGGCGGATGCCGAATGGCTGGGCGCGGCCATCCCGCTGGCGGGTTGCGCCGGTGACCAGCAGGCCGCCAGTTTCGGCCAGGTCTGCCTGCGCCCGGGCATGGCCAAGAACACTTACGGCACGGGCTGTTTCATGCTGCTCAATATCGGCGAGCAGATCATGCATTCCCGCCACCAGCTGCTGACCACCGTGGCCTGGCAGCTGGCTGCAGCAGACGGCACGGCAGCCGCCCCCGGCAAAACGGAATATGCCCTGGAAGGCAGCGTGTTCATGGCGGGTGCGGTCGTGCAATGGCTGCGCGATGGCCTGGGCATCATCCAGCAATCCGCCGAGGTCGAAGCCCTCGCCGCCAGTGTCGCCGACAATGGCGGCGTGTACATGGTGCCGGCCTTCACCGGCCTGGGCGCGCCGCACTGGCAGCCGCACGCCCGCGCCAGCCTGTTCGGCATGAGTCGCGGCACGACGCGCGCGCACATCGCCCGCGCCGCGCTGGAAGCCATCGCCTACCAGAGTGCCGATGTGCTCGCGGCCATGCAGCAGGACGCCGGTATCCAGTTGCACGAACTGCGCGTCGACGGCGGCGCGGCGCGCAATGATCTGCTGATGCAGTTCCAGGCCGATCTGCTCGATGTGGCCGTGGTGCGCCCGCGCATCACGGAAACCACGGCGCTGGGTGCCGCTTATCTGGCGGGGCTGGCCGTGGGTTACTGGCAATCGACGGATGAATTGAGCGCACTGTGGCAATGTGAACGGCGCTTCGAACCCCGCATGGCCGCAAGCCAGCGCGCCAGTCTGCGCGCGCACTGGCAGGCTGCCGTTGCCCAGACCATCACCTGGCAGCAGGCGACAAGCGAGAACCCTGCGGGTCCGCCCCCCGGACAGATGCCGGATGCAGCGCAACAATCCCGGCACCATACCTGACTGAATCAGTCAATCAAAACGCCTGCAAAGCCGCAATGGCACAGCAGATTCAATTCAAACAGGCGTTCATTGTGCATCGCACAGAAAATGCTACACTGATTCATTCCAATGTATTTGTTCATTTGTTCATTTGTTCATTCATCCATCCAAGGAGCCGTCATGAAATCCAACCAACTCAATGAATTGCAGCAGAAAAATCTGGAAACCTACATGAAGCTGGCACAGATTTCCTTTGACAACACACAGCGCCTGATGACACTGCAGATGGA
The DNA here is from genome assembly GCA_019105045.1 of Sterolibacterium sp. Lineage (GTDB taxonomy): Bacteria > Pseudomonadota > Gammaproteobacteria > Burkholderiales > Rhodocyclaceae > Sterolibacterium. The sequence goes on from JAHRWT010000080.1 coordinate 6,643, forward strand.
TGTCGCCCGCAAGCTGTTTGAAGACGGTCTGGCCAACGCCAAGGCCCAGGCGAAGACCGCCAGCAAAGACCCGCAGCAAGCGCTCAACCTGCAATCACAATACGCCCAGGAAAGTACCCAGGCCATCATGGATGCCACGCGCCAGCTGGCCGAGCTGTGCAATGCCTCCTATGGCGAATGCGCCCAGCTGCTGACCGAACAATACGCCAGCGGCAACAAGGATATGGCCACCTCGATGCAATCCCTGTTCGCCGATCTGCCGGGTCAGAACAGCAATCTCATGGAAAACATGAACCAGGTGATGAGCACCTTCACCAATGCTTTCGAGCAATTTGCCAAAGCCAGCACGGCCAGCCTGAGCCCGAAAGCAGAAACCAAGGCAACCACCGGCGGCAAACGCAAATAATCCTAGCAGCCGCAGTTGACCGCTGCCCCTGGCCTCGAACCCCGCTGCTACGTTGGGGATCGAGGCCAAAGCAAGCTTCACCGGATGGGTGAGAGCGCTACACCATCGATAGCACGCACCGGGCCGTCTGGCGCCTGAAATCTGCAAACCGACAGGGACCGGAATGCAGATGACCCGGCCTTGCTGCCAGCCGACTCTAGCTGCGCACCCAGCGCGCTGCCGCGCTGTCATCCGTTTCCCGCGCATCAACCCAGCGGCCTTCATCCGCTGCGCCCGTCGTTTCCTTTTTCCAGAAAGGCGCGCGGGTTTTCAGATAATCCATGATGAATTCACAGGCGGCAAAAGCCTCGCCGCGATGTGCGCTGGCCACCAGCACCAGCACGATGCCATCGCCGGGTTGCAGCGGGCCGTAACGATGAATCACGCGCACGCGCTGCAAGGGCCAGCGTGCCTGCGCTTCGGCGACGATGTCTTGCAGAGCGCGTTCGGTCATGCCCGGATAATGTTCCAGCGTCATGCGGCTGACCGCCGTATCGTCATTCAGGTCGCGCACCAGGCCAAGAAAACTGGCAATGGCACCGATACGCTGATCGCCCGCGCTCAGGGCGGCCATTTCGGCGGCCACGTCAAACGCCGCCTGCTGCACGCTGACCGACATCTCAGCCTCCCGTGACCGGCGGGAAAAAAGCGATTTCGTCGCCATCGACAATGCGCGCCGCCGCATCGACCATCTGCTGATTCACCGCCGCCCGCAGGCTTTGCGACTCGACCAGCTTGCTCCAGGCACCGCCCCGCGCCGCCAGATATTCCCGCAGCTCGGCCACGGTACCGATGCCCGCCGGCAGCGGCAAATCCTCGCCGCAGGTATCCAGCGCTTCACGCAGACTGGCGAAATAGAGAATTTTCAGCGCCATGCAGATCACCCAATCCAGACAGATCAACGAACACAAACAACAGGTCAGTTTAGCAGTTCAAGCTCCGCCGCATACAGCCAGGCCAGATTGGCATGGCTGTCGTCTAAGCCAGCCCGACTTGCGCCAGAACGAAATCGACGATACCCGGAATGTCATTGAGATCAAGCACCGGCAAGGGTGCTTGCAGCGGCGCATCAGTGGCCAGCGCAATGATGTTGGGATTCTCCGGATAAAGCAGCGCCTTGCCATTGGCCGGGCGATGCACTTCGATTTTCGGGATGGCGGTGTATTTGAAACCTTCGACCAGCACCAGGTCACAAGGTGCCATCAGAGAGAGTTGATGTTCCAGCGTCGGCTCTTCTTCATCGCGCAATTCGTGCATCAGCACCCAGCGCTGGCTGGACACCAGAAAAACCTCCGTCGCGCCGGCTTCGCGGTGACGATAGGAATCCTTGCCGGGACGGTCCAGATCAAAGCCGTGGTGGGCGTGCTTGACCAGGGAAACGCGCAGGCCCTGGGCGACGAAACGCGGAATCAACATTTCGATCAATGTCGTCTTGCCGGAATTGGAATAACCGGCGAAACCAAAAACTTTCATTCTTTTTTTCCTGAATCAATTGGCATGGATCGGTGTGCCGGCGTCAACGGGTCATGCGAAACGTTCGCAATGTTCACAATGTTCGCAGTATCGGTGATGTCGGTGAAACCCGTGACCTCGCCGGCGGCGGCTGCCAGGGCCTCCGGCATCTTCTTGCAGGGGATGGCCAGCACCGGGGCGAAGCCACCGCCCGGCGTGCGAAAGTTGGTGGTTTGCCCCTGCCACAGCCGCGCGGTCACCAGTTGAACCTGGCCATCATAGACATAATTCCGCAAGTCGAGCTTGAGATTGGCCGGCACACCCGCCACACTCAACTGACGCGAAGAGGGCGGCGCCAGCTGCTGAGCGACATAAGGCTCGCCGCCATGCAGGATCTGCTCGAATACCCGTCGAGTCAGCTTGTCGCCCCGATAGGCGGCTTTGGAGCCATAGCCACCCGCCGGCTTGAAGAACAACTGGCGCCGCCGCGCCCAGAGCAGTTCGGCCTGCCCGGCGTCGACCGTCTCGGTGCGCGGAATGCCGGCGGCCAGCACGGCCCGGGTGGCCGCCGGCACGCCCCACTTCGCCAGCAAGGCATCATCACACAGCGCAATCAGATTGCGCTTGTCGGCATAGCGTGCATGGCCGTGCGGATGCGGCGTCAGCACCACGGCATCGGCCAGCCAGGCGTTGCGCAAGGCGGCATTGCCGCGCTCTTCCAGGGCAAAGTCGGTCAACCGGTTATAGACCATGTCGAGCGGCGCGGTATCACTGCCATGCCACAGCCGGCCGTCACGCCAGCGCAATTCGGCCGGATCACAAATGATTGTCGGCAATCCATGGCGCTCGAACAATTGCCGGAAGAGCATGAATTCCGGATAGAGATATTGCGTTTGGGGCGCCTCATCCACGATGGCGATGCGGCCGGGCAGCCGTCCCGACGACCCGGCGTCTGACAGTCGCCATTCCGCCAGAAACATGTCCATGAACAGTTGTTCTGCGGGGGCGCCAGCCAGCGCACCGGGCAGAAAGGCGTCGATGCGATCACAGCAATCGCGGCGCGCGCGTGCCAACAAGGCATTGAGCAGACCGCCGCCGGCATTGGTGTTGGTTTCGATCAGCTGCGGCCAGCCGCCGGCTATGGCAGGCAAGTGAAAATCGTAGCCCAGAAAAACCCCGCGCGCCCGAGGAACGTGGCGGGCGACGGGCGGCGCATAGGCCAGCACGTGTTCGACATAGGCCGGCATGGCCACCACCTGCTCGACGGCGGCAATCAGCTCAGCCATGTGCAGGATGTTCTCCTCGCTGACAAAAACGGTCGAATCGGCAAACAGATGGGGGCGATCCGTCTCGATCATCCGCGCCAGCACTTCGCCATCCGGCGCGCGCAGCAGCTCATCGTGCAGCGCCTGGCGATCCAGCGAAACGCACTGGCAATCGACATTCAGACGTTCGGCCAGCGTATGGCAATCCGCTTGCGCGGGCGCAAAACTGATTGGTTTCACGACACTCATGAAGCCATCTCATCCGTCGTTGCCGCAGCAAAGAAAGCCTCGACATCCGCCTGCTTGCGGCTGCGCCGCATGGGCGGCAACGATTGCCAGATACGCCGCCCATAAGGCTTGCCCACCAGACGCGGATCACAGATCATCAGCACACCGCGATCGGTCTCGTCGCGGATCAAGCGTCCGGCGCCCTGCTTCATGCTGATCACCGTGCGCGGCAACTGATAATCCATGAAGGCATTCTTGCCGGCCTTGCGCATCTGTTCGATGCGTGCGGCCAGCACGGGATCATCCGGCGGGGCAAACGGCAGTTTGTCGATCACCACCAGCGACAGGGCATTGCCGCGTACATCCACGCCTTCCCAGAAACTCTGGCTGGCGACCAGCACGGCGTTGCCCAGCTGGCGGAATCGCTCCAGCAGCTCGGCCTTGGCGCCCACGCCTTGCAGCAGCAGGGGAAAATTCTGCCCTGCACGAGCAAAACGGGCTTCCAGTCCTTCGTGGATGCGCCGCATCGCACGTAGCGAAGTACACAGCACGAACGCCCGGCCACCCGCCGCCACGATCGCCGGGTAGGCCGCCTCGATCACGGCCTCGATATAGTCCGGATGATTCGGCTCGGGCATGTCGGTGGGCGCGTAAAGCAGTGCGTTGTCGGCGTAATTGAAGGGGCTGGTCCAATAGCCCGTCGCCGCTTCATACAGTCCCAGTTCGTTGCAGTAATGAGAAAAATCCCGCCCCACCGCCAGCGTGGCGGAAGTGAATATCCAGGCGCGTGGCTGGCCTGCCAGCTGGCGGCGGAAAATATCGGCCACATCCAGCGGTGTCAGATTGAGCGCCAGTGCCTGGGTAAAGACTTCCAGCCAGCGTACCTGGCTGGCGTCTGTCGAATTGCGCCAGGTCTGCAGACGTTGCTGCAGTTCGTCATTGCGCTGCAGACAGCTGGCCAGACCTTCGGCACGCTCGGCCTGGGTCTGCAGATGCTGGGCCAGCTCGCCAAAGCGCTCATCCAGCAGCTGCAGGGCAATTTGAAACTCCTGGTTGTCCGCCAGTTGCACGGCGGGCAGGCGCGCGTTTTCCTGCGGCACGGCCAGACGCAGATCGCGCGCGGCTTTCTCCACGGCCTGGGCGGCCTCCTGCAGCGGCAGGTAATCCTTGGCCGAAAGAATCGCCTCGCGCCGCACATCATGCGCCAGATCGATGATCTGCCCCGTACCCAGACTGCTGCCGAAGAACATGCCGGCGACTTCGGGCAACTGGTGCGCCTCGTCGAAAATCACCGTATTGCAGGCCGGCAGCAGTTCGCCCGCGCCTTCGTCGCGCAGCATCACATCGGCAAAGAACAGATGATGATTGACCACCACCACGTCGGCGGCCAGCGCCTCGCGGCGCGCGGCCAGCACAAAGCATTCCGTATGATGCGGGCACTCCTGGCCAAGGCAATTCTCACGCGTTGATGTGGCCGCCGTCCAGGCTGTAGAGTCTTCGGGCACGGCAGACAAACTGCCTTTGTCGCCTGTCTTGCTGGTCTTGGCAAAACGCGCGATGCTGCGGATGTGCCCGGCTTCCTCACGCGACTGGAAGCGGCCATCGGCTACGGCGCGTTCAAGATGATGATGGCAGACATAATTGGCCCGCCCTTTGAGCAGGGCGATACTGACCGGCACACCCAGCGCCTCGCGCACGGCAGGCAAATCGCGTTCAAACAGCTGGTCCTGCAGCGTCTTGGTGCCCGTCGAGATGATCACCTTGCCGCCGGAAAGCAAGGCCGGCACGAGATAGGCGAAGGTCTTGCCCGTGCCGGTGCCGGCTTCGGCCACCAACACGCTGTTGTCATGGATGGCGGCGGCAATCCGCAAGGCCATTTCCTGTTGCTGGGGCCGTCCCCGATAGCCCTGGATGGCCTGCGCCAGCCGGCCATCCGCCGCAAAGGCTGTGGCAACCGCAGGAAACCTGCGACAGGCTTCGGCAATGGCTTCACTCTGGTCGGGAACAGCAGACAGATCGGTCATGATGGCGCTCAAGGCAGAACCGCTGATGTTATCACGCGGGAGCGTTCTGCTCAGTAACGAACAAGGGGGCGAAATTCTCATCCGCCCCTTGTCTTTCAGCCCTCTTGCTGCTTGTGCCGCAACTCTTCAGCGTCCCTCACAGACGCATCGATTTGTCTTCCACCTGCGCGTACAGACGCACTTTTTCCGTTTCATCGGCGCGCCCGGCATGACGGGCCGTGGCAGCGGCGCATTCAATGTCAACTTCGACTTCAAGCTCACGCGCATCCTCACCGAGACTGGCACCGGCTGGCAATTGCATGTCCTCCAGCGCCTTGGCCAGCGGACGGTCGCCACGGGCATCCTGGATGCGCGTGGGCAAGCCCATGACCTCCATCAATGCCAGCAAGGGTTGTGGCGGCAATTCCTCGACATTCGCCATGCGTCGCACGTCCCAGTCGCCACGGGCGATGAGCATGGCTGCCGCCACGGCGGGCACGCCGGCGGTATAAGAGATGGCCTGACTGCCGACTTCGCGGTAGCACGCGGCATGGTCGCAGACGTTGTAGATGAAGACTTCACGTTGCTGACCGTCCTTCTGGCCGACCACCTTGTCGCCGATACAAGTCAGCCCCTGGTAATCCGGTGCCAGCGAAGCCGGGTCGGGCAGCAGGGCCTTGACCACATGCAGCGGTACGACTTGTTGGCCATCTTGCAGGCGCACGGGCTGTTCTGACAGCAAGCCCAGTTTGTTGAGCACGGTGAACACATTGATGTAGTGATCGGAAAAACCCATCCAGAAGCGGATGTTCGGCACATCAAGGAATGTCGACAGCGAATGCAGCTCGTCGTGGCCGGTCAGGTAGGTGGTCTGCTGGCCCACGGCCGGCAGCTCCCATGTCGCCTTTTTCTCGAACATCTTGTTGGCTGTCCATTGACGGTTTTGCCACGACCAGACCGTACCGGTGAATTCGCGGAAATTGATTTCCGGATCGAAGTTGGTGGCGAAGTAACGACCATGCGAACCGGCATTGGTGTCGATGATGTCGATGGCGTCGATGCGATCGAAGAACACATCCTGCGCCAGGCGAGCGTAGGCATTGACCACGCCGGGGTCAAAGCCGATACCCAAAATGGCCGTGATACCGGCCTGGGCGCATTCATCCCGCCGTTTCCATTCGTAGTTGCCATACCAAGGGGGTGTTTCGCAAATCTTGGTCGGATCTTCATGAATGGCCGTATCGATGTAAGCGGCGCCGGTTTCGATACAGGCAGAAAGCACCGCCATGTTGAGAAATGACGAACCGACATTGAGAACGATGCGGGTCTTGAGGCGGCGAATCAGCGCCACGGTGGCGTCCACATCCAGTGCATTCAGGACATGCGCCTGGATGACACCCGGCTGCTGCAGGTGACGTTTTTCGAGCACGGATTCGACGATGGCCTGGCATTTCGTCAGAGTCCGCGAGGCAATATGGATCTCGCCCAACAGCGCATTGTTCTGCGCGCATTTGTGGGCAACCACGTGGGCCACACCGCCGGCACCGATGATGAGGACGTTCCTTTTCATGATTGCAGCTCCGTTCGCTAAAGATCCTTCATGAGGAAAATGGATGATCGGCTCAGCCCAGGCTGGCCACGTATTCCTGATAATCGAATTCGCGCACCAGGCGCACCTGACCGTCCAGTTCACGGACGGCGATGGAAGGCATGTGGATGCCGTTGAACCAGTTCTTCTTGACCATGGTGTAGGCGGCAGCATCCTCGATCGACAGACGCGAGCCGACCGTCAGCGGCGCGGGAAAGTCGTATTCGCCGAAGATATCCCCCGCCAGACAGGTCTTGCCGCAGATCATGTAACGATGCGGCCCGGCATTCGGCTCGATGCGCGCCGGCTGCCGGTAGATGAGCAGATCCAGCATGTGAGCTTCGGTCGAGCTGTCGACAATGGCCAGCGCCTTGCTGTTGTGCAGCACATCGAGCACGGTCACTTCCAACGTGGCCGCGCCCTGCGCCACCGCTTCACCCGGCTCCAGATAGACCTGCACACCATGACGTTCGGCAAAGCGGCGCAGACGCCCGGCCAGCGCATCCAGCGGATAGCCTGGCGCGGTGAAATGGATGCCGCCCCCCAGACTCACCCAGCGCACCTGCTGCAGCAGATGACCATAATCTTCTTCCAGACGGGTCAGCAATGTATCGAAGCGCGCGTAGTCGTGGTTTTCACAATTGTTGTGAATCATGAAACCATCCAGCTGATCGATCACCGCCTCGATGCGCGCGGCATCGGATTCACCCAGGCGACTGAAAGGCCGCGCCGGATCGGCCAGATCGAAACCGGACACGCTGACACCGGGATTCAAGCGCAGACCACAGGGAATCCCCGCTGCCTTGGCCCGGTCGGCATAACGTGCCAACTGGGAAAGCGAATTGAAAATGATCTTGTCGGCCTGGCGGATGGCTTCGTCGATTTCATGATCGGCCCAGGCCACGCTGTAGGCATGGGTTTCGCCACCGAATTTCTCGCGTCCCAGCTTCAGCTCGAACAGCGACGAGGAGGTCGTACCATCCAGGTATTCACGCATCAGATCGAATACCGGCCAGCTGGCAAAGCATTTCAGGGCCAACAGGATACGGGCGCCGGACAGCGCGCGCAGACGCGCCGCCTGCTGCAGATTGGTCTGCAAGGCGCTCTTGTCGATCAGGTAGCAAGGTGTTTGCAGCGTTTGTAACGTTTGTAACGTTTGTATTGGTAGCGTCATCGTTCTTGGCACACCCCGTGATCCGTTGCACCGCCGCAACAGGCGGAAACAACATCAGCACAGCAACACAGGAAACCCCAGGCCCAAGGCGCCCGGGCACAATCGCCAACGCCGCAATGACTCACGCCATCACGCAGAAGGCTGCAACGCAACAGACCATTGCGAATCGTGGAAAGCCGCGCTGCCTGTATCAGGCCGGCGTTCGGCTATGGCACACCTGGTTCTGCATCGGGTGCAAAGGAACCGGCAACATTGCCTGCAGATGAGCAATATTGCGCGCCGACAGACAACGCCGACGCACGGACAGGCAAGCGAAACGCGCCAGCCGTGCACGTTGCGCGCGGCAACAGAATTTTTCCTTTTGGGAGGTGTTCAGAAACACTGAGACAATCCCCAATTGGACGAGGGCGTCTTTGTACATGGCGACCTTTCCCAACCAGTAGATGGCTCTTTCAAGAACGTGAAAGAGGATCCGCATTCTAGCGGAAAACCCGCACCAGTTGCGAAAAATCATCAAAATTCAAATGATTTCATGAGGTTAAACAGGTTTCATGGCACCTGCCCGGGCGCCTCTTCAGCCAGTTGCCTGATCCGGTAAAGGCACTCCAGCGCTTCGCGCGGCGACAGCGCATCAGGATCCAGCGCGCGCAGGGCGTCGAGTGCGGGATGCGGGTGGGCCTCAGCCAGTGGCGCAACGACCGCCTGCGCAAACAGATCCGGCTGGCCCGCATCGGCACGCTGCATGATTTCCTGGTTTTCCAGTTGCAGCAGACGACGCCTGGCTTCGCGGATCACCCCACCCGGCATACCGGCCAGCGCGGCCACCTGGATGCCGTAACTCTGGCTGGCCGGCCCCTCTTCGACAGCGTGCAGAAACACGATGCGCTGACCATGCTCGACCGCATCCAGATGCACATTGACGCACTCCGGATGCTCCTGGGCCAGCCGGGTCAATTCGAAATAATGCGTGGCAAACAAGCTGAAAGCACGATTTTTTTCAATCAGATGACGAGCAATGGCGTGCGCCAGCGCCATGCCATCGAATGTCGAAGTGCCCCGGCCAATCTCATCCATCAGGATCAACGATCTGTCGGTCGCCCCATGCAGAATCGCCGCTGCCTCGGTCATTTCCACCATGAAGGTGGAACGCCCCGACGCCAGGTCATCAGAGGCGCCAATGCGCGTATATAACGCATCGATCGGCCCCAGGCTGGCTGCCCGCGCCGGCACGAAACTGCCGCAATGCGCCAGCAGCACGATCAGCGCCACCTGGCGCATATAGGTCGACTTGCCCCCCATGTTGGGCCCGGTGACCAGCAACATGCGCCGCGTCGGCCCCAGCCGGACATCATTGGCGATGAAATCGTTGACCTGGGTTTCAACCACTGGATGCCGCCCGCCTTCCACACTGATGCCGGGGGTTGCTTGAAATACAGGACGGCAGTAATCCAGGCGCCAGGCAGTGTCGGCAAATGCAGCCAGACCATCGACCAGCGCCACGGCCCGGGCAATTCGCTGCAGCGCGGGAACATGCTCGGCAAAACAAGTCAGCAAGGCTTCATAGAGCTGTTTTTCCAGGGCCAGCGCGCGTTCATTGGCAGACAGCGCCTTGTCCTCGAAAGCCTTGAGCTCTGCGGTGATGTAACGCTCGGCATTCTTCAGCGTCTGCCGGCGCCGATAATCGTCTGGAATTTTTTCGGCATGGACATGGCTGACTTCGATATAAAAGCCATGCACCCTGTTGAACTCGACCTTGAGACTGGCAATACCGGTGCGTGCCTTTTCGCGGGCTTCCAGCGCCAGCAGGAATTCACCACAGTTGTTCTGCAAACCGCGCAACTCGTCCAGCTGGGCATCGTAACCCTCCTTGATGACGCCGCCTTCACGCAGGACGACTGCGGGCTCCTCACGGATCGCCCGCTGCAGCAAATCCAGCGCTTCTTCAGGCGTGGCCAGCTGCTGGCGCGCGTCCAGCAGCAGCGGCGCATGGACGCTTGCCAAGGCATCACGCACGCCGGCCAGTGCGGCCAGACTGTCACGCAGGGTGGAAAAATCTCGTGGCCGGGCGCTCTTCAGCGCAATGCGCGCAGTGATGCGCTCGATGTCGGCAATCTGGCGCAAGCCACTGCGCAGCATCTTGCCACTGCCCGTGCGCTCCATTTCCAGCAACTCAGCTACGGCCTCATGCCGTGCAGCCGCCAGTTGCTGATTCGCCAGCGGATGATGCAGGGCATGGCGCAGCCAGCGCGCACCCATGCTGGTGGCGCAGCAATCAAACAGCGACAGCAGCGTCGGTGACCGTTCGCCACGCAGGGTTTCACTGATTTCCAGATTTCGTCGGGTCGCCGCATCCAGACGCAGATAATCCTGCGGCATCTCGATCTTGAGCGCACTGACATGCAGCAAAGCCTGTCGCTGTGTGGCCTGAGCGTACTGGAACAGAGCGCCGGCAGCCCCCAGACACAAGACAAAACCTTCGCTGCTGCTGACGTCTTCCGGCAAAAAGGCCGCCAGATCGCGACTGCCAAAATGTTCACTCAACAAACGTGTTGCCGTTACCGCATCAAAATGCCAATCAGGCAGGTGGCGAATGGCCGCGCCACGCGCCTGCAGCGCATCAAGCTCGCCGGCATCAGCCGCCTTGTCGCTGCGCAGGCCGTCAGGCAACAGCACTTCGGCCGGTTGCAGGCGTTCGAACTGGGCTGCCAGCGCATCGACAGCGCACTCCAGCGCCCGCAATTCGCCATTGGCCAGATTCAGCCAGGCCAGACCGGCCCGCCGCCGCTCGACACGCAGCGCCAGCAGCAGGCGATCCGTCTTCTCATCAAGCAAGGCGGCATCGGTCAAGGTACCCGGCGTGACGATGCGCGTGACGGCGCGCTCCACCGGCCCCTTGCTGGTCGCCGGATCGCCGATCTGCTCGCAGATGGCCACCGACTCGCCCTGTTTCACCAACCGCGCCAGATAGCCTTCCATGGCATGAAACGGCACACCCGCCATCGGAATCGGCTGCCCGGCCGACTGGCCACGCTTGGTCAGGGTAATGTCAAGCAGGCGCGCGGCTTTTTCGGCATCGTCAAAAAACAGCTCATAGAAGTCACCCATGCGGTAAAACAGCAGCCTGTCCGCATGTTGCGCCTTGAGCGCCAGATACTGCTGCATCATCGGGGTGTGCTTGCCCCCGTCCTCGCCCGGCAGGCGCGTCGACTTTTCCATGGGTCGGTCAATATGCATCATCATCACGTCGAATTCCGCAATTTTAAGGAAACTCTGTACAAAGCGGGCCGCTCAGCAGACGCTGTGGTTTGAAATGAGATAAACCGGCCATGGACGCCCGCCACCTGCCGGCCTGCTTGTCTTGATCTACCGCAATGCACCGGAAAAGCGCAACGGCTACGCTTCGCAAGTACAATGTTTCACTTTTAAAGCAACTGCCTTGCCAACCTGTCATGCGAAAATTGCTATCCTCATTCTTCGTTCTGCTGCCGGGTCTGACCTGCCTGTCCCCGGGGGTGCTGGCGGATGTCGCCACAGCGGCAGCGCCCGATGCCCGCCGGCAAAGCGAACTGGTGCGCATGGTGCGCCAGGATTGCGGCTCCTGCCACGGCATGACACTGAAAGGCGGGCTGGGCACGCCGCTGTTGCCGGAGGATCTGCGCGACAAGCCGGCGGAGGGGCTGGTCGCCACCATCATGTCGGGACGACCGGGCACGGCCATGCCGCCCTGGCAAGCCATCATCAATGAAGCAGAGGCCGAATGGATCGTGACACAATTATTGGCCGGATTTCCCAAGGAGTGAGTCGATGAGCATCCGAGCAAGCTGGCCAATGGCCGCACGCCGCCTGGCCCTGGGGTCTGCGCTGGCCCTGTTGCTGACCGCCTGCGCCCAGCAACCCCTGCGTGGCACGGGTGACCTGGGCGTGATCATCGAGCGCGCCGACGGCCGGGTGACCGTCGTCGATACCAGCGCCCGCACGCAGGTGGCAACGATACCCGGCGTGGGCGATCTGTCCCACGCATCGGTGGTGTTCTCGCGGGATGCCCGCTACGCCTATGTGTTCGGCCGCGATGGCGGTTTGAGCAAGCTGGATTTGCTGCAACATCAAGTGGTGCAACGTGTGGTGCAGGCAGGCAACAGCATTGGGGGCGCGATTTCCCAGGATGGCCGTCTGGTGGTGGCGCAGAATTACGATCCGGGCGGCATCAAGGTGTTCGATGCCGATACGCTGGAACTGCTGGCCGATATTCCTGCCGAATACGGCAGCGAAGGCAAACGTTCCAAGGTGGTTGGCCTGGCTGATCTGCCGGGCAATCGTTTCGTTTATTCCCTGTTCGATGCCGGTGAAATCTGGGTGGCCGATCTGTCCTCGCCACGCCAGCCGCAACTGAGCAAATTCCGCGATATCGGCAAGCAGCCCTATGACGCGCTGATCAGCCCCAATGGCCGCTACTATCTGGCCGGCCTGTTCGGTGAGGATGGCATTGCCCTGCTCGACCTGTGGCGACCGGAACAGGGCGTGCGCAAGATACTGGCCGGCTATGGCCGGGGTGAGCAGCCGCTGCCGGTCTACAAGATGCCCCATCTGCGCGGCTGGTCGGTAGCCGGCAATCGCGCCTACCTGCCCGCCATCGGCCGCCACGAGGTATTGGTGGTGGATACCGAGAGCTGGCAGGAAGTCGGGCGCATTGCCGTCAAGGGCCAGCCGGTATTCGTCATGGCCCGTCCAGATGGTCGCCAGGTCTGGGTGAATTTCGCTTTTCCCGATTACGGCCAGGTGCAGGTGATCGACACGCTGGACAATCGCATCATTGACACGCTTGCGCCCGGCAAGGCCGTGCTGCACATGGAATTCACCCCGCGCGGCGAAGCCGTATGGATTTCCGCCCGCGACGACAACCGCGTCTCCATCTTTGATACCAACACGCTGCAGCGGATGGGCGAATTGCCGGTCAGCTCGCCTTCAGGCATATTCTTCACTCCACGAGCGGCGAGGATCGGGTTTTGAATCAAGGCAACGAAGCACTGGACTTTCGGCTGCTGAACGAATTCCAGCGTGACTTTCCACTGATTTCCGCACCCTTCGAAGTACTGGCGCGGCAACTGGAAACCGATGAGCTGGAAGTGCTGGCAAGCCTGCGCCGCCTGCATGAGGAAGGAGCGATCAGCCGGGTGGGGGCGGTCTTTTCGCCCCGCCGCATCGGTGCCAGCACACTGGCTGCACTGGCCGTGCCGGCAGACCGACTGGATGCCGTTGCCGATGAAGTCAGCGCCCATACGGAAGTCAATCACAACTATGAGCGCGAACACCAATGGAACCTCTGGTTCGTCGCCACCGCGCCCAGCCAGTCGCAACTCGATCAATTGATGACACGGATTGCGGACGAGTCGGCCTGCCCGCTGATCCGCCTGCCCCTGCTGGAAGAATTCCACATTGATCTGGGCTTTGATCTGAGCGGCCGCGAGTCTGCCAGTGCGCAGGCCGCCAGGGTGCAGCGCCGCCCTGCCCAACTGCCGGAAAGCGCCTGGCAACTGAGCGTCGATGAACAGCGTCTGATGGCCGTGCTGCAAGATGGTCTGCCGCTGGAACTGCAGCCTTATGTCGCACTGGCCGAACGTGCGGCACTGGATGAAACACGTGTGCTGCAACTGCTGGAAGCCTGGCTGGCACGCGGTCTGATCAAACGCTTCGGTGTCGTCGTGCGTCACCACGAACTGGGCTGGACAGCCAATGCCATGTGTGTCTGGGACATTCCTGATGCAACCGTCAGCCACCTGGGCGAGCAACTGGCCCGGCAGGACGGCGTGACGCTGTGCTACCGTCGTGCCCGTGACCTGCCGTCCTGGCCCTACAATCTTTATTGCATGATCCACGGCCGTGAACGCACGGAAGTCGAAGCGCGGGTCAATCGCATCAACCGCGATCTCGCACTGCAAGACTATCCCCATCAGGTGCTGTTTTCACTGCGTCGCTACAAACAGCGCGGCGCCCGCTATGTGGATCTGGGTATCGCGCGGGCCGAGCCATGAACGAAAAAACCCATCCCACGCGCCCCCTGCGCAACACCCCGCAGCCGCTGACGGCCACGGAAAAACGCATTATCAATGCGCTGCAGGGTGATTTCCCTCTTTGCGACGAGCCCTATCGCGCTGTGGCAGACAGCCTGGGACTGACTGAAGCCGAGCTGCTGGCCCATCTTGAAGACCTGCTGGCCCGCCGCGTGCTGACTCGCTTCGGCCCGATGTTCCAGATCGAACGCATGGGCGGACGCTTTGTTCTGGCCGCCCTGGCCGTGCCGGAAGAGCGTTTCGAGGAAGTCAGTGCAGCCGTCAATGCCCTGCCGGAAATCGCCCACAACTACCGCCGTGAGCATGCGCTCAACATGTGGTTCGTGATCGCCACGGAAACCCCGGCAGGCATCCAGCACACAATCAACCAACTGGAAGCAGCGACCGGACTGGAAGTGTTCGCCTTTCCCAAACTGCGTGAATATTTTGTCGAAATGAAGTTGCAGGCATGACGCATTCCACTCACATAGACGCCATCGATCGGCGCTTGATCAAGGCCACCCAGGGCGGCCTGCCGCTGGTCTCACGCCCTTATCACGCGCTGGCCGAGCAACTGGGCCTGGATAGCGCCGAAGTGCAAAGCCGCCTGCAACACCTGCTGGATGCGGGCATCATCCGCCGCATCGGTGCCGTGCCCAATCATTACGCCATCGGTTACACCGCCAATGGCATGAGCGTCTGGGATGTGGACGATGCGACCATCGACGCGCTGGGCCAGGCCGTGGGACAACTGGATTTTGTCACCCACTGCTATCAGCGGCCGCGCCGCCTGCCCGCCTGGCCCTACAACCTGTTTGCCATGGTGCATGGCCGTGATCGCGCAGAAGTGGCTGAAAAAGTCGCTCAGATCGAAGCCTTGCTGGGCGCGGCCTGTCGTCAGCACGACGTGCTTTACAGCAGCCGCATCCTGAAGAAAACCGGCTTGCGCCTGACCGATTGAGTTACAAAGGAAAATCATGTTCCGCATCACCCAATATCTGCAGGAAGTCCTCGCCCCCACGCCGCTGCTGGCAAAGCGCAATCCACCCGCGCCGGTGGTGATCTGGAATCTGATCCGTCGCTGCAACCTGACCTGCAAACACTGCTATTCGATTTCTGCCGACAAGGATTTTCCCGGTGAGCTGAGCACCGAAGAAATCTATACGGTGATGGATGACCTGAAGCGTTTTCGCGTGCCGGTACTGATTCTTTCCGGCGGCGAGCCGCTGCTGCGACCCGATATTTTCGCCATCGCCCAACGCGCCAAAGCCATGGGTTTCTATGTCGGCCTGTCTTCCAATGGCACCTTGATTGATGAAAACAACATCGAGCAGATCGCCGCTTGCGATTTCAACTACGTCGGCGTCAGTCTGGACGGTATGCGTGCCACACACGACAAATTCCGCCGCCTGGAGGGTGCCTTCGATGCCTCACTGGCCGGCATCCGCCTGTGCCGCGATCTGGGTTTGAAAGTCGGCGTGCGTTTCACGCTGACTCAGGACAATGCCCACGATCTGCCGCATCTGCTGAAGCTGATCGAAGATGAAGATATCGACCGTTTCTATTTTTCCCACCTCAACTACGCCGGCCGGGGCAACAAACACCGCGAAGATGATGCCCACCACCGCATGACGCGGGAAGCCATGGATCTGTTGTTCGATACCTGTCTGGCCTATCTGCAACGCGGTGTGGAAAAGGAATTCACCACCGGCAACAACGATGCCGATGGCGTTTATCTACTGCACTGGGTGCAGCGAAATTTCCCCGAGCAGGCGGCGGCCATCCGCGCCAAGCTGGCCCAGTGGGGTGGCAATTCCAGCGGGGTGAATGTGGCCAATATCGACAACCTCGGCAATGTCCATCCCGACACCATGTGGTGGCATCACAATCTGGGCAACGTGCGCCAGCGGCCGTTTTCCGAAATCTGGCTGGATACCTCCGATCCGCTGATGGCCGGTCTCAAGCAGCGCCCACGCCAGGTCAAGGGACGTTGCGGCCAATGTCAATATTTCGATATCTGCGGCGGCAACACCCGCGTGCGCGCCCAGCAAGTCAGCGGCGACCCCTGGCAGGAAGATCCGGGCTGCTATCTGACGGATGCCGAAATCGGCGTCACCACGACAGGCGAACGTCTGCAAACCACCCCCTGGTCACGCGCTGAAGAAAACGCACGCAAATGAAAACACCCTTCAACATTCTGCTGACCAGATGGCTGCTGACGGCCGCCCTTGCCACTGCGGCAACCACGGCCATCGCGGCCGATACTGCCAGCCCAGCCCGCCCCGCCAATCTCTATCAACAGCACTGCGCCAGTTGCCACGGCGCAGATCGACTGGGCGGCATGGGCCCGGCGCTGCTGCCGGAAAACCTGGAGCGGCTGCGCAAGGGCGAAGCGCTGAAAGTCATCCGCGATGGCCGCGTGGCCACACAAATGACCGGCTTTGCCAATCTGCTTTCGGCAGATGAGATCCAGGCGATGAATGACTGGATCTACACACCCGTGGTGCCTGCGCCAACCTGGACGGATGCCCAGATGCTGGCCAGCCGCATCGTTCACCATGCGCCCGGCAGCCTGCCCGACCGGCCTGCCCCCATCTACCAAGGTGTGGACATGATGAATCTGTTCGTCGTCGTTGAAACGGGTGACCACCATGTCTCCATACTCGATGGCGACAAGCTGACACGCATCCACCGCTTCCCTTCCCGTTTTGCCCTGCACGGCGGGCCGAAATTCACCGCCGATGGCCGCTATGTGTTCTTCGCTTCCCGCGATGGCTGGGTCAGCAAATACGACCTTTGGAATCTGGCCGTGGTGGCCGAAATCCGTGTCGGCATCAATACCCGCAACGTCGCTGTTGCCGATGATGGCCGATCGGTCATCGCCGCCAATTATCTGCCGCATACCCTGGTCGTACTCGATGGCGAACTGCGGCCGATCAAGACCCTGGAAGCGCGCAACCAGAAAGGCGATCTCACTTCACGCGTTTCCGCCGTCTATGATGCCGCGCCGCGCAAGAGCTTCATCGCCGCCATGAAAGACATTCCCGAAGTCTGGGAGCTGAGCTATGACCCCAGCGTCGAGCCGGTGTATGAAGGCCTGGTGCATGACTACCGCATGGGCGAGGGCAACCCCGTGCCCGGCCAGTTTTATCCGCGCCGCACCTTGCTCAATGACGTGCTGGATGATTTTTTCTTCGACAGCAGCTACGAACATGTCATCGGCGCTTCGCGTGCGGGCCAGCTGGGGCAGGTGGTGAATCTGGATTCACGACGCAAGATCGCCGACATCGATCTGCCCGGCATGCCCCATCTGGGCTCGGGCATCAGCTGGCACTGGCAAGGCCGCAACGTACTGGCCAGCCCCAATCTCAAGGAAGGGGTGATCAGCATCATCAACATGAGCAACTGGCAAACCATCAAGCATATCCAGACGCTGGGGCCGGGCTTCTTCATGCGCAGCCACGAAAACAGCCGCTACGCCTGGGTCGATGCCATGATGAGCGCGCATCGCGATACGCTGCAGATCATCGACAAGGAGACGCTGACCATCGTCGCCCAGCTGCGCCCCGAACCCGGCAAGACGCTGGCTCACGTCGAATTCACCAAGGATGGCCGCTATGTGCTGGCCAGTCTGATGGAAATGGATGGCGCCTTGATCGTCTTCGATGCCCAAACGCTCAAGGAAGTCAAACGCATTCCCGCCGCCAAGCCGATCGGCAAATACAACCTGCACAACAAGATCAGCCGCTCGGAAGGTACCAGTCATTGAACCCCATGAAGGCCCGCAGGCCCTGTGTATACAGGACTTGCCGGCCACGTTACACAGCGCACATCCCAATCCCAGACACATCAACACTCAAAAAATATCATTGAAAATCAATCAATTAAAACCTATTTTGAAAAATGATTTTCTGATGCAGCAAACAAATCGCTGCCCGACAGGAAAAACTGCGTCAGATTGCAAAATTGACCACAAAAAGTTGAAACTTTCTTCATATATCAAGTAAAGTACCCGGGCTTTGCCTGGGAAAGCTCTGCACGAATCGTGCCACCAAACAGACGCTGCAGACGCTGCGCGGCGTTTGACATGATGCGAGATGCAAGGCGCGAAGTTGCAAAGGGGGTGCCATGCCGAAACGAAGCAACGCCGCCGTGCAAGCTGTGTGCCAAACCCGCAGATGGGTGCGACGGAACGATTCGTGCAGAGCTTTCCTGGCAAAAGTCCGGGGGTCATGGAGAAATCAACAAGCACAATCCTCCCTGCTCCGGTTTCCCCTGTTTGATTGATTTAAATCAATGACACCACCTGGGACAAACTTGAAACTTCTACATCAAGGGTTTCATCAAGATTCAGTGTGTTTTTTCTTGCCATTTCATAGAAAGGAAACAAGCCATGACAACACGTAAGTTTGCCGGCAACGCGCTGCGTATGGCCATCATGCCACTGGCACTGCTGGGTGCTTTCGGCGGCAGCCATGCACTGGCGGCAGCAGAAACCCAGGCCAATGTGCCAGCCATGCCGGCGCTGACCGCCGAGGAAAAAGAAGCCGCGAAGAAGATTTACTTCGAGCGCTGCGCCGGCTGTCACGGCGTACTGCGCAAGGGCGCAACGGGCAAGAATCTGGAGCCGCACTGGAGCAAGAAGCTGCCGGACGGCTCGATGCAGGAAGGCGGCACGCTGAAGCTGGGCCAGAAACGTCTGGAAAACATCATCACCAACGGCACCGAAGGCGGCATGGTGAACTTCGACGACATCCTCACCAAGGATGAAATCGAGTTGATGTCCAGATACATCCAGACCACCCCGGACGTCCCGCCAGAATACAGCCTGAAGGAAACGCTGGATTCCTGGAAAATCATCGTGCCGGTCGATCAACGGCCGAAGAAGCAGATGAACAAGATCAACCTGAAGAACATTTTCTCGGTCACCCTGCGTGATACCGGCGAGGTGGCGTTGATTGATGGCGATACCAAGGAAATCCGCAGCATCGTCAAGACGGGTTATGCGGTGCATATCTCGCGCCTGTCGGCCTCCGGTCGCTATGTGTATGTGATCGGCCGTGATGGTCGCCTGTCGCTGATCGATCTGTGGCTGGAAAAGCCGGCGGTGGTGGCTGAGGTCAAGGTGGGCTTCGATGCCCGTTCGGTCGATACTTCCAAGTTCAAGGGCTTCGAGGATAAATATGCTGTGGCCGGTTCCTACTGGCCGCCGCAGTACGTCATCATGGATGGCGATACCCTGAAGCCGCTCAAGGTGGTCAGCACCCGTGGCATGACGGTCGATGGCGAATACCACCCCGAGCCGCGCGTAGCCTCCATCGTGGCCTCCTTCACC
>JAHRWT010000091.1 GCA_019105045.1 Sterolibacterium sp.
GGCGCAACCTGGACCCACAGTACCATCAATGCGGGCACGCATTTCCGGGGGCTGACCTATGGCCGCCGCTTCATTGCCGTGGGCCCCTTCGGCGCCATCTATACCAGTCTGGATGGCAGCAACTGGACTCGCCAGGAATCAGGCACCGTCGCCACGCTCAATGCTGTGGCTTACAGCGAAAGCGGCAACATCGCCATTGCTGGCGACAATGGCAGCGTACTGACCGCACAATAACCGCACAGTCGCCGCACAACCAGCCGCAACACGCGCAATCAGCCACATCAAACAAAATGGGTTACCGGCCGCAACCGATAACCCATTGTTTTTATTGGTGCCGGTGAAGAGAGTCGAACTCCCGACCTTCGCATTACGAATGCGCTGCTCTACCAACTGAGCTACACCGGCCTGCTGCAAAGGATGCGGATTATAACGACTTGCCGCGAGGCCGGCAATCATATCGAAGGCAACGCCGCCCGCACAAAGCAGGGCCGCTATTCAAACAGGCGATGCTCGACGGCATAGCGGATCAGCTCGACGTTGTTCGTTACCCCCAGTTTTTCCATCAGATTCGTCTTGTGCGTGGTGATGGTCTTGGGACTCAGGTTGAGGCGCTCGGCGATCTGGTTGAGCTGGTAACCGGCAGCGATCAGGCGCAACACTTCCCACTCGCGCGGGCTCAGGCTCTCGTGCGCAGCAGCAGCGGGCGTGACCGCATCAAAGACCAGGGACTCGGCCAGCGCCGGCGGAATGTAGCGTTCCCCGGCGGCAACCCGCGTCACGGCGGTCAGCAACATCTGCGGGCTGACTTCCTTAGTCAAATAGCCCCGCGCGCCGGCTTGCAGGGCACGGCGCACCGTGGCCGGCTCATCGTGCATACTAAGAACCAGAATCGGCAACGCCGGTCGGGCCTGCGCGACTTCTTCGATCAAACGCGTGCCCGTCACACCCGGCATGGTCAGATCAAGCACAGCCAGATCAACGGCGAGTGTTCCGATCTGCGCCATGGTTTCTGCGGCATTGGTCGCCTCGGCAACCACTTCAAAATCACCGAGCGACTCCAGCATCTGCCGCAGGCCAGCGCGAAACAGGGTGTGATCATCCGCCAAAAAAATACGCATCCTGCACCTCATGCAATCTCGTGTCACACGGGATTATCCGGCAACCACACGCTGATCCGCGTACCCGCACCGGGGGCGGCATTGATGTCCAGCCGCCCGGCCAGCGCGGCCACCCGCTCGCGCATGCCCAGCAGGCCAAAATGCGCGTCATTCGCCGTATGAGCCTCCAGCTGCGCCAGATCAAAACCCTGGCCATCATCGGCGATCAGCACGCGCAAACCCGCGCCCTCTGCGTCATGCGCCTGGGTACGGGCCAGCACGATGCGCACGTTGCGAGCGGCCGCGTGGCGCACGATGTTGGTCAAGGCCTCCTGCAGAATGCGGAATGCCGCAAGCGCCAGCTCGCCTGGCAACTGATCCAAGGCACCATCCTGCGGAAAGAGCACATCACAGCGCACACCTGTCGGCAGCAACATGCGCTCAACCAGCCACTCAATAGCCGCCGGCAGCCCCAGATTCAAGGCCGGTGGACGCAGATCGGCGGCAATCGCCTTGATGCTGCGGTAAGCCTCGGCGAGAAGCTCATCAATGGCCTGCGTACTGGCTGCCAACTGCGCCTGGGTGAGTTGCAAAGGCTGGTCTGCTTGACCTGCTTGGCTTGGTTGAGCTGACGGCGACTGCCGGCCCAGCAACTGCAAGCGCATACGCGCCGTGGTCAGCAATTGCCCCAGTTCATCATGAAATTCCCGCGCCAGCCGTTGATACTCACCTTCCATCTGTTGTTCGCGATGCGCCCCCAGCCGCCGCAATTCGGCGCGCGACTGCTCCAGCGCCTGCTGACTGGCCTTGAGCGGCGTGATGTCCTGCACCACCATGCCCAACCCCAGCGGATTGCGGCCAAACGGCGTGGGAACGGGAAACAAGGAAACCAGCCAGTTGCTGGCCGTCCTGGCCGACGGCGCCGTCTCATCCGCAGACAGACTGATTTCCAGCTGCTCCAGCGGCTGATTGCTCATCAGCACTTCCGTCATGTGTGGCAACAGACGACTGGCCAGCCCGGCCGGCAGCGTGCGCAAAACGACGCCATTTGCACTCAAAGTCTCGGCTGTCGGCAGTTGCAGCAAGCCCATCAAGGTCGAGTTGATGCGCGCCACATTCAGTTCGCGATCGAGAATCGCCATGCCTGCCGGCGCCGCGTTGAAAAAAGCGTCGAACAGCGCCTCGTTGCGCTCGACCTCGCGCGCCATGCGCTGCCTGCGGCGGTGCGCCCAGATCCAGGCAAACAGCACCAGCAACAAAAACCCCAGCCCCAGGGCCACCACCGTGATGAAATATTCCCGACTGTCAATCATGCAAAGTCCTGAATACCCTTCCCGCATCGATGCGGTATAAATTCACGGTCATGAGTAGCGACTGAGGTTTACCTGATGCAAAATCCGCCAACACTGATTGTTTTCATCCTGCGATCCACTAGCATGAGCATCAAGGATCACCGCATCAATCGTCAATCGTCAATCATCAATCGTCAATCAACCACCGATCCCGCCCTCACATTCCCGGCCAACAAGACCATGACATCCAAGCACCCGCCTTCACTCCCCAGCACAGCGCAGCGCGGATTCTCGCTGATCGAGCTGATGGTGGCCATCGTCATCCTGGCCATCCTGGCCAGCATTGCCGTGCCCTCGATGCAAAGCATGATAGTGCAGAACCGGCTGGCCGCGCGCACCAACGAACTGATCGGCGCCCTGCAACTGGCGCGCACCGAAGCCATCAAACGCAACCAGTCGGTGCGGCTGTGCCGGGTAGCCAGCGCCACAGCGACAAGCTGCTCGGCAGGCAACTGGCAGCACTGGGTCGTCCTCAATGCCGCCGGCAACCCGCTGCAGCGCGGCATGATCGATGGCAGCCTGACACTCAGCAGCAGTTTTGAGAACAACACCATCACTTTCCTGCCTTCCGGCCTCAACAACATCACCGACAACAAGAACACCCTGACGCTCTGCTCCAGCATGGGCAGCGGCAACATCGCCCGCCGCATTGAAATCGGCCTTTCCGGCAGAACCACCATCACCAAACTGACGGCCTGTCCATAATGAAAACCCCCACCTCCCTGCGCAATCAACGCGGCGTCAGCCTGCTCGAAGTACTGATCGCCATGCTGATCCTCGCTTTCGGCCTGCTCGGCCTGATCGCCCTGCAAATGGCCACCCTGCGCAACAACCAGAGCGCATTCGACCGCAGCCGGGCCGTCATGGCTGCCTACAGCGTGGCCGATATCAAGCGTGCCGAATATCTCGCCACGGGCGCACTCAGCAGCCCCAACAGTTTTCCCGAAGACCTCCAGAACAACCTCAAGGAACACCTGGGCGAAAGCGCCGAAGGTGAGATCGAATGCGAAGAAACCACACTGACTCCAGCCATGGGCGACGGCATCTCACGCTATACCTGCACCATAACCATCACCTGGGATGACTCACTCGGCCTGCAGGACAAGGGCAACGAAGACAACGCTGGCCGCTTGACCACACAGGTGCAGCTATGAACACATCCATCACCGCCGTCGCACCATCCAGCCGGTCGCGCATGGCTGCGCAGCCTCATCCTGCACACATGCAGGGATTTTCTCTGGTTGAAGTCATGGTGGCGCTGACCATCGGCCTGATCCTGACACTGGGCATGGTCGGCCTGATGGGCGGCAACGCGCAGAACCTGCGCCTGACCGAAAGCCTTTCCGAATCCCAGGAAAACGCCCGCATGGCTTTTGAGCTGATTGCCCGCGATGTACGCCAGGCGCGCGACACCAGTTGCGGCCCGCTGGACAGCAGCAGCGTGAGAAAACTTGATCCTGCCGACGCCAATCCGGACTGGTGGGAAGAATGGTGGCCGCTGCGCGGTTTTGCCGGCGATGAGGACAGTAACGCCGCTGACTTCGGTACCGCCAGGGGCGAGCGGGTTGACGGCACCGAGGCCCTGCAACTCCAGGAAACCGAAGCAATTGCCCTGATCAGCAAATTCAACTCGGCCACCAGTGTGCTGCTGACCAGCAACAGCCCCAGCTTCACGGCCAATGAAGCCGTCATCGTCTGCGATCTGGACAACGCCAGCCTGCACACCATCGCTGCCGTCGCCGGCAGCACACTCACCCTTGCACCGGCGGTCTCCATCACCGATCCGGACAACCCGCAATTCCAGGTTGCCCGCTACCTGGCCACCACCTGGTACATCGGCAGCAATGGCCGTGCCGACGAAGGTGGCCGCTCGCTCTATCGCGCCCGGCTGGCACCGGACGGCACAATCGTGCGCGAAGAAATCCTTCCCGGCATCGTGGACATGCAGGTTCGCTACCACAACCGGAGCGACGCCATCGATAACTTCATGGACGTCGATGACGCCCGCCTGAACGATCCGGGCAACCTCACCAGAACCAAAAACAACTGGGACCAGATCAATGCCATCGAACTGACCCTGGTGAGCGAAAGCACACAAAAGAACGTGGCCACCAGCGACGCTGCCGCCAACAACGACAAAGGTCTGGTCAGCCAGCAAGACCGTCGCCTGCGGCGCACGCTCACCCATATCATTGCCCTGAGAAACACCCACTGACATGAAAACCACGAGCCTTCCCATTGCCATCGACGCAACCCGACAGCGCGGCGTCGCCCTGATCATGGCGCTCATCATGCTGATCGTGGTCACCCTGGTTGCGCTGTCGGGCATGCGCAACACCTCACTACAGGAAAAACTCGCCGGCAACCTCTACGACCGCGCCATTGCCCTGCAAACCGCCGACGCCGCCCTGGCCGCCGCAGAAACCTGGATACTCGAAAACGAACGCAGCACCCTGCTCAGCAGCGGCAAGATCGAGGACTGCACCCTTTCTTCGGCCAATTGCCTGACCATCCCGGCCAATACCTTCCAGGCCAACGGCAATGGCTGGACCAGCGTAACACTGGAGAACTTCAATGATGGCGTCAAAGCCGACTCCAGCCCCCAGTACTACATCCAGTTTCTCGGCCTGAAAAACAGTGAAGCCAACACCAGCACCAAGAGCAGCAGCCTGAGCCTGCAGTACGGCGCCACAGGCGGTGGCAGCGACATCGGCAACAACCCGCAGAACGCCACCTATCGGGTCATTGCCCGCAGCAGCCAACCCACCACCAACAACGACCGCGCCGTTGCCGTGGTCAGCAGTCTGGTCAAAGGCAGTTGATTGCCATCCGTCCTCACCCACTCATGCTTGACAGGTGACCGCCATGAAAAACCTCTTTCACCGTACTCGCTCCCAGCACCTGCTTTTTGCCGGTCTGCTGGCCCTGTTGACCGGCACCCCGGCAGGCGCCGGTGTCGAACTCGCCCAGCAACCGCTGACGGTCGCCACGGCGGTCGAGCCCAACATCATGTTCATCCTCGACGACTCGGGCTCCATGGGCTGGGAACACATGCCCGGCACCACTGCCTACTGGTACAACGCTCCCGTAGGCGGTCTGCCGCAAACCGTGAGCGTGAACGACATCCGCCTGCGCGCCTCCAACATCAATACCATGTGGTACAACCCGCTCATCAGCTACGATCCCTGGCTCAAGCACGACGGCAGCTCCTACGGCAACGTTGATTACAACAGCGCGATGAGTGTAGATCCCTCTGGCAGTGCAGCCAGTGGCAGCATCAACTTCAAAACCAAGTTCACCAGTTGGCCTTCGATAGCAACGGGATCTGGCACCTCCGGGATCGACAATACAGAAGCTATTGCATCAAGTACCAGCGACACCTCAAGTGGCAGAACAACGGGTTTGGTCAGAAGCAATTATCAATGGCGCTACAGCGGTTTCTATTACCTCACCGGCGCCAGCGCAAGCAACGTTCAACACTACACGCGTTATGACTTCATCTACGGTTGTTCTACGGGTACTACCTGCAACGCCAGCCAGAAACAATGGCGTGCCCGCCAGTTCAAGATCACCAGTAACAACGGCGTGAATGGCACGGCAACCGAAATCACCCAGTTTGACTGGACAGGTTACGGCGGCGTCAAACGCAGCGTCGAAGAGGAACTGCAGAACTACGCCAACTGGTTTGTCTACTATCGCTTGCGCATCAACATGGCCAAGGCAGCCGCCAGCCGCGCTTTTGCCAAGCTGGGCAGTGGCTTTCGTGTGGGCTTTGATACCCTGCAATACAACAGCCAATCAAAAACCCCCATTTTCTCCATTCCGGTCGATACCAATGACGGACGTTTTGCCGGTAACAACAAGAAAACCTGGTTTGACAAGTTGCTTGCCGCCAACGCCTATAACGGTACCTCGCTGCGCGAAGCCTTGAGTCGCTCTGGTGAATATTATTCGGACACGGTCACCAACCTGACCGGCAAGAATGGCCCCTATGGCCCGGAGACCGGCGCCAATCAGCTCTCCTGTCGGTCCAACTTCGCCATTCTGACCACAGACGGCTATTGGAACGGCAATGCCGCCTTGAGCAGTGACACAAGACAAGACAATGACAGCATGGCAGGCGTCAAAATTACCGGACCCAATGGCAAGGAATATCAATACCTGCCTACCCCGCCCTATGCGGACAATCAGACCACCACCGCCACCACCACTCGCAGCTATAGGAGTGGCGATGTCGCTGGCACGGTAATAAATGGGAATGTCACAACCATAACCACAATAACAGGCTCTAGTTTTAATAGAAAAACCACTATAGAAACAATTACAACAGGCGTGGGCATTTCAAATACATTGGCCGATGTCGCCATGTATTACTGGAAAACCGACCTGATGCCAAGCAGCAACATGAAGAACGACGTCCCCACCACGGCGAAGAATCCGGCCTTCTGGCAGCACATGCGCACCTATGGTATTTCCATCGGTGAAAAAGGCACGTTGGATCCAAAAACCGACTTGCCCGCGCTGACCAACGGCAGCAAATCCTGGCCAGAGCCTGGCGATAACAAACAGGAAAACATCGACGACCTCTGGCACGCTGCTGTCAACTCGCGCGGCGACTTCATCGTCGCTGCCGATCCGGAAGAGTTCACCCGGGCGCTGACCAACACCCTGAACGAGATCGGCAATGAAACCAAACATGCGGCCAGCGGTGGCGCCAGCTCGGCCAAGCTGGAAGCGGGCAGCCGGGTGTATTTCAGCCAATACACTTCCGGCTCGTGGAATGGCCGGGTGTATTCACAGGAACTGGATGAAACGACTGGCCTGCCCAAAACCAATGGCAGTAACTGGGATTCGGAAACCATGCTGCCCGCGTGGGGCCAGCGCAAGATGCTGGTCAATGCGGGCGGTACGCTGAAGTCATTTGAATTCGACAATCTGACGGCAACCCAGAAAGCCTTCCTGACCTCGGCCGACATGGTCAATTACCTGCGCGGCGATACCAGCAAGGAAAAGCCGGCAGGCCCCTTCCGCGAGCGCGACGGCCTGCTGCCGGCCTTCATCAACGCACAACTGGTCTATGTCGGCCCACCAACACATGCCGACTACTACACCATGCAAAGCTTTGCCGGTGCCAGCGCTTATGCGGGCTATGCCAGCGGCAGCGCAAAAACCCGCACGCCGGTGCTGTATCTCTCTGGCAGCGATGGCATGTTGCACGGCTTCAATGGCCAGACCGGCGTGGAAACCCTGGCTTTTCTGCCCAGTTCTTCCATCAACACCAAGCTGAAAAACTATACCGACCCGAAATATGGCGTCAATGATGTCAGCGATCCCGATTGGGAAAACTTCCGTCATCACTACATTCTGGATGGCGAACTGACAGTCGCCGATGCCTATGTCGGCAGCAGCTGGAAAACCATTCTGGTCGGTACCCAGGGCCGTGGCGGGACGGGCGTATTCGCGCTGGATGTCACCAAACCGGACGACATCAAACTGCTTTGGGAAAAATCAGCCACGGACAACGCTGCGCTGGGCAACAGCCTGAGCAAGCCGATCATTGCCCAGGTGGCGAACGGCGACTGGCGCGTGCTGTTCAGCAACGGGCCCAACAGCAGCAATGACCGCGCGCAGCTGATCATGATTTCGCTGGGCAACGGCACCATCACTGCGGTGAATACCCATGCCGGAAACAACAATGGCCTGTCCGGCGTGAATGTCATCGACAGCGATGGCGACGGTTTTTTCGATACCGCCTATGCGGGTGACCTCAAAGGCAACGTCTGGCGCTTCACCGATTTGGGCGGCAACCCCAGCGCCAGCAAACTGTTCACCACGGCCAACAACCGTCCGATCACCAGTACGCCGCTGGTGGTCCGCAACGAAAAGAACCGGCAAAGCTGGGTATTTGTTGGTACCGGCCAGTTTCTCAACGAAGCCGACATGAGCAATACAGACCAGCAAACCTGGTACGGGCTGATTGATGACGGCACGGAAATCGACTCGCGCGCCAGGCTGAAGGAAAGAAAAATCCTGACCACCGGCAGCGTCAGCGGCACGCCGGTCAGAACCTTGGAATCCGGCACTGCCGCCGAAATCATCAGCGCGGGCCTGCGTGGCTGGTATATCGACTTCAACTACTCGGGAGAACGAATGATTTCTCCCAACACACTGCTCTCGGGCGCCTTGTTTGGCATCACCTACATCCCGGACGGCACCAACCGCTGCCAGCCGGACGGCAAGAGTTCGGTCTGGGCGATCAACCCTTTCTCCGGCGCCCGCCTGAGCCAGGGGATTTTTGACCTTACCGGCGATCGCAAGGTAGACGCCAACGACAAACTGGGCGGCATCTTCCCTTCCTCCCTGGGTGGTCTGGAAGCCATCATGAGCGGTCAGCCACCGATCATCCGCAAGGACAACACCGCCACCATGCACCTGCCCGGCAAAACCGTCTTTCTGCAACTGCCCACCGGCCAGGTCGGCCGCCAGGCCTGGCGTGAAATCATCGCCAGATAACTTTCAGACAGGATCACACTCATGAATACCGCACTTTGCAATCTGCCCGCCGCCACACCCATGACACCGTGGAGGCCCGCCGGCGCGGGGATGGCGGATGCCGGCAAGCAGCGACCGCATCAGACAAAATCGGGGGGTTTTACCCTGATCGAACTGATGATCGTCGTCGCCGTCATCGGTATCCTCGCCAGTATCGCCCTGCCTTCCTATCAGGAGTACGTTCGCCGCAGCGCGCGCACGCAGGCGCAATCCTGCATGACGCAAATCGCTCACGCCCTGGAGCGCCGCCGCGCCACCAATCTCAGCTATGCAGGCAATGCCCCGAATCTGGGCTGCACCACGGAATCAAACCTCGACAAGCGCTATACCTTCAACACCGACGTGGCTGACACCACCTACACCATCACCGCCACCCCGAAAGCGATCCAGACAAAAGAAAAATGCGGCACCCTGACGATCAATCAGATCGGCGAGAAAACCGCGAAAAAAGGCGGTAGCGCCGTCACTGGCTGCTGGTAAGCATTCCGGGGCAGCTTTCCTGCCCCGGGCCAGCCGGCAGACACAGCGCAGGATCCCGCTCAGCGCGGCGAGCAGCGCAAGGCCACGCAACGTAACGCTATCCGCGCGCCTTGCCATAACTTGCCATGAGGATTGTGTCAGCCCTGCAGCTCCAGCATCAGCTGGTTGATGCGGCGCACGAAGCCGGCCGGGTCATCGAGCTGGCCGCCTTCGGCGAGCAAGGCCTGATCAAACAGCACCGACGCCCAGTCATCGAAACGGGCCTCTTCATTTTTCAGTTTCAAGACCACGGCGTGCTGCGGGTTGAGCTCCAGAATGGGCTTGGTCTCCGGCGCCTGCTGGCCGGCGGCTTTGAGCATCCGCGCCAGATTGCCGCCGATATCGTGAGCATCGGCCACCAGGCAGGCCGGACTGTCGGTCAGGCGATGGCTGATACGCACTTCCTTGACGCGGCCCTCCAGTGACTTGGCAAGCTTTTCGGTGAATTCCTTGAACTCATCGGCTTGCTGCTCCTGGGCTTTCTTTTCTGCCTCGTCTTCCATCGCGCCCAGATCGAGGCCGCCACGGGCCACCGAGACCAGTTGCTTGCCGTCAAACTCGGGCAGATTGCCGACCACCCATTCGTCAACTCGTTCGGAGAGCAGCAGCACCTCGATGCCTTTCTTGCGGAAAACTTCCAGATGCGGGCTGTTTTTTGCGGCATTGAACGTCTCGGCGGTGACGTAGTAGATCTTGTCCTGACCATCCTTCATGCGACCGATGTAGCCCTTGAGGCTGACCACTTCTTCGGCCGTATCCGCCTGGGTGCTGGCAAAGCGCAGCAGACCGGCGATGCGTTCCCTGTTGGCGAAATCCTCGCCGACGCCTTCTTTCAGCACACGGCCGAATTCGCGCCAGAATGTGGTGAATTTTTCCGGATGATTCTCAGCCAGGTCTTCGAGCATCGCCAAGATCCGCTTGGTGCTGCCCGAACGGATCGCCTCGATATCCTTGCTCTCTTGCAGGATTTCACGCGAGACATTGAGCGGCAGATCGTTGCTGTCGATGATGCCGCGCACGAAACGCAGATAGACCGGCAGCAACTGCTCGGCGTCATCCATGATGAAGACGCGCTTCACGTAGAGCTTCACGCCGTGGCGTGAGTTGCGGTCGAACAGATCAAACGGCGCGTGCGTGGGAATGTAGAGCAGCTGGGTGTATTCGGAACGTCCCTCGACCCGCGCATGGCCCCAGGTCAGCGGTTCAGCGTAATCATGACTGACATGCTTGTAGAACTCGATGTATTCCGATTCGGTGATCGAGCTTTTGGAACGCGCCCACAGCGCGCTGGCCTGATTCACCGTTTCCCACTCGTCGCTGATTTTCTGCGTCTTGGCTTCTTCGTCCCAGATTTCTTTCTGCATCTGGATGGGCTGCAGGATGTGGTCGGAATACTTGCGGATCAGCTCGCGCAGCCTGTAACCAGAGAGCAGATTGTCCGGTCCTTCAAGCGTATCAGCGCGCAGATGCAGGGTGATTTCGGTACCGCGCGTGGCTTTATCCACTCCAGCCACGGTAAATTGGCCACTGGCCTCATCTTGCATGTCGCAGGTCCACAGCACGCCCTGATCGGCTTTTTCACCAGCGCGGCGGCTATACACCGTAACCTTGTCGGCAACGATGAAGGATGAATAGAAACCCACGCCAAACTGGCCGATCAGATTGGCATCCTGCTGCTGGTCGCCCGAAAGCCTGGAGAAAAACTCGCGTGTGCCGGATTTGGCGATGGTGCCCAGATTCTGGATCGCATCGTCGCGATTCATGCCGATGCCGTTGTCGGCGATGGTCAGCGTCTTTGCTTCGGCATCGAAGGAAATGCGGATTTTCAGCTCGCTGTCATCTTCAAACAGCGCCGCATTGTGGAGCGACTCAAAACGCAGTTTGTCGCAGGCATCCGAAGCATTCGAAATCAGCTCGCGCAAGAAGATTTCGCGATTGCTGTACAGCGAATGAATCATCAATTGCAGCAGTTGTTTGACTTCGGTCTGGAAACCCAGTGTTTCGCTGTTGTTTGCGGCTTGAGCGGGCATACGTTCCTCCTGAAAAAAATGATAGCGAGGGAAATGGGGATAACCGGAAAAATTTCAAGAGCCGCACGAGCGATGGTTTTCCATCGTCCCCAAGCCGGCCGCCGGTGAGCCGCTGGCCAGCGCCTTTCACTCGTAGCGAATCGCGACCACTTCCAGTTCGCGCAGGCCGGCCGGGCTTTGAAAGCGTATGACATCCGCTTCCCTGGCTTTCATCAGCGCCCGCGCCAGGGGCGAAAGCCAGCTGATCCGTCCGGCACTGGCGTCGGCCTCATCGACGCCGACAATTTGATAGCATTCTTCCGTCCCGGCAACGTCTTGCAAATCGACAAAACTGACGGTGGCGCCAAAAAATACCTGCGTCAGATTTTCCTGCTCGGCCGGATCGACCACCACGGCATTTTCCAACCGCTTGCCCAGATAGCGGATGCGCCGATCGATTTCGCGCAGCCGCTTCTTGCCGTAGATGTAATCGCCATTTTCCGAGCGATCACCATTGCCGGCCGCCCAGGAAACCACCTGCACCAGGGCCGGACGTTCAACTTTCACCAGTTGCTCGAATTCCTCACGCAACTGGTGCTGGCCACGCAATGTCATGTAATTGGGGGTGCCCACCGGCAGGCTGGGCTGGCCAGGCAGCGCGTCGTCCTCATCGGCTGCATCGTTTTCCCTGACAAAAGCCTTGTTCATTGACACACCTGCCTTCCTTCTTTCCTTCTCCCGGCGCCAGATCGCGGCACGCCATGGACTTGACGCAACTTGCTGACCGCCTGCCCCCGGCCTGGTTCGCAAAAAACATCAAACCAAGCATTTTTTGCACCATGACGCGGCTTTGGCAGCGGCATGAAAAACAAAATGACCCCACACGGCAGCTCGTGGAAAATCCATCCTGCTGTTTTTTGTATTTTGTATTATGCTCAATCAGCTCGAAACATGTTGATCCGTGCAAACCACACCCCATTTCGCCAACTGCCATCGCCGACATCGCCGCCATCCACCATGGTAGATCACTTGCCGACCCGGACCGCCACCACGTCGCCAGCTGGCAATACGACTGATGACAACACCCGTCGACTCAAGCTGCTCATTGCCACGGCTTCTGCCGAAGCGACCCGGCAATTGCTGATCCATCTGCAGCAAAACGGTTTTGTTCCCGAAACCACACACCTGCACACGCTGGAAGACCTGAAGAATCATCTCCCCAGCCAGCGCTGGGATCTGATGCTGCTTGACCCGCAACTGGCCAAACTGGATCTTTTGGCCGCCCTGACGATACGCCAGGCGCAGGCTTCCGACCTTCCCTGCCTGATCATTGCCGAGCAGATCGAAGAAACGCTGGCGCTGGCAGCCATGCAGGCCGGCGCCAGCGACTTCATCGAAACCCGCCACGATCTGAAACGCCTCATTCCCGCCATCCAGCGTGAACTGCAAGCTGCCGAAGCGCGCCAGCAGCGCCAGCAGGCCCGGGACGCGGCCCGTCAGGCAATGGAAGCCCAGCTCGTTGCCGTCTCCCGCTTCCGCCGCCTGACCGAAGCCATCCCTGAATGCGTCTGGATTTTCGATCTCGACACCCGCCGCATGAGTTTCGTCAGTTCGGCTTACGAGCGCATCTGGGGACGTCACATCCAGGATTTACTGGATGATCGCAAGGATTGGCTGCGTCACATTCATCCCGATGACCAATTGCGTCTGAAACAAGCACGCAATGCGGCCAAGCTGGGCGGCCTTGATGAGGAATTCCGCGTCATTCGTCCCAAT
Organism: Sterolibacterium sp.; assembly: GCA_019105045.1. Taxonomy (GTDB): domain Bacteria; phylum Pseudomonadota; class Gammaproteobacteria; order Burkholderiales; family Rhodocyclaceae; genus Sterolibacterium. The sequence continues at coordinate 13,306 of JAHRWT010000091.1, forward strand.
GGCGAAATCCGCTGGCTGCGGCTGATCACTTTTCCGATCCGCGACCTCATTGACCGGGTACAAAGCATAGGCGGCGTAGCCACCGACATCACCAATTTCATCAAGCAACGCGACCAGCTGAGTGTCGCCCTGGCCGAGCAGCATCACCGGGCTGAAATACAGAAGCTGATTCTTGATGCGCTGCCAGCAGACATCGCCCTGCTCGACAGCAACGGCTACATCATCGAAACCAACGCCTCCTGGGAACAATCCACCGTCCAGAAAGGCATGTTGCAATACGCGACGGGCGCCAATTATCTACAGGTCTGCGAAGAACTGGCGCGGCAGCAGAAAGAGGATCTCCGTCGCAGTTTCGAAGACATGCTTGCCGCCGTGCGCGGTATTCTGGCGGGCGGTTATGAAACGGCCAGCCGCATCTATCCGAGCACGATCGACGATCAGAAACGCTGGTTCCGCAATACCGTCGCCCCCCTGCACACCCAGGAAAAACGCGGGGCCGTGGTCATGCATGTCGAAATCACCGAAAGTATGCTGGCCGAGCAGCGGCTGCTGGAACTTTCCCATTACGACAGCCTGACCATGCTGCCCAACCGCCTGCTCTTCCGCGACCGTCTGACCACTGCCTTGACCATGGCCCGGCGCAATCGCAGCAATCTGGCGGTCTGTTTCATCGACCTCGACCGTTTCAAGAGCATCAACGAATCCCTGGGCCACACGATCGGCGATCTGCTGCTGCTCGAAGTTGCCCGCCGCCTCCAGGACTGCGTGCGTGACAGCGACACCGTCTGCCGCCTGGGTGGCGACGAATTTGCCCTGCTGCTGCCTGAAATGGCCGACCAGCAGGACAGCATCATCGTCGCCGAACGGATCATCGAATCGCTGGGAGCTCCCTGCCTGATCGAAGGCCACGAACTGTTCGTGACCGCCAGCATCGGCATCACGCTTTATCCAAATGACGCCGACGACCCCGATGTGCTGCTGCGCAATGCCGATGCGGCGATGTATCGCGCCAAGGAAGAAGGCCGCAACAATTACCAGTTCTTCACCATCGAAATGAACGCCAATGCGGTGGAAAAGATGAAGCTGGAACGCGATCTGCGTTACGCCCTCGATAACGAGGAATTCGTGCTGCACTACCAGCCCAAGGTCAGTTGCCAGACCGGGCGCATCGTTGGCTTTGAAGCCTTGCTGCGCTGGCAGCATCCACAACGCGGCATGGTATCGCCTTTCGAATTCATCCCCTTGCTCGAAGAAACCGGGCTGATCGTCGCAGTCGGCGCCTGGGTGCTGCAAACAGCCTGTCATCAGGCGCAGACCTGGCGCCAGGCCGGCCTGGGAGCGCTGAACATGGCGGTCAATGTTTCCGGCAAACAGGTCAATCCGTTGCTACATGACACCGTGCTCGAAGCATTGACCGCCAGCGCCCTGCCCGCCGACCAGCTGGAACTGGAACTGACCGAAAGCCAGCTGATGAAGGATGCCGAAGGCATCATCACCACCTTGCAGCAACTCAAGGACACCGGGTTGCATATTTCGGTTGATGATTTCGGCACGGGCTATTCCAGCCTGGCCTATCTCAAGCGTTTCCCGATCGACACCCTGAAGATCGACCGCGCCTTCGTCCGCGACCTGGCCGACGATGCCAATGATGTCTCGATTGCCAAGGCGATCATCACCCTGGCCCACAGCTTCAATCTCAAAGTGGTTGCCGAAGGTGTGGAAACCGAAGACCAGCTGGCCTTGCTGGCCGCCAACCACTGCGACATTATCCAGGGGTTTTATTTCAGTCGCCCGCTGCCGGCCAGTGAGGCCACGGCCATGTTGCAACAGAACCGTTGTCTGCCCGGGCATCTGCTCGGCCACTGAATCCACCACCGTTCGCCGTTCGCCGTTCACCGTTCACCCTCCGCCCTCGCCATTTCCGCCATGCTGACCCATCAGGATCCCGAATACCTGCGCACCCGCCTGCAAGTGCTGATCGTCGAACATCGTGATCTTGACGACGCCATCAACCGGCTGGCAGAAAATTCGCTCAAGGACGACATGCTCATGCAGCGCATGAAAAAACGCAAACTGCAGCTCAAGGATCGCATCGCTTTGCTTGAACGCCTGCTCGAACCCAACGAGCCGGCCTGATGCAACCCTTCCGTTCGTTGTTGCCGACTCGCCATGCCGCACAATCTTTTTCTTGTTCCGGCGCCGCTTGACTGGCGGGCCTATCTCTCTGCGGTACTGCTGCCCTGTCTGATCATCACGCTGGCCATGATCGGACTGGGCGTTTATGGCTATGGTCTGACGTATCAGACACTCAAAAACAACTTGGCCAGCGAGTTGCGCGCCATTGCCCAGCTCAAGGTCAGCCAGATCGAACACTGGCAGGCCGACCAAAAAGAGCTCGCCCGTATCCTGGCCAGCCCGGATTTCTTGCAGGACCTGCAAATCTGGCTGGCCAGCGAACAGCAAGATGCCCACCGTGCGCAAAAACTGCTCGGCCGCCTGCGCATCAGCGCAGAACTCAACGCGACACACCACTTCAGCCTGCGTGATACCCAGGGCCGCCGACTGCTTGCGCCCAATGGCAGCACAGGCCAGCAACAGCCAACAGGAGGCACTGAAAAAACCAGCACGGAAAACGCCGTCGAACAACTGGCGCGCCAGGCTGTTCAGACTGGCCAGACAGTCTTCGGGCCACTGCATTTCACCGCCAACCCACCGCGCAGCGCAGCCAATCAGACCACACGCGGCAAGGAAATCCGCTATTTCTTCCCGCTGCGTGCCGGCAGTCAGGCGTCACCGCTCGCCGTGCTCGATGTGCAGACCAGCCCGGAACACTCACTTTATCCGCTCTTGAAAATCTGGCCAGGCAACAGCCCTTCCGCTGAAACCATGCTGTTTCAACGCATGAACGACCAGATTCTCTACCTCAACGATCTGCGTCACCTGCCCGACTCGGCCCTGCTGGAGCGCCGCACGCTGGCAGACCATCAACTGATCGGCAGCCAGGCGCTGACACAGGGCAAAGGTTTTATCGAAGGCACGGATTATCGCGGCATCGCCAGCCTGGCTTATGCGCTGCCGGTGGCCAACACGCCCTGGGTGCTGGCGGCAAAAATCGATCGCGACGAGGTTTTTCACAGTCTGCGCCTGATGGTTGCCGGCATGACCACGCTGTGCAGCCTGCTGCTGGTGGCCCTGGCTTACTGGCTATATCGCCGCAAGCAGCGTGAATACACACTGAACCGCCTGCTGGCCGAATACGACGATCTTTATCAATACGCCCCTTGCGGCTACCACTCGCTGGACAGGGATGGCGTCATCCAGCGCATCAACCAGACCGAACTGGACATGCTCGGCTACCGACGCGAAGAAGTCGTCGGCAAGATCAACGTGCGCCAATTGCTGACACCCGACGGCCTGCGCATCTTTCAGAAAAACTTCGCCAAACAACTGACCGGCGCAGACGTCCTCAATGTTGAATTCGAAATGATCCGCAAGGACGGCAGCACGCTGCCGGTACTGGTCAAATCGACCTCGCTGCGCGATCACAAGGACAACTACCTGTTGAGCCGCACGGTCATCGTCGATCTGACCGAGCAAAAGCGCGCCGAAACCCTGCTGCGCGAATCACGCGAGCAATTGCGCGAACTGACGCGGCACAATGACAGCATCCGGGAAATCGAACGCAAGCATCTGGCACGCGAACTGCATGATGAATTCGGCCAGATGCTGACCCTGCTGAAAATGCACATCTCGCTGTTGCAGACACAATTCGACACCCTGCCCGAGCTGGTGGACAAAACCGAAGAAATGCGCATTCTGGTCGAGCGCATCATCGGCATGATCCGCAACATCGCCAGCGCGCTGCGGCCAGCCTCACTCGATCTGGGCCTCTCCGGCGCCCTCGAATGGCTGGCTGCCGACTTCGCCCGCAACACCGGGCTGACCTGCAATTACAGCGGCCCCGAGCAAGAACCCCAGCTCGACGAAACCACGGCCACGGCGATTTTCCGCATCGTTCAGGAATCACTGACCAATGTCGCCCGCCACGCCGAAGCCAGCCGGGTCAATATCCGGCTCTATCAAGACCGTGACACCTTGCATCTGCATATCAGCGACAATGGCCGAGGTTTCGATGTCGGCCAGGTCACTGCCGAGCGCAAGAACTTTGGCCTGATCGGTATGCTGGGCCTGCTCGGCATGCAGGAACGCATCAACATGCTGCAAGGCCACTTCCAGGTGAGCAGCACGCCCGGTCACGGCACCCACATCCATATTGAACTTCCCCTGAAGCCCGTGGTACACCCATGACGATACGCATCCTGATTGCCGACGATCATGCCCTCCTGCGTGGCGGCATCAAACAGATCATCGCCGCCACCCGTGATCTGACGGTCGTTGCCGAAGCCGCCAGCGGCACCCAGGTGCTCGCCTTGTGCAACGCGCAAGGCAGCAAGGCCCCGCCCGACATCGACCTGCTGCTGCTCGATCTGACCATGCCCGGCATGAACGGTATCGAATTGCTGCAACGCCTGCGCCATGACCATCCTGACCTGCCCGTCCTGATCCTTTCGATGAGCAATGAAAAACAGATCGTCCGCCAGGCGATTCGGGCAGGTGCTGCGGGTTATCTCACCAAGGACGTGCATCCCGACGTGCTGCTGACCGCTATCCGCAAGGTCGCCAGCGGTGGTCGCTTCGTTGATCCAGCCCTGGTTGAAGTGATGATGTTTCCGGCAGCTGAACACATCGAAGTGCCGCCTCACGAACTACTTTCGGAACGCGAATTCCAGATATTCAAGATGCTGATCGCCGGCCACAAGATCAACAGCATCGCCACTGAACTGAACCTCAGCCCGAAAACAGTCAGCACCTACAAGGTGCGGCTGATGGAAAAACTGGACATAGACAACAATGCCGACCTGATTCGTTACGCCGTACAGAAAAACATCCTGCCCGACACCCGGGAACAGGGGAGTTTCGATCCAGGGCTCTAGGGAAGCGCTGCACGCAGCCCCCTCACCCTGGATGCCGATCGGCCCTGCGGGCTGCGTGACAGCCTGCCAGCGCACCTACCAGCGCAAAACTGTACAGCCCCGCTGAATTTCGCTAGACTTTCTTCAAGCTTCAAATAATTCATCGCAGGACAATGCATTGCCGTAGGGACTTCCCTACCCCCCCCCCCCCACCCTGACACCACTTTCAGTACTCGCCGACTGACAGCGCCGCTTCTTTGGATAATCATTGGTCATCCCTTGACTTGGCTGTCACGCAATTCCGGCAATGTCAATCCGAAACAATGCAGCCCTTTTTGGCACAGGATCCGCAGTGTATTCCTTGAGCAAACCCGCCCCCGGCTGGCTGATTCAACTGGTCGAAAGACTGCCCCATCACAAGACCACGCCATCGGCGCTGATGTGGCGCTACGGCTTTGCCTTGTTCACCATCAGCCTGGCCTGGCTCAGCCGCGAGATCATCGGCGCACCCGATACGGGCCTGCCATTGCTGACCTTCTTCAGCGCCGCCGCCTTGACCCTGATCCTCACCGGCATCGGTCCGGGCATAGTGGCTGCCGTACTGGGCATGTTTCTGGGCGCCTGGCTGTACATGCCGCCGTATGGCATGTTCAGTTTCGAATTCCAGCACAGCAATGTCCTGTCGAATCTGGCTTTCGCCTTCAACTTCACCCTGCTGGCCCTGATCGTCAAAGCCGGACAGGTCTACCTCGACAAATACCTGGCCAATCGCCGGCTGCTCGCGGCCATCGTCGAAGGCAGCAAGGACGCCATCTATGTCAAGGATCTGCAGGGCTGCTACCGTTTCATGAACACGGCCGGCACACGCCATCTGGGCCAGTCCTTCGATATCGACAACATTCTTGGCCAGCAGGATCAGCAACTGTTCTCGGCCTCGTTCCTCGACATGATCCGCGCCCAGGACCAACAGGTTCTGTCACAAAAACGCATCATCGAGTTTGAAACGCCGCTGGAAACTGCACCGGGTGAAATTCACCACTTCCACAGTACCAAGGGACCGCTGCTCGATCACACAGGGCGCACCATCGGTCTGTTCGGTATTGAACACGACATCACCCACATCAAGTCGATCGAAGCCGCTCTGCAGGAAAAACTCAGCATCCAGGAACAATTCTTCAACCTGGCCACCCTGGTGCCCGGTGTCATCTGCACCTATCGACGCAATGACAATGGCCAGCCCTGTTTCCCCTATGCCAGCGCCGGCCTGAAGGAAATCTTCGGCCTGAATCCTGAAGACGTGCGCGAGGACGGCAGCGCGGCCTTTGCCTTGATACACCCCGAAGATCAGCCACAGGTACTGGACACCACCAAACAGGCCATGCGCTATGGCAGCATGTGGAATACGGCCTTCCGGGTCAGCCATCCGCGCAAGGGCGAGATCTGGGTCGAAGGCTTTCTGCGCCCCATCCTGCAAGCCGACGGCAGCACGCTATGGCATGGCTATCTGCAGGACATCACCGCCAGACGCCACGCTGAAGAACAGATGCGGCTGTCCGCCAGCGTCTTCGACACCATCGCCGAAGGCATCGTGGTCACCAGCCCGGACAACCGCATCCTGACCGTCAATGAAGCCTTCATTGAAATGACCGGCTACAGCCGTGCAGAGCTGCAAAACAAAGCGCCTCGCCTGATGCACGCCGAACGGCATGACGAGGCCTTTTTCAAGAACATGTACCAGGAATTGCTGGCCAATGACCGCTGGGAAGGCGAAGTCTGGAATCGCCGCAAGAACGGCGAGCTGTACCTGAAATGGCTGTCCGTGCGGGTCATCCGCGACAATGCAGAAAATGTCATCAGCTATATCAGCATTTTCCGTGACATCAGCCTGGTCAAGAACTCCGAGGACCGGGTGGAGTTCCTCGGCACCCACGACGAACTGACCCAACTGCCCAACCGTACCCTGCTCAACGACCGTCTGCAGCAAGCCGTCAGCCGGGCCGAACGCAGCAATCATCATCTGGCGCTGATGTTCGTCGATATCGACAACTTCAAGCTGGTCAACGAAACCTACGGCCATACCCTGGGCGACAATCTGCTGCTGCAAACAGCCGATCGCCTCAAGGACTGCGTGCGTGCTGAAGACACCGTGGCACGCATGGGCGGTGACGAATTCGTCATGATCCTCGAAGACTGCGACCGCGATGCCGTCATGCACACCGCCGAACGCATCCTGGCGCGACTCTCCGAAACCTACCGGGTAGGCGATCAGGAATGCTATACCGCAGCCAGCATCGGCATCAGCTTCTATCCTGACGATGCCACTGAGCCCAGTGATTTGCTGCGCTACGCCGACAACGCCATGTATCGCGCCAAGGAAAAAGGCAAGAACAACATCCAGTTGTTCAGCGAAGACATGGCCGAACGCTCACGCAAGCGCCTCAACATCGAACGCGACCTGCGCAACGCCTTCCAGAAGAATGAGTTCTTCCTCGAATATCAGCCCCAGGTCGACCTGTCCTCACACAGCCTGATTGGCGTCGAAGCGCTGATCCGCTGGCGGCATGGCGGCAAGACCGTGCCGCCGCTGGACTTCATCCCGATAGCCGAAGAATCCCGCCTGATCATACTCATCGGCGAATGGGTGGTGCAGGAAGCCTGCCGCCAGATCAAGCAATGGGACCGCATCGGTCTGCCGCCGTTCACCGTCAGCGTCAATATCTCCGCCCGCCATTTTCTTGACCCGAACATGGTCCTGCGCCTGCACAGCATCGTTGAGCAGGCTGAGGTCGCCCCGCAGCGGCTGTGCCTGGAAGTCACCGAAGGCGCCATGGCCGACATCAACAACACCATGACCATGCTGCGCGAACTGGAAGAACTCGGTTATCGCACCAGCATCGATGATTTCGGTACCGGCTTCTCCTCACTGTCGCATTTGAAGCGCTTCCCCCTGCACGAACTGAAAATCGACCGCAGCTTTGTGGACGGCATCATCGACGATCAGGACGACCGCGCCATCACCTCAACCATCATTTCCATGGCCGGCAACCTGGAACTGAGCGTGGTTGCCGAAGGCATCGAAACCAGCGAGCAGCTCTCCGAACTGCATGAGATGGGCTGCCAGATCGGCCAGGGTTATTACTTTTCCAAGCCGCTCACGGCAGACCGTTTCAACGAATGGCTGCGCAACAAGACCGCCGCAAATTCTTGATTCAGCTTCACGCCACCTGACATATATACGGCGGATCGTGATCACCATTGCACCATCGAACACACACAATTCGCCATTTCCTCCCCCCGTTCCAAGGAGCCTGCAGTGAAAACCATATTGCTGGTAGATGATTCAGCCACCATTCTCATGTCGATCTCCAGCATACTCGGCAAGGCAGGCTATGCCGTGGAAAAAGCCGGCAATGCCGCCGATGGCCTGAAAGTATTCGCTGCTGGCAAGAAAATCGACCTGCTCATCACCGACCTCAACATGCCCGGCATGAACGGCATCGACTTCATCAAGGAAGTGCGCAAGCTGCCGAATTACAAATTCATGCCCATACTTTTTCTCACCACCGAATCCCAGCAGGACAAGCGCATGGAGGCCAAGGCCGCCGGCGCCTCGGGCTGGCTGGTCAAGCCCGCCACCGCAGACGAACTGCTCAACACCATCAAACTGGTCATCCGCTGAAGTGACAGGCCCGCAACCCGCCGGTTGCGGCAACCCACCCACACACGTTGTTCCCGGCGTGCGATGCGCCCGCCACCGCCTCATCCACCGCCTCCACCGCCTCCACCGCCTTCACCGCCTTCACCGCCTCCACCGCCTCCACCGCCTGCCAGTCTCGTGAATCTCCCTCACCAGGAAAATGACGAGATGCGCAATCTACGTGCAATTGCTTCTCGATCTTTCGTCAAATACCTATGTCGAACAGAACACTGATCCGTAATCTGTTTGCGGTCTATCTGACCGTTGCCACGGGCTGCGCCATCGTCGTGTATTTTTTCAATGACTGGTTTCACAACGACCTTACCGCGTTCTTCGGGATTTCCTCACCGCTGGCTGACGTGATCGGCAGCGTGCTGATGATTACCATGGCCTTTGCCGCCCAGCGCCTGATTGCCCATCTGTATTACGGCGACCAGATGTTCGGCATGCAGCGCCAAATGGAAGACTGCAGGCTGCGCGAAAACAGCCGGACAGCCGCCATCAGCAAGATCAGCGGCGAACTGCGCCAGATCGGCGATTTCAACCAGGTCTTGCGCAGTCAGCTGGAACTGGTCGTCGGCGAAACCGAAAAAGCCGCCTATGACATTGCCGACCGCCTGCAAAGCATCGATGGCGTGGTCAACAACCTGAATACTTTTGTTTCGACCACGGCCAATGTCTCGCTCAGCCTGCAGGAAAATTCCGAAGTCTGCGTGGACAGCAACAAGGACATGCTGGCCACCATCGACAACTACATCAAACAGCGGCTGGAAAGCACGGAATCCGAACGGCAGCGCATACAGCAGGTAGTTGAGGAAATCCAGTCTCTCGACAGCCTGGTACAACTGGTGCGCAACATCTCCGGCCAGACCAACCTGCTGGCGCTCAACGCGGCCATCGAAGCGGCCCGCGCCGGTGAAGTCGGCCGTGGCTTTGCCGTCGTGGCCGACGAAGTGCGCAAGCTATCCACCGCCACCGACGACGCGGTGTCGAAAATCAGCCTGGGCATCGACAGCGTCAAACACTCCACTTACGCCCATTTCAAGGACAAGCTGTCCAACGAACAGCTGGATGCCGAAAGAAACACCTTGCTGGGCTTTGTCAGCCAGCTCGATCAGCTGGGCACCAATTACCAGGAATTGAGAGATCACAGCGGCAACGCCATGGCGCAGATTTCCGCCAGCAGCCACCAGCTGACCGACATGTTCATGCAGGCGCTGGCCAGTGTGCAGTTTCAGGATACGGTGCGTCAGCAGATCGAGCAGATCATCACTGCCCTGAAACAATTCGATACGCACGCCGCCATGCTGGCCGAGCAGCTGGAAAGCAACCGCGACACCCCCGCTGATTTCAAACCGCTGACCGAGCAGCTGGAACAGATTTTCAGCCGCTACGTCATGAATTCCCAACGAAAATCACACCAGGCCGCGCTGGGTATGGATGACCAGGGCCATGCCCAGGAAAACGCCAACGAGCCGCCCAAGATCGAATTGTTCTGAATTTCATCCTGCCGGCCGAAGCAAGGCAGGCGGCTGATCCCCCTCCCTGATCCGCCCCTGTGAAACCCAGGGTTTGACGAGGTTGCATGAAGTGACATGACGCGGACGACTCGCCTGGCACCACACACCAGGAGCCAGTTATCCGCTCAAATGAAAGGAGGTTGCGACATGAACACAGCGACAGGCAGCAACGGCGCTGAACGCATCTGCATCAACGAAGACATGACGATCTACCATGCCGAAACGCTCAAGAAAGTGCTGATGCAGGCCATTCAGCGCAGCCAGCGGCTGGAACTGGACCTCTCCCAGGTCGCCGAGATCGACACCTCGGGCATCCAGCTGCTGATGCTGGCCAAGCGTGAAAGCCAGACACGCGGCCAATCGCTCGACATCATTGCCCACAGCCCGGCGGTGCATGAACTGATCGACTTCTTCAACATTGCCGGCTACCTGGGTGACCCGCTGGTCATCCCGGCCCGTCCGGCCAACTGAACGAGGCAGCGTGGCCATGGAAGAAATTCTCAGCGTCTTCATCCAGGAATCCCGCGAGCAGATTGCCGCCATGGAAGCCGAACTGCTCGGTCTGGAGCAAGGCAGCAATGCCAACGATGCGGAAGTGCTCAACGCCATTTTTCGTGCCGCCCACACCATCAAGGGAGGGGCTGGCGTGGTCGAGCTGGGCATGGTGGAAAGTTTCACCCACGTGCTTGAAAACACGCTCGACAAACTGCGCAACAACGAAATCCAGGTCAATGATTCCTTGATCAGCATCCTGCTCAACTGCTGTGATCACATCGGCGCCCTGCTCGATCACGTCGAATCCAGCGCAAGTGATGAAGATGCCGCATTGCAACAGGATGGCGCGGCCATTGCCGAAAAACTGCGTGCCTGCGTCGCTGCACAGGGCGTCTGCGAAACCGGCGGCAGCGGGCTGGCAACCACGTCCCAGGCCGCCAGCCCCAGCGAGCACAACAGCGAACTGGAAAGCGAAGGCAGCGGCAAATCCATCAATGATTGCTGGCACATCTCGGTGCGCTTCGGCGAAAACGTGCTGCGCAACGGCATGGACCCGGCCGCCATCCTGCGCTATCTGCTGACATTGGGCGAAATCGTGCATATCGCCACGCTGGTCGATGGCATGCCGGCGGCCGAAGACATGGATCCGGAATCCTGCTGGCTGGGCTGCGAAATCAGTTTCCGCAGTACGGCCGACAAGGCCGCCATCGAACGCGCCTTCAGTTTCGTCCAGGACGACTGCGAATTGCGCATCCTGCCGCCCGACAGCAAGGTGGCCGACTACCTGCAACTGATCAGTGAATTACCTGAAGAACCGATGCGTCTGGGCGAAATCCTGGTCAAGAGTGGCGCCCTGACCCACTCCGAGTTGATGAGCGGTCTGGCGCAGCAGCAGGCCCAGGCGACCAGCGAGGCATGCCGCGCAGAAACGCCCTCGCCACTTGGCGACATATTGATCGAGCAAAAAGTGGTGCAGCCGGAAATCGTCGAAGCGGCCGCCACCCGGCAAAAACAGGTCAACGACAAGAAAGCCGAGGAATCCCGCCTGATTCGCGTCCATGCCGGCAAGCTCGATCATCTCATCGATCTGGTTGGCGAACTGGTGATCGCCGGCGCCAGCGCCAATCTGCTGGCACAGAACAGCCACCTGCCGCAACTGGTCGAAGCCACCTCCCTGCTCAGTCGGCTGGTCGAGGACATCCGCGATTCCGCCCTGCAGCTGCGCATGGTGCAGATTGGTGAAACCTTCAACCGTTTCCACCGTGTGGTCCGTGATACCGCCAAGGAACTGGGCAAGGAAATCGAGCTGGTGATTCACGGCGCGGACACCGAGCTGGACAAGTCCGTGGTGGAAAAAATCGGTGACCCGCTGATGCACCTGGTGCGCAACGCCATGGATCACGGTCTGGAAACGCCCGAGGTGCGCATCGCCCGGGGCAAGCCGCCATGCGGCCGTCTGGAACTGAACGCCCATCATGACTCGGGCAATATCGTCATCGAGATCACCGACGATGGTGCGGGCCTCAACCGTGCCAAGATCCTCGCCAAAGCCATCGAGCGCGGTCTGGTCAATCAAGGGCAGACGCTGAGCGATGAGGAAATCTACAACCTGATTTTTGAAGCGGGCTTTTCCACTGCCGACAAGGTAACCAATCTTTCCGGACGCGGCGTGGGCACGGATGTGGTCAAACGCAATATCCAGGCCCTGCGCGGCAGTGTCGAGGTCAGCTCCAGCGAAGGGGCCGGCTCGCGCTTCACCATTCGTCTGCCGCTGACCCTGGCCATCATCGACGGTTTCCTGGTGGAAGTCGGCAAGTCCTCCTTCGTCGTGCCGCTCGACATGGTGCTGGAGTGCCTGGAACTGTCCGAAGCCGACAAGCAGGCCAGCGCCACGCGCAGCTATCTCAACCTGCGCGGCGAAGCCTTGCCGTTCATCCGTCTGCGCGACCTGCTGGCGATCGAGGGCCAGCCACCACGGCGCGAAAACGTCGTCGTCGTGGCTTTTGGCAGCCAGAAAGCCGGACTGGTGGTCGATCAACTCCTGGGTGAATTCCAGACGGTGATCAAACCGTTGGGAGAGATTTTCCGCCACCTGCACGGCATCTCGGGATCAACCATCCTGGGCGGCGGCGAAGTGGCCTTGATTCTTGACATACCGGCACTCGTACAGCAGGCGGCGAGCCGGGAAAACGAACAAACCGCCAGCGTCACGCACTCAACCCGGCCGGGAATGGCCACAACGGAAATTCTGTGAGGAGATAACAATATGTTCAAAAACCTGAGGATCGGTACGCGTCTAGGGATCGCCTTTGCCTTCGTGCTCGTCATGATGTCGATCATCGCCGCCCTTGGCATCGTGCGCATGAGCAGCCTCAATGACGACATCCACCTGATCGTCAACGACCGCGCGGTGAAGGTGAAGCAGGCCAACGACGTGATCGACGCGCTCAACATCATTGCCCGACGCATGCGCAACAGCCTGCTGGAGAAGGAAGCCGACAACATCCGACGCGAGCTCGACGACATCCCCGCGCAGCGCAAGATCGTCGGCGACATTCTGGAGGTGCTGCACACTTCGATCACGCTCGACAAGGGCAAGGAAATCCTCAAGCAGATCGACGACAATCGGGCCATCTATATACCGCTGCAGAACAAGTTCATCGACCTGGTCAACGCCGGCAAGCGGGAGGAAGCGACCGAATTCATGCTAGGCACGATCAACCAGACGCAGGGCGCCTACCTGAAGAGCGTCAACGACCTTATCATCTTCCAGACCGAGCTGATGCAAGAGGCCGGCAGGAATGCCACCAATGCCTATGAGCAGGGGCGCATGGTGATGTTCACCGTTTCGTTGATCGCGCTGATTGTCTCGATCCTGTTCGGTTTCTGGATCACGCGCAGCATCACCCGGCCGGTGGCCCAGGCCGCCCATGCCGCCAATGAGCTGGCCGAGGGCAACCTGATGGTCCGCGTGGAGTCCAGCAGCCGCGATGAAATCGGCCAGATGATGGCTTCCATCCAGAGCATGATCACCAAGCTGACGAGCATCATCAGTGAAGTCAATGTGTCTGCCGATACGCTCAACACGGCGGCTGGTCAGGTTTCCGTCACCGCCCAGACATTGAGCGAAGGCGCCTCCGAGCAGGCCGCTTCAGTGGAAGAAACCACGGCTTCGGTTGAACAGATGACGGCCTCGATCACGCAGAACACCGAAAATGCCACGGTCACCGACAGCATGGCGACCTCTGCCGCGAAGCAGGCTGAAGAAGGCGGTATTGCCGTCAAGGAAACGGTTGAAGCCATGAAGCAGATCGCCGGCCGGATCGGCATCATCGACGACATTGCCTACCAGACCAATCTGCTGGCCCTGAATGCGGCCATCGAAGCGGCGCGGGCGGGTGAGCACGGCAAGGGCTTTGCCGTGGTCGCCGCTGAAGTGCGCAAGCTGGCCGAGCGTTCTCAAGTCGCCGCCCAGGAAATCGGCGAGCTGGCCGGTTCCTCGGTCACCATGGCAGAAAAAGCCGGCAAACTGCTTGACGAAATGGTGCCCTCGATTCGCAAGACCTCCGATCTGGTGCAGGAAATCGCCGCAGCCTCGCAGGAGCAATCGTCCAGCGTCGGCCAGATCAACATGGCCATGGGGCAGCTCAATCAGGCCACCCAGCAAAATGCTTCCGCTTCGGAAGAACTGGCCGCCACCGCCGAAGAAATGGGTGGCCAGGCCGGTCAACTACAGCAACTGATGGCCTTTTTCCGGCTGGAGGACACTGCCCAGACGGCCAAGCAGCGTCCGCACGCCGCCGCAGCGACCGACAAAGCCGGCCAGCGGACACAGGCCAAAACCAAAGCCGCTGCCGCAACCAACAGCGAGCATGGTTTTGAACGCTTCTGAACGGGGGTGTCATGGTAACCACAACCCACAATCCAGGCGCCGGCCTGCCTGCGACGAATCAGGCGGCCAAACTGCTGGCCTCGGCCGGTGAAGCCAATCAATACCTGACTTTCAATCTGGGCGGCGAGATGTACGCCCTGGGCATACTCAACATCAAGGAGATCATTGAATTCGGCCAGCTCACCGAAGTTCCGATGATGCCCAGCTTCATGCGCGGCGTCATCAACCTGCGTGGCGCCGTGGTGCCGGTGATCGACCTGGCCGCCCGCTTCAGCAACACGCCTTCGACCATACAGCGGCGCACCTGCATCGTCATCGTCGAGATCCCGCAGGATGACGGCCATCAGGACATCGGCATCCTGGTTGACGCGGTTTCCGAAGTACTGGAAATTCCCGCCAGCGAGATCGAACCGGCCCCCACCTTCGGGGCCAGGATACGCAGCGACTTCATCGCCGGCATGGGCAAGATCGATGGCCGTTTCGTCATCATCCTCGAAATTCGCCGCGTACTCTCCATCGACGATCTGGCTTCGCTGGCCGACATTGGCCAGACCCGGGCCAGCGAGCACAACGACTGACTGCCGTTGCCGGATCCTGCCGCGCATTTGCAGCCCATCCCCAACCCCGGACGCACAGCACTCTCCTGTGCGCCCGGGGTTGTTTGCTTACCCTCGCGGTGATCCGTCAAGTATCATTCCGTAAACCTTCCGGCAGCGTTCTTCTTTGCTTGCACACCCTGCCTTGTCGGGTGCCACGCCGTCCTCCTGATGGACCCGAAACACCAAGATCATGATGACTCCAACCAAAATCACGCCAGCCGAGTTTGCGCAGTTTCAGGCGCTGATCTACAAGATTGCCGGCATCAACCTTTCAGAAGCCAAACAGGTGCTGCTGGTGGGCCGCCTCGGCCGCCGACTGAAACATCATGGCCTGACGAGCTACGGTGAATATTACAAGCTGGTGAATTCGCCACAGCACGCCGATGAGCTGCAGCTGATGGTGGATCTGCTGACCACCAACGAAACCTATTTCTTCCGCGAACCCAAGCATTTCGAATATTTCAGCCAGCACATCCTGCCCAAGCGGGCGGTCGGGCGCTCATTCGATGTCTGGAGCGCAGCCAGTTCGACCGGTGAGGAAATCTACACCATCGCCATGGTGCTGGCCGACACCCTGGGAATCAAGGGACAATGGACGGTCACCGGCTCGGACATCAGCCAGTCCGTGCTGGCCACCGCCCGCCGTGGCCAGTATCAACTGGATCGAACCCGTGGCCTGCCGCCCGAGTATCTGCGCAAATACTGTCTCAAAGGCGTGGGCGAAAACGAAGGCAGTTTTCTCATCATGCCTGAACTGCGCCAGCACACGCGCTTTCTGCAAGTCAATCTGAACAAGCCTTTTCCCAACCTGGGCAAGTTCCATGTGATCTTCCTGCGCAATGTCATGATCTACTTTGACAACAACACCAAGCGTCAGGTGGTCGAGCGACTGGTTCAGCAGTTGCATCCCGGCGGCCATCTGATCATCGGCCATTCGGAAAGCCTCAACGGCATCACCGACTGCGTCAAGGCCATCAAGCCCACCATTTATCAGGCGACCTGAACCTGCACGGATGACGGACTCATGACAACTCATCGGGTTGCCACAGCTGCGCCACACATCGTACTTGCGCCAGGCGAATTCCACTTCGCTGCCGCACCCGGACTGATCAGCACGCTGCTGGGCTCCTGTGTCGCGATCACGCTCTGGCATCCATTGCGCCGCCTGGGCGGCATGTGCCATATCCTGCTGCCCGGCCGGCTGCCTCACGCTGGCGCAGCAGCCGCCTCGCCATCACAACCGATGACTCTGGCCGGGCGCTATGCTGAAGAAGCGTTCATGCTGTTCGATACGGCCATCGCCCGATATGGCTGCCAGGCCCATGAGTATCAGGCCAGGCTGTTCGGCGGTGGCAACATGTTTCCCGGCATGAAAACCTTCAACCCGATCGGCGAGCAGAATATCGAAGCCGCCCACCGCTTCATCACCCAGCGCGGTATGCCCCTGCTCGAAGAGCACACCGGCGGCACGGGCCGTCGCAAACTGTTGTTTGATCTGGAAAGCGGCGCGGTCAGGCTGCAATATATTGATCCCCATGCCGTACAGGAGCAGAAATGAGCAAGATCCGTGTGATGATTGTCGATGACTCCGCCGTGGTGCGACAGACCATCCGCGAAAATCTCGAACGCGAGCCGGATATCGAAGTCATCGGCGCGGCAGCGGATCCGCTGTTTGCACTCGACAAGATGAAGAACGACTGGCCGGATGTCATTACGCTGGACATCGAAATGCCGCGCATGGATGGCCTGACCTTTCTGCGCAAGATCATGGCCGAACATCCAACGCCGGTCATCATCTGCTCCTCGCTGGCTGAAAAAGGCGCGGAAACCACCATGGAGGCATTGGCCGCCGGCGCCGTCAGCGTCATCACCAAACCCAAGATCGGCGTCAAACAGTTTCTTCACGATGCCTCGAACGATCTGGTCAGCGCCGTGCGCGCCGCTGCGCACAGCAACAAGCGAGCGCTGGGGCGCGCTCTGCACAGTGCAATGACGCCGCCGCCCAAGCTCACCGCCGATGCCATGCTCGCTGCACAGGCGGCCTCATCGACAGCCATGGCCAAGACCACCGAGGGCATCGTCGCCATCGGCACCTCGACGGGTGGCACGCAGGCACTGGAGGTCGTTCTGAAAGCGCTGCCCGCCGTCTGCCCGGGCATCGTCATCGTCCAACACATGCCGGAAAAATTCACCGGCATGTTCGCCGCCCGCCTCGATTCGATCTGCCAGCTGGAAGTGCGCGAAGCCCAGAACGGTGACCGGGTGATCCCCGGCCGCGCGCTGATCGCTCCCGGCGGCCGCCACATGATGCTGCGCCGCAGCGGCGCCCAGTACATCGTTGAAGTGGCCGACGGACCACTGGTCAATCGCCACAAGCCCTCCGTCGATGTGCTGTTTCGCTCGGTGGCGCAAACGGCGGGACGCAATGCGCTGGGCATCATCATGACCGGCATGGGCGATGATGGCGCGCGCGGCCTCAACGAAATGCACCAGGCCGGCGCACGTACCGTTGCCCAGGATGAAGCCAGCTGCGTGGTTTATGGTATGCCCAAGGAAGCCGTGCGGCTGGGCGGCGTCGACAAGAGCGTGCCACTCGACCTGATCGCCCGCGAGATCATGGCTTTCAAATAAATCACTTCAGGCAGCACCATGAATACCCGCAAGGAACCCACCAGTCAGGAACTTGAACGTACCGCACAAACGATCCATCCGGGTGAATGGCGGGTCGATCAACTGCGGCCAATCGCCACCCTGCTGGGTTCCTGCATCGCTGTCTGTCTGTACGATCCCAAGCTGAAGTTTGGCGGCATGAACCACTTCCTGCTGCCCAACAGCGACCCGAACAAGGCACAGGATGACCTGTTGCGCGGCGACTATTCCATGGAAGTCCTGGTCAATGCCATGATGGCCAAGGGCGCACAGAAAAAACGATTGCGGGCCAAGGTATTTGGCGGCGGCAATCCGGTATCGGCCATCAGCCTGTCGATTGGCGAGCGCAATGCGCAATTCGCCAGCGAATGGCTGGCCCGCGAAGGCATCGCAGTGGATGCCAGCGATGTCGGCGGCCCCTGGTCGCGCAAGCTGCTGTTCGATCCCCACAGCGGTATCGCCTGGTGCAAACGCATCCTCGGCCACCTGGCCATTTCAGGCGATGTGGCGCGCAAGGAAGCCGAATACGCCCGCAGTCTGAACAAGCCGGCACCAAGCGCAGAAAAGAAGATCGAACTGTTCTGAGTTCAGAAAGTCATTCAGAAAGTCATTCAGAAAATTATTCTGAAAGGTGCCGACGCATCAGAACACGGCTCGCAAGCCGGCAGACGGCGCGACCAATGCCGGCAGCGACGGTTCAATATTCGAAAATCGCATCCACCCCGATGCTGCGCGGCGCACCGTACATGGCCGTCATCCCCCCCAAATTGGTATTGGTCAGGCGGTATTCGCGATCCGTCAGGTTCTTTCCCCAGATGGCCACGCGCAACTGGCCTTGCGGCAAGCGAATCTGGCTCAACTGCGCCCGGACGTTCCAGAGACCATAGCCATTGGTGCGGGTTTCCGGATTGGGATTGGAATAGAACGTGCTTTGCCAGTTGTAAGCGATGTTCAGTTCCGGCTTGCCGAAGCGACCACGCTCGCCACCATACAGCAGACTGAGTCCGCCTTGCCGCTCGGGGGCATTGGGCATGTGCTTGGTCGCAGCCAGATCGACACCATTATCAACGTAGGCGCCATAACGAGCCTTCATCCAGGTGTGGTAAAAATTGGCACTCCAGCCGCCACCCAGCAGCGCCCGCGCTTCGACTTCCAGGCCATCCACCTGTGCCGCGCCGGCATTCAGCGTATCGGTAAAGAACGCGGGCACACGCACCTGATCGACCTGCAGATCAGTATATTTGCTGTTGAACAGTGCCAGATTGAGGCGGAGGCGCCGCACCAGCCATTGACTTTTCAGACCGATTTCACTGGAGCGCACATTTTCCTGGTTGAAGCCATCACCAAAACTTGCATGAGGCGTGCGCGCATTGAAGCCACCAGCGCGATAGCCATACGCCAGGCGGGCATAGCCACTCAGCTGATCGTTGAAGGTGTAATCCACCGTCCAGCTGGGTGTCAGCTTGTGGAAGCGCTTGTGACCATCCACAACCACGCCATCCGAAGACGGAGCGAAATCACTGCGCATGAAAAACTTGCGTGCCGAACGGTGGTCATGGGTATCCCGCAAGCCAACAGTGAGCCGCAAACGATCATCCAGCACCGGCGGCCGCCAGCTCAACTGGCCATACACGGCGGTTGATTGCGACTCAGCCGAAATCCGCCAGGTATCCTCTTTTGACGGCACCGACGGCAGCAAGGTCGTCAGTTGCTCCTCGCCATTTTCTCTGGAATAAAACAGACCCAGCACATATTCGATCCGCTTGTCCAGCGCCGAGCCCACCAGCTGGAATTCCTGTGTCAGCTGATCCTGCTGCTGGTCGCCTGACTGGGTAAAGACATCGGCATAGTTTTGCCACATCCGGTTTTCCATGCGCCGCCAGGCGGTGATCGACTTCAACACGGCCTCATCCAGCTGCCAGCTCAGGGTAAGCTGATGCCCGGCCACGACAAGCCGGCTAGGACGCAAGCCCAGGACGGGATTGGCCGAGGTCTGCCGACCCGGCACAGCCGTGGGGCCGGCAACACGCTGGAAGAACACATTGCCATAGACCATCTTCGAGTGATCCAGGCTCAGATCCGCCGTCAGTCGATCATTGACCAGGAGCCGGGTAGTCCAGCGCACGGCTTCCTTGTCGTCCTCGTTGAAATTGATCTGGTCCGGCTGTGGATGACTGTTTTTTACCCAGCCATCCGTTTTGGCGCGGGTATAGGCGAGACGGGTATACAGGTTTTCGGTCAATGGCAGATTCAGCCGCGTCTTACTGCTCCAGAGGCCATCATTTGCCAGCGTCAGCCCTTGTGAGAAGGACAGTGCCTTGTCCGGCCTGACAGTGATGAAGTTGATTGCACCACCTGTGGTATTGCGGCCATACAGCGTGCCCTGCGGCCCGCGCAGCAACTCGATCCGTTCCAGATCACAGATGTCCGCCGCCAGCCCGACCATGCGACCGACCGGCACACCATCGATGTAGATGCCATTGGCGCCATCCTTGGTGATCTGTGAATCGATATTGCCCATGCCGCGTATGGTCATGTTGGGCGCGGCGCGATTGCCGGTAAACGGCACCATCACCAGCGAAGGCAGGACATTGCCAAGATTCATCAGGTGGTCGATACGCTGCACTTCCAGATCGCGTTCAGTCAGCGCGCTCACCGCCAGCGGCGCCTGCTGCAACGACTCCTGACGCTTCTGTGCAGTGATGATGACTTCTTCCAGCTGCTTGTTCTGCTTGCTTGCCGTGGCCGCAGGCTGATCTGCCTGCCTGTCGATTGCGGAATCAACTTCGCTGGCGGCCCGGGCGACAGGCAGGGTTCCCAGGCACGCCAGCACGGCCACCGCCAGCAGGCTTTGCCGGCAGCCGGGCGAAGGCACGGCAAGACGCAGACTGTCCGTCATGGCTTCCGCCTGCAGACAGCAAGCTCTATCGCCCTACCCATGCAAGACTGACTGAATCGCATGACCCTGTTGATCCGTTCCCACGCGCAATGCGTGCACCATGTCCCCAGTCCGGGCCCGACAGACTCATCCGCTGATCGCATCGCCGACCAGCATCACTAACGCACACTGTCTGTCAGTACGGTCATCCCGCCCGCGCCCAAACTCTTACTCAAGGGCTATATCCTAGTACATAGGATAGACAAACAAAAGTCGGCTTTTCCTTACAGATGACATACTGACAGCAGTCGCCTCGCCTCGCACGTCTCATCTGGTTATATGCGCTGCTTTCGCTTTCAATGCGGATGATGGTGATGGCGAGAACTCACGTGGTGGGTCTGGCTGGCCGCATGGTGCCGCAGTTCGTGCAACGGACGGCCCGGCACCTTGTGACCGATTTTCTGCGGCAGCAGCGAACCCAGCACCATGCCCAGCGCCGAGACGCAGACGCCGATCAGTTGCGGCGGCACGGCGTCATCACCGATCAGGGCATAGGCATAGATGCCGGCGCTGGCACCGCTGCCGTCGGCAATCAGCAACTCGATCATCAGCCAGGACAGCAGCCCACCGATGATGGCGGCCAGCGCTCCCTGCGTGGTGGCGCGCTTCCAGAGAATGCCGGCGATCAAGGGCACGAAGGCGCCGGCCAGCGTCACCTTGTAAGCACTTTCCACCATGTGAAAAATCGACGCATTGGTATTCAGCGCAAACACCAGCACCAGCAGGGTGAAGCCGACCACGGTCAGGCGCATCACCCAAAGGAATTCCCGGTCCTTCATGCCGGGCCTGAAACCACGGATCACGTTTTCGGCAAAAGTCACCGAAGGTGCCAGCAGGGTGGCCGAAGAACAGCTCATGATGGCCGAAAGCACCGCACCGAAGAACAATACCTGCGCCACCAGCGGCGTGTATTGCAGCACCAGGGTGGGCAGCATCAACTGGCTGTCGGCATCCAGCAGCGGATTGAAGACCGCCGGGTCGATGAGAATGGCCGAATAGGCGATAAACATCGGCACGAAAGTAAAGCAGAAATAGATCGAGGCGCCGAAGATGGAACCGGACAGCGCGACTTTTTCACTCTTGGCCGAGGTGATGCGCTGGAAGACGTCCTGTTGCGGAATGGAGCCGAGCATCATGGTCATTCCCGTGCCGATGAAAGCCACCCACTTCAGCAGGTCCGGTTCGGGAAAGAAATCCAGTTTGCCGGCCAGGCGGGCGTGATCGATGATGGCCGGCGCACCGCCATCCACCTTGCCGCTGACCGTCCAGGCGATGAACAGCAGACCGCCCATGGACACGGCCATTTGCACGAAGTCGAGAAAAGCCACCGAAAACATGCCGCCGAAAGTGGTGTAGGTGAGCACGATCAGCGAACCGAGGATCATGCCCATCTGCTGGCTGATTGCACCGTCGGTGAGCACGAAGAAGATCAGCCCCAGCGCCTTGATCTGCGCGGCCACCCAGCCCAGATAGGAAGCCACGATGCAGATCGTCGTCAGCAGTTCGACGCTGCGGCTGTAGCGCATACGATAGAAATCGCCCAGGGTGATGATGTTGAGCTTGTAGAGATAGCGCGAGAACAGGATGCCGGCAAAGACCAGGCACAGCGACGAGCCAAAAGGATCGGCGACCACGCCGGTCAGGCCCTCGGTGACAAACGTCGAGGACACGCCGAACACCGCCTCGGCGCCGAACCAGGTGGCAAACACGGTGGCGGTGACGACCGGCAGGGGCAGACTGCGGCCAGCGACAGCAAAATCCTTTGCGCTGTGCACACGGGTCGCCGCCAGCAAGCCGATGCCAACCGAAATCATCAGGTAGAGGATGACGAACCACAGCAACATAGGCGTATGAAGTAAGAAGGTGGAAAGTGAGAACTGGAAAACCAGCGGGATGAGGCAAGGCGAAAGGCGGGAGCGCAGGCGGCGGGCCGACCGCATTCACAGCAGCAGGAAGAGAACCATCACCAGCACGCTGAGTGCAGCAGTGACCCAGGCCCAGCGCCTGCTGCGGCGGACCGCCGCCAATGAGCGTTGCAGGGCAAGCAGTTCATCCATCCGTTGCTCGCGCTTCTCGACGGCGACCAGCGTCTGTTGCAGCAGACGCGGCAGGGCGGGCAGCAGTTTGGCCCACTGCGGCGCCTCTTGTCTGAGATTGGCGGCCAGCCCGCGCCAGCCCATCTGCTCGCTCATCCAGCGTTCGAGAAACGGCTTGGCCGTGGTCCACAGATCGAGTTCGGGATCGAGCTGGCGGCCCAGTCCCTCGATGTTGAGCAGGGTTTTCTGCAGCAGCACCAGTTGCGGCTGCACTTCGATGTTGAAGCGCCGCGAAGTCTGGAACAGGCGCAACAGTACGCGGCCAAAGGAAATCTCGCTCAGTGGCCGGTCGAAGAAAGGCTCGCAGACCGCGCGCACAGCGGCCGCCAGCTCATCGACCCGGGTGCCCGGCGGCGCCCAGCCAGATTCGATATGCGCTTCGGCCACGCGCTTGTAATCGCGCTGAAAGAAAGCCAGCAGATTCTGCGCCAGATAATTCTTGTCGATATCCGACAGCGTGCCGACGATGCCGAAATCCAGCGCCACATATTTGCCCCCCGGCGCAACGAAAATATTGCCCGGATGCATGTCAGCATGAAAGAAACCATCGCGGAAGACCTGGGTGAAGAAAATCTCCACGCCATTCTTCGAGAGCTGCTTGAGATCAATGCCCTGCTCGCGCAGACTGTCGATCTGACTGATCGGTGTGCCCTGCATACGCTGCATGACCATCACCGTTTCATGGCAGAAATCCCAATACACCTCGGGCACCTGCAGAATCCGCGAATCCTTGAAATTGCGCCGCAACAAGGAGCAATTGGCGGCTTCGCGCATCAGATCGAGTTCGTCGTAGAGATATTTCTCGAATTCGGCCACCACTTCGCGCGGCTTCAGACGGCGGCCATCGGCCCAGACCTTTTCCAGCAGCAGGGCACCGGCCTGCAGCAATTCGATGTCATGCCGGATGGTGGCGCGGATGTCTGGCCGCAGAATCTTGACGGCCACCTGATGACCGCCGTCTGCTTCGTGCAAGGTGGCGAAATGCACCTGGGCCACCGAGGCCGAAGCCACCGGCACGCGCTCGAAATGCGCAAAGACCTCATCCACTGGCCGGCCATAGGCTTTTTCCAGCACGGCCACAGCCTCGTCCGTCGGAAAAGGGGGCACCTGATCCTGCAATCTGGCCAGTTCCTCGGCGATGTCCGGCGCCAACAGATCGCGCCGCGTCGACAGAATCTGGCCAAACTTGACGAAAATCGGCCCCAGCGCCTCCAGTGCCAGACGCAGGCGCACGGCACGCGGCAAGGCCAGCTGGGCACTGCCACGCCGCCAGAACTGACCAGCATTGGCCAGCTTGAGCAGGCGTCCGTTGGGCGCGTGTTCGAGCAGCATCTGGTCAAGACCATGACGACTGGCGATGCGAACGATTTTCAGCAGACGCAACAAAGGCATGGCAGGTGGTGGCGATGAAAATCGCGCATTTTCCCACAGCCCCCAAAAAGCGGGAAGCACCCCGCCGGCTGGCGCGGCAAAGCGTGCGCGGCGCACCGCCCGCAGAAAGCCAGAGAAACACCATCGGCCGGGGTCGGCAGACGGCTCAATCAAGGAAGCCCAGCACGAAGATTTTTCTCGCCCTTGTCTGGACGCCAGACAGATAAAATGGCCGGCCCATTCGAATTTATGCCATCACCCGTATTTTCTGCCTGGCGCTTGCAAGAACGTCACGCCGGTCGGGTGAGCCTGCCATGAAACGCCTATTCAATTTTTTCCGCCGCCTGCTGTCCCGGCCGCCCAAGGGTACCGATCCACTGCACGATGCACTGGAAAGTTTCCGCCAACCCGAAGCCAACACGCTGGAGTTGCTGCGTCGTCTGGTGGGTGTGCTGCGCCCCGGAAATCGCCGCGACGACTTCATCCTGCGTTACCGGCGGATGCTCGACCGGCTGGATGCCGATCCCGAGTTGCGCGCTGCCTTCCGCCGCCATGTCATCCACTTCGTCGCCGAACGGCGGCTGATCACTTTCTTCACCGACAGCGGCATCCTGCCGGGCACGGGTTTCTTTTCCGAATGGGGACGCATACTCGGCAGCCGGCTGTTGCCGGAAGTCAGCGATGAGCGCCGCCTGAAGGACTGCCTGCAACTGATTTACGACCGGCCCAATGACTGGCTATGGCTGGAACAGATTCCTGAAGATTGCTCGCAGCGTTTCTGGCGTCTGATCACCACGGCCAGCGAACTGCACGATGTTGGCTGGCGTCCAATACAGGAACAGATGCTCGATGCCGTGCTGCTGCTGGCCCACCGCATCAGCGGTCTGGGTGTGGATAGTGAATTGATGCGGGCCTCCACCAATTTCGACGACAATCTGCCGCGCTTCGTGGCGCTCTCGGCCGAAGCGCTGGATTTCGTCAATGCCTATCGCAAGTCGCTGGATGATGCCAGCGTCTCGGCGGATGATGGCAAGCAATTGATGGTCATCACCGATCAGTGCATGGAAACCCTGCAGCGCATCCGCAAGCGCGCCCGCAGCATCGGTACCAGCCTGCATCTGTCCTATCTGCTGGTGCGCAGCCAGCAAAGCCTGGAACGTCTGCAAGAACTGGTGACCATCCTCACCGCCAGCCAGCAGGCCGCCTTCGGCCCCGAAGCGCTGAATGCCTGGGGAGAGTTCGCCCGCACGGCCTTTCTGGCGCAGACCCGGCGCAACAGTCTGGGCTTCTATCTAAGCCAGCTCTCCAGCCTGCTGGCCGTGCGCGTCACCGAAAACGCCGCCAGCTCGGGCGAGCATTACATCTGCGAAACCGCCAGCGATTACCGCCACATGTGGTGGTCCGCCGGTGGTGCGGGGGTTTTCATCGCCATCATGGCCTTGCTGAAAATCATGGCCGGCCCGCTCGATCTGTCGCTGTTCAATCGCGCCTTCATCTACAGCATGATCTATGGCCTGGGTTTCGTCATCATCTACCTGCTGGGCATGACCGTGGCGACCAAGCAGCCGGCCATGACGGCGCAGACGCTGGCCGGCCTGCTCGGCGACCTGAAGCTCAACCGCAATGCGGACATGGAACGTCTGGTCGATGTGATTGCCGCAGTCTGCCGCAGCCAGATGGCCGCCATTGCCGGCAACGTCATGGTTGCCGTGCCGGTGGCCATTGCCTTGAGCTACGGCCTGGGCAACTGGCTGGGCAGCCCGTTGATCAGCCGCGACCAGGGCGCGCATTTGTTGAACGACCTGGATATTTTTTCCTGGGCGGTACCCCATGCGGCCATCGCTGGCTTCTATCTGTACCTGTCCGGCCTGATCAGCGGTTATTTCGACAACCGCGCGGCCTACGCCAACATCGGCTTGCGCGTGGCCCGCCTGCGCTGGCTGAAAAAACTGCTGGGCAGCAACCCGGCGCACGCGCAAAAAGTCGGCACCTATCTGGAAAACCACCTCGGCGGCATCATGGGAAATTTTCTTTTCGGCTGCATGTTGGGCTCGACCGGCGTAATCGGCATCATCCTCGGTCTGCCGATCGACATTCGCCATATCGCGTTTTCCTCGGCCAACTTCGGCTACACCCTGGTCGGTTATGGCTTTGATCTGTCGCCCGCGCTGATTGCCTGGGGCATCCTCGGTTTTCTGACTTTCGGCTGCACCAACCTGCTGGTGAGTTTCACCCTGGCCCTGCGCACCGCCATGCGCGCCCGCGACATCCATTTCGACCACAGCGGCCCGCTGGCCGATGCCCTCTGGCAACGCCTGCGCAAAAATCCGCGCTGCTTCGTGCTGCCACCACGCGCACAGACTGCCGCCGAGCCGCCTGCACCAACACCATCGGCGCCGGCCACGCCGTCCGCCGCCTCGCCGACACCGCCGGCCAGCAGCTAGTGACCGAAAAGTGCGGCCATCATGCGCATCGGCTCGTCTTCATTCCAATGGACCCTGCGGACACTCCGGCGCGGACTGCCCTGGCTGATCGTACTGCTGGCCCTGCCCGCCCCCGCGCTGGCCAGAATCGAACTGGATGCCGCACCGGAAATCGTCCAGCTGATTGCGCCGCATCTACCCGAAGAAACCATGAGCACGCGCCGGCTGCGCAACCTGGTTGAAGAAATTCTCGCCACCGAAGGCTATTTCAATGCCCAGTTGAATTTCACCCGACCGGCTGACGACGAACGCGGCGGGCCGCCCCTGCGACTGACCATCGAGACGGGGCCGCGCACCCGGATCAGCCATGTCGCTATCCGCATCGACGGCCCGCTTGCCGCCGTCCGCCGCGAAAAACTGCTGGCCGACTGGCGCCTGCCGGTGGGCCAGCCTTTCCGCCAGGCGACCTGGAACGATGCCAAGCAAGCCCTGCTGGCGCAACTGCTGGCGGAGGACCATCCCGCAGGCCGTCTGCTCGACAGCCAGGCGCAGATTGATGCCGACACACAAACCGCGACACTGACCCTGCATTACGACAGCGGGCCGCGCTATCTCTACGCGCAGTCACCACTCGTCATCAGCGGTCTGACCCGTTACCCGCCTTCGCTGATCGCGCACTACAACCGCAACATCCAGCCAGGCGCGCGCTATCGCGCTGCCGATCTTGACCAATTGCAGGCCGCCCTGCAGGCCAGCCCCTACTTCAGCCGCGCCGAAGTCAGGCTGCAACGCGACCACACGCCGGCAGACGATGCTGGCGATGCGGCATCTGCCGACGCATCCGTGGATACGGTGAGGGCTGCCGTGGCCGATGCCGCAACGGGCAGCGCGCCGGAGCCGGATAGCCTGCCCGCCATCGTCAGCGTGAGCCTGCATGAAAAACCAGCGCATCGCATCAGTCTGGGCGCTGGCGCAAGTTCCAACACCGGTCTGCGCGGCGAGTTCGCCTATGCCACACCAAATTTCGCCAACCAGGCCTGGGATCTGCAAAGCGGTCTGCGTCTGGAGCAAAAACGCCAGCTGCTCTACGCCGACATCTTCCTGCCCCCCGATGCCCACAACCGCCGCCTCAGCCTGGGCGTGCTGCATGAAATCAGCGATATTCAGGGATTGCGCACCGTGCGCCAGGCCATCGGCGCGCAGGCACAGCAGCGGCGCGGCAGCATCGAACAACTGTTCTCGCTCAACTGGCAACAGGAACGCCGCGCCCCGGAAGGTGCTGCCGCGCGCACCAACCATGCCCTCATCCCCAACCTGATGTGGACCTGGCGCCGACTCGACAGCCTCATCGAACCGCGCGCGGGCACCGTGATCCAGGCCCAGGCCGGCGGCGCCTTGCGTGGTCTGCTCTCTGATACCAATTTCCTGCGTCTTGCCGCCCGCATCCAGCACTATCTGCCCATCGGACAGCGCGACCAGCTGCTGCTGCGCGGCGAACTCGGCCACACCCGGGCGGGCGCCAGCCAGCGCATACCGCAGGACTACCTGTTCCGCACCGGCGGTGCGGGCACGCTGCGCGGTTATGCCTATCAAAGTCTGGGCATCAAAGAAGGCTCGGCCACCGTGGGCGGCCGTTATCTGGGTCTGCTCAGTGTCGAATACACTCACTGGCTGGCCGATGAATGGCGCGACTGGGGCATTGCCGGTTTCGTCGATGCCGGCAATGTCAGCAATTCATGGAGCGATTTTCGTTATGCAGTGGGCTATGGTCTGGGTGCGCGCTGGCGCAGTC
Source organism: Sterolibacterium sp. (assembly GCA_019105045.1). Classification (GTDB taxonomy): domain Bacteria; phylum Pseudomonadota; class Gammaproteobacteria; order Burkholderiales; family Rhodocyclaceae; genus Sterolibacterium. Next base: position 41,751 of record JAHRWT010000091.1, read on the forward strand.
CGGCCGGGCCGATCGGCGCCGATCTTGCCTATGGTCAGCGCAACCATAGTCTGCAGCTGCACTTTTCCCTGGCCATCCCTTTCTGATGCCCGCCCTCATGCGCCGCCTTGCCGGTCTTGTGCTCATCCTCGCGCTGCTGACCAGCGCTCTGGCCGCCTGGCTGCTGGCCAGCGAAGCCGGTCTGCAGACCGCACTCCGCGTGGCGCAGCAGTTTGTGCCAAGCTTGCAGGCCACCGGCGCACGCGGCAGGCTGCTTGGGCCGATCCATATCGAACACCTGCGCTGGCAAGCCGCAGATAACGGCTGGCAACTGGCCATCGACGAGCTCCAGCTGGACTGGTCGCCCGGCGCCCTGCTGCGCGCCACGCCCCGCCTGGCCATCCGCAAACTGCTGGCGTCACGACTCACAGTCCATCTGGCGAATGACGACACGCCGGCCAGCCTGCCCGAAGATTTGCGGCCGCCCCTGCCCATACAGATCGAACAACTCAAACTGGCCGCGCTGTATCTGGATGAGCATCTGCTGGCGAGGACAATCGAGATGCGCCTGCACAGCGATGCCGCGCAGCACCGTATCGATCGGCTGTCATTCAGCCATGACACACTGGCGGTCAGCCTCGACAAAGCCTTGCAACTGGCCAGCCGGCCACCTTTTGCCCTCCGTGGTGCAATCCTGCTCCAGGGACAGCTGGAGGCCCACCCGCTGACATTGGCCATCGCCGCCAGCGGCACGCTCGAACGCATCGACCTCAAACTGCTGGCCGATGCCAGCGCCCAATCCGGCACGGCGACCGGCCACCCGCCCGCCCAGCCACTGCACGGTCAAGGACAACTGCTGCTGACACCGTTTGCCGCGCAACCATTTGCCCGCGCGCAACTGCATTTCACGCAGCTCAATCCCGCCGCCTGGCAGGTCGACGCCCCGCAGGCGCTGCTCGCGCTGCAGCTCGAACTGGCCCCGCAAGACGCGGCCATTGCCGGCAGTTTCAGACTCGACAATAGCCAGCCCGGCCCGCTCGATAGCCAGCATATTCCCCTGCACAGCCTCAGCGGCCAACTGCACTGGCAAGCCGAACGGCTCCACTTCAGCGAGCTGCTGGCCAGGCTGCCGGACAGTGGCGAACTGACAGGACAGGCCGACTGGCAGACAGACAGGCAACAATTGCAACTTGACCTGCGCGCCCGCCAGCTGAATGCCCAGAAAATTCTCGGTATGCTGCAGCCCAGCCGGCTGAACGGCATCCTCCAGGCCACACTCGCCCGCCAGCAGCAAAGCCTGCATCTCGATCTGCGCGATGCGCACATGCAACTGCTGGCCGACGCCCGACGCGACGAACAGCAACTCGACATCCGCCAGCTGCACCTGCAGGCCGGCCGCGCCGCACTGCAATTGCACGGTGCGCTGGGGCTGGCCACACCACGCCGATTTTCGCTGGCTGGCGAACTTCGACAATTCGATCCGGCCGCTTTCGTCACACTTGCCGGCTGGCCGGCCATTCACCTCAATGCCCGACTGCAGGCCAGCGGCCAACTGCAACCCCAACCCCGGATCAACGCGCAACTTGCCTTGCACGACAGCCAGTTCGCCAATCAAGCCCTGGCAGGTCAGGCCCGTCTCGATCTGGCCTGGCCAATCATTGCCGATGCAGCGATCGACCTGAGCGCCGGCAGCAACCGACTGCGCGTACGCGGCAACTACGGCACGGCCGACAGTCATCTGCAACTATCGTTGCAGGCACCGCAACTGGCCGCTTACGGCATCGAAGGTGGTCTGCACGGACAGGCCGAGGTGCGCGGCAGCCCGCAGCAGGCGACGCTGAACCTGCAATTGCACAGCGAACGTCTGGGCTGGCCGGAAAAATTCCAGCTGGCCGGACTGGCGCTGCAATTGCAGGCGGGACGACAGAGCGATGCGCCGCTGGCGCTCGAATTCACCCTGGACCGGCTCGACCTGCCCGAGCGGGCCGCCTTGTTGCGGCAACTGCAACTACACGCCAGCGGCAATCCTGGCGCGCATCAACTGCGGATCAGCGGCAACCTGGCCGACGGCAACCATCTGCAACTGCGCGCCCATGGCGGTTGGTCGGCCAGACAGCAGACCTGGCAGGGCGAACTGCAGGAAGCCCGCCTGCAGGGCAAGGAGCGCAGCCGCAATTTTCGTCTGCTGCAGGCCGCACCGCTGCAGCTGGCCTTGCAAAAAAACAGCTGGCAACTGGGCCCACTGCAACTGGCAGGTGAAACCCTCGACTGGCAAGCCAGCCTGCACGCCGAGAACACCGGTCGCCAGCTTCACGCCACGCTGCAAGCCACAGGCAGCCGCCTGGGACAGCTCGACGGCCAGCTGCAGGCCCGTATGCAGGATCTCTGGCATATCGCCGGCAAGGAACCCTGGCAGGCCCGGCTGCGCAGCGACATCAGCGATCTGAGCTGGCTGGCGGAACTGATCGGCGAAGGCTGGCAGAGCGCAGGCCGCCTGCACGGCGAACTGCAGCTGGGCGGCACCCCACAGCAGCCCAGCGGCAGCGGACAGATTCGTGGCGAACAACTGGCCTTGCAACTGCCCGAGCAAGGTCTGCAACTCGCACGCGGCGAGTTGCTGGCCGAACTGCAGGACAATTTGCTGCGCATCCGCCGCTTCGCTTTCGACAGCCCCTTGCAACCGGCTCCACGCACTCTGCTGCGTGGCAGCAGCAAGGCTGCCATCGAAGCACTGACCAGCCGCCCCGGCCGGCTGGAAATCAGCGGCGAAATACCACTGGCTTCACTGGCCCCCGCACCCGCATCACCCCGCCTGGCGGCAGCCCAGCAAAAGAGCTGGCTGGATGTCCGACTCGAACGACTGGGAGCCTGGCAGCGCAGCGACCAGTGGCTATTGCTTTCCGGCAATGGCCGCCTGTCATGGCAGGCCGGCACACTGGGCGCACGGGGACAACTGCGGGCCGATGCCGGCTACTGGCAGCTGGCAGGCGCCGGCACGCCGCGTCTGTCGGACGATGTCACGATCACGCGCCCCGGCGACCCTGCAGCCACGCCGCCTTTCCGGCCACGCCTGGATGTCGATATCCAGGCCGATCTGGGCCCGCATTTCCTGTTCAACGGGGCCGGTTTGAGCAGTCACCTGGCCGGCACGCTGCGCCTCAGTGCCACAGGCCGCGACATGCCCCGCGCCAGCGGCAGCATCCATACCCGGGAAGGCCGTTTTACGGCCTACGGTCAAACGCTGGCGCTCGACCGAGGCATTCTTCGCTTTGATGGCCTGCTCGACAATCCCGGCCTCGACATACGCGCCACGCGCAAGGAGCTGAGCGTGGATGCCGGCGTACAGGTCAGCGGCACGGCGCAAAAACCACTGGTTCGCCTGATTTCCGACCCCGAGCTGCCAGAAACCGAAAAACTCGCCTGGCTGGTACTTGGCCACGGCTCGGAACAAATGAGCATGAGCGATGCCACCACCTTGCTGGCCGCCGCCGGTGATCTGCTGGGCAATGATGCCGGCAATCTCATGCAGCAGATACGCCACCGCTTTGGCGTGGATGAACTCGGCATCCGCCAGGGCAGCCTCGATGGGCAGCGCCAGGCCACCAGCCGCCTCACCGGCAATGGCAACACGCCAGCCGCAACCGATCAGCAGATTTTCACTGTCGGCAAACGCCTGTCCTCGCATGTCCTGCTGTCTTATGAACAGGTTCTCGGCAAGGCCGAAAGCATCGTCAAGCTGACCGTCAGCCTCGGCCGCCACCTCGCTCTCATCGGCCGGGCCGGCAGCGACAACGCGCTCGACATTTTCTATACCCTGAGCTTTGGCCAACCGGCCAGGCCCGCAGACGACAACCGCTAGCGGCCACTCGGGCAGCACAGCGGGACCTGCCGTTCAGGCGATCAATTGATCGCCTGGACACCGTGCGGCAAATCGTCCGCTGCCTTTTACCCCCGGAAACTTCACGCATACCGTCTTGCCCCTCATCATTTGACGCATTCCGGTGGCTTCGCTAAGATTCGCCGCTTTCCTGACTGGCTGACGCTGCCCTCTGGGCCATGACTTTTCCGCCCATCAAGCGCCTGACTCCCCGCTCGCTGTTTCGCTGCCTGGTTTTCTGCCTGCTGTCCGGCGCACTGTGCGCACAGGCCGAAACCCCGCTGCCCAATGCGCAGCCGGCAAGCAACAAGGCCCCCATCACAACGGCCAGGCGACTGCCGGTTCAACCGCTTGCCCCCGAACTGCAACTGGATAACGAACTGGAACTGTCGGCGCCGGCCACGCCGTCCTTCCTGACGCCCGCCCCACCCCACAGCCTGAATCTTCCGCTGCAGCAACCGGCCGTACAGCCGGCAACCAATCTGCGGGCCATCAACAATCCACCGCTGGAAATGCACAATGCCCTGCCGCATCTGGAAACCATCGACCTGACTGCGCATCAGGCCGATCTCTGGCAGCGCGTGCGCAACGGTTTTTCCATGGCGGACCTGGACAGCCCGCTGGTTGCCGAACGCCAGGCCTGGTATCTGAACCGCCCGGAAATGCTCAAGGAACTCCTGCGACGCAGCCGGCCTTATCTCTACTTCATCGTCGGCGAACTGGAAAAACGCGGTATGCCGACCGAACTGGCCCTGCTGCCCATGGTGGAAAGCGCCTACAACCCGATGGCCTATTCATCCGCCCGGGCCGCCGGGCTGTGGCAGTTCATTCCATCGACCGGCAAGAATTACAGCCTGCGCCAGGACTGGTGGCATGACCAGCGCCGCGACATCATTGCCTCCACCGGTGCTGCGCTCGATTATCTGCAGAACATTTACGAAATGCACGGCGACTGGCATCTGGCCCTGGCTTCCTACAACTGGGGTGAATTTGCCGTGGCGCGTGCCATCAGCCGCAATCTGGCCCAGGGACTGCCAGCTGATTACGCCAGTCTGCGAATGCCCGATGAAACACGCTATTACGTGCCCAAACTACAGGCGCTGAAAAACATCATCGCCGATCCAACCCTGTTCGGCATGACAATCGAGCCGATTCCCAACCAGCCCTACTTCGACACGGTGGACAAGCCGGCCAGCATGGACATCAGCCTGGCCGCCAAGCTGGCAGAAATGCCACTCAGCGAATTCATTGCCCTGAATCCGGCCTACAACCGGCCAGTCATGCCGGAAAACACCGACACGCCCATCGTCCTGCCCACCGAAAAAGTCGCCACATTCCTGCTCAATCTCGAACGTCACGAAGCCAGCGAAAAACCATTGAGCAACTGGACCACCCATGTGCTGAAAAAAGGTGAATCGCTCGACCGCATCGCTGCGCGCTTTCACATCAGCACCGCGCGGCTTCGCCAGATCAACGGCATTGGCGGGCGTACCCGCGTGCATCCGGGCACCCGGCTGCTGGTGCCCGGCGCAGGCGCCCAGCTGACCCAGGAAGTGCTGAATGACTTCAAGGCACCGGCCGAACCCACCCGCGCGGCGCGCGGCAAATCAACTGCCACCGGCAAGGCCAAGGCCAAGGCCAGAAGCAAGCAGGCACGAACCAGACAACCCAAGGCAAACAAATCCGCCAAGTCAGGCAACAAATCAGTCAGCAAGGCGAGAAGCAAAAAATCTCCCAAACGTGCGGCCAGCAAAACGCGCAAAAAACGCTGAACCCTTACGGCTTCGGCTGCCACGTCCAGGCAGTTTCAACAGCACTCATGACGAGGAGCACGCGGTGAGTCATTCCACTTTCTGCCGGCAACCTGCCTGTCTGCCGAACGCGACGCTGACTTTGCGGGCATGGTGCGGCCTGCATGGCATACGCAAGACCCTTTTGACGCTGGTGATGGCCTTGCTGACAGGCGCGCTCTGCGGCATATCGACAACCGCGCTTGCTGTCGGCGCCGACCCCGCCAAGGTGCTGCGCCTGTATTTTCCGGCGGCAGAAGACGGTTTCGATCCGGCCGCCTTTGCCAGCCTGTATTCCAACATCGTCAGCGAAGCGATTTTCGAGCGGCTGCTGACTTACGATTACCTCGCCCGTCCGGCCAGACTGGCCCCCATGGCAGCGCAGGAATTGCCGACAATCAGCGCCGATGGCCTGACTTACACTTTTCAGCTGCGGCGCGGCATATATTTCACGCCCGACCCGGCTTTTCGCGGCCAGCCGCGCGAACTGGTAGCCGAAGATTTCATCTACAGCTTCAAGCGTTTCATGGACCCGGCGCTGCGCTCGCCCTGGCAGTTCATACTCGAAGACAAGATTGTCGGACTGGACGAGCTGGCTGCCGCAGCCCGGCAAAGCGGGCGCTTCGACTACGACCGGCCCATTGCCGGCCTGAGCGCGCCGGATCGCTACACGCTGCGCATCCAGCTCAAGACGGCCGACCCCAATTTCAGCTACATCATGGCGCACACGCCGTTTGGCGCCCTGGCGCGGGAAGTGGTCGAAACCTATGGCAAGGAAATCATTGCGCATCCGGTCGGCACCGGCGCCTATCAGCTCAAGGAATGGAAGCGCCGCAACCGCATCGTGCTCACCGCCAATCCCGGCTATCGCGGCTTCATCTGGCAATTTCAGCCGTCTGCCGATGAATACGCCAAGGATCAGGCACTCATCCAGCACATGCAGGGCAAGTCCATGCCGCAAATCGGCCGCGTCGAAATCAGCATCATCGAAGAGCCGCAATCCGTCTGGCTGGCCTTCAAGAGCGGCCAGCTCGATGTGGTCAATGTGCCCCAGCAATTCATCGGCGAAGCGCTGCAGAACAACCAGCTCAGTCCGGCCTTCCGCCAGCAGGGCGTGCAGCTGCAACGCGCCACCGACCCGGAAATCACCTATACCTTCTTCAACATGCAAGACCCGGTGGTGGGTGGTTTCAGCAAGGAAAAAATCGCCCTGCGCCGCGCCATTGCCATGGCTTATGACCTCAACGAAGAAATCCGCGTGATCCGCCAGGGCCAGGCCGTGCGCGCGCAAATGCCTATTCCGGCCGGCGTGGTGGGCCACGATCCCACCTATCGTTCCAGCCTGCCCTTCGATCCGGCGCTGGCCAATGCCCTGCTCGACCGCTATGGCTACAGACGGGGCGCGGATGGCTGGCGCAGCCTGCCCGATGGCAGCGCGCTCAGCCTGCACCTCCAGGGCGTTGCCAGCGGTGCGGCCCGGCCTTTTGACGAGCTGTGGAAAAAATCCCTGGACCGCATCGGCATCCGCGCCGAGTTTCCCAAGAGCAATTTCGCCGACAATCTGAAAGCCGCCAAATCCTGCAAGATACAGATGATGGGCTCGGCCTGGACAGCCGATTATCCAGATGGCGACAACTTCATGCAGAATTTCTACGGCCCCAACCTCGGCCAGAGCAACAACGGCTGTTATCAATCGCCGGCATTCGATGCACTCTATCAAGCCGCGCAAAAACTTCCCGATGGCGAGCCGCGCAACGAGCTTTTCCGGCATATGAGCCGCCAACTGGAAGCCGACACGGCCATCATTCTCCACCTCACCCGCCAGCGTACCCAGCTGATCCGCCCCTGGCTGCTTGGCTATAAAAAACACCCCATCCTGCACGCGGAATGGATGTATCTGGATATTGAGGCCCAGCCTTGAGATGAAACCTCTGGTTCGCTCTTTCCGCCTGCTGTTCTGCCTGCTGTTCTGCCTGCTGGCCGGCCTTGGCACCTCGGCCAACGCCAAGGAAAAGCAGCAGGCACCGGCCCAGGAAACGCCGAAGACCTTGCGCTGGATGTTTTCGGCGGCGGCAACGGGCTTCGATCCGGCCGGGGTGCATGATTACTACTCGGGCACGATACTCGAAGCGGTCTTTGAAACCCTGCTCACCTATGACTATCTGGCCAATCCGCCACGACTGGTGCCGCAAATCGCGGCGGCCATGCCCCAGGTCAGCGCGGACGGTCTGACTTACACCATCGCCATCAAGCCAGGCATCCATTTCGCGCCCGATCCGGTATTTGCCGGAGCCAAGCGCGAATTGACGGCGGCCGATGTGGTCTATTCCTGGCAGCGTTTGCTCGACCCCAAAGTACGCTCGCCTTACAGTTTTCTGGTGGAAAACCGTTTTGTCGGACTGGATGCGCTGGCACTTGAGGCCCAGCGCACAGGGCATTTCGATTACGACCGCACGGTGCCCGGCCTGCGTGCGCTGGATCGCTATACCCTGCAGCTGCAGCTGTTGCAGCCCGATCCCAATCTGCTGCATGTGCTGGCGTTTTCGCGGATGAGCGTGCTGGCACGTGAAGTGGTCGAACGCTACGGGGATCTCAGTCAGCGGGTGATGGATCATCCGGTCGGCAGCGGGCCATTTCGTCTCAAGCAATGGCAGCGCGGCGCCAAAATCGTGCTGGAGCGCAATCCCAACTACCACGGCCTGACCTGGGATTTTGCCGCCAGCGCGGCAGCCGATGATGCCGCAGCCCAGCGCATCGTGCGCCAGATGCAGGGCAAGGCGCTACCCGCCATCGAGCGCATCGTCATCAGCATCATGGAAGAAGACCAGGCCCGCTGGCTGGCTTTTCAGAATGATGAACTGGACGTGATGAACATGGACGGCCCACTGGCGCCGCGCGCGCTCGACGGCAGCCAGCTCAAGCCGGCCCTGGCTGCCCGTGGCATCCAGCTTTCACGGGTGCCGGACATGGAAGTCATGTATCACTACTGGCAATGGAATGACCCGGTGGTGGGTGGTATGGGCAAACCGCAGATCGCCTTGCGACGGGCGCTGGCCATGGCTTATGACGTGGCCGAAGAAATCCGCGTGGTGCGCAACGGCCAGGCCATTGCCCTGGATTACCCGATTCCGCCCGGCGTGGCCGGCCATGCTGCGGACTGGCACAGCAGCGTGACACACGATGTCGCCACCGCCAATGCCCTGCTCGACCGCTACGGCTATGCCAAGGGCGCGGATGGCTGGCGTCGTCAGCCCAATGGTCAGCCGCTGTCCATCCGCTATGCCAGCCGGCCGGATTCCATGGGTCGGCAGCAGGAAGAAATGTGGCAAAAAGCCTTTCATGCGCTGTCCATCCGCATGGAATCGCAGAAAATGCCTTTTCCCGAACTGATCAAACTGGAAAAACAATGCCGGCTGCAGATGCGCAGTGCGGGCTGGATCGGCGATTATCCGGATGGTGATAACTTCATGCAGCTGCTCTACGGCCCGCGCAGCGGCCAGAGCAATGCGGGCTGCATCAAGATACCGGAATATGATCGCCTGTATGCCGCCAGCCAGCGCCTGCCCGACGGCCCCGAGCGCAATCAGCTCTATCACCAGATGGCGCGCCTGATCGAATACTATGCCCCCTGGCGACTGGGCCTGGCGCGGGTGCGCAACATGCTCTTGCAGCCGCGCGTCATCGGCTATCGCAAACATCCCATACTGCACGCCGAATGGCTGTACATGGATCTGGACGAGACGAAATGAAACAAGCAAGGCCACGGATATTCACACTGGCATCGGACACAGCGCTCCGGCACGCGCTGGCTCGCCTGGGCGCAGCCGCCCTGTTCTGCCTCCTGCCGCTCACGGCCGGGGCGACTGAAGTCACGGCAACCACGGCAGCTGAAGCCAAGCTCGCAGCCGCAGCCAAAATCGGCATCGCCCCCCGTCCCAACCTGCCCATCTGGGATGCCGCCACGCTGCCCCACGTCTGCCAGCAAGGTTTGCAGCAGTTGCAACAGCAAGTCGCCGCGCTGGAAAAATTGCCGCTGGAAAATGCTGCTGCAACCACGGCTACAGCCACCGCCTCAGCCGCCTTCCTCGCCGCCTGGAACACGCTGCAGATATCCCAGGAAGACATCGAAAGCCCGGTCTATCTGCTCAACAATGTGGCGCCTGACTCCGCAGTGCGTGCGGCAGCGGATGACTGCCTGTTGGAATACAACAAATTCGGCAGCGCCTTGCTGCAGAACAGCGCCATCTACCAGCGCCTGCGTGCCGTGCAGCCGGCGGATGCCGTGGATGCCCGGCTGCAAAAAGAGCTGCGGGAAGCCTTTGAGGATACCGGCGTGGCCCTGCCGGCAGAGAAAAAACAACGCATGACGCAAATCCTCGAACGACTGGAAGTGCTGCGCCAGGAATTCGACCGCAATATCCGCGACAACCCGACGCGTCTGCGTTTCAGCGCTGCCGAAGTGCGCGGTTTGCCGGCAGGCTATCTGCAGCGCGCCCAGCGCGATGAGGCCGGCAACTATCTGCTCGGTTTCGACTATCCCGACTACGTGCCCTTCATGGAAAACGCCGAAGATGCCGCCGCCCGTCAGCGTTATCAGTTTGCTTTCGTCAATCGCGGTGGTGAGCGCAATCTCGCAGTGCTGAATGAAATCATCGCGCTGCGCCAGGAAATGGCAGCACTGTTCGGCCTGCCCAGCTACGCCGATTTCGTGTTGCGCCGACGCATGGCCGGCACAGCGGCTGCCGTGCATCGGTTTCTGGACGATGTCGCCAGCCAGGTGCGCGCCGTCGAACTGCGCGACCTGGAGGAATTGCGTCAGACCAAGGCCGAGCATCTGGGCCTGCCGCTGGCGCAAACCACGCTGCAGCGCTGGGATGTGAGCTATTACCAGGAACGCCTCAAGCGACAGCGCTACGCCATCGATCAGGAAGCCTTGCGCCAATACTTTCCCACAGCAGCCGCCCTGGCCTGGGCGCTGGATACGGCCAGCCAGCTTTACGGCATCCGCTTCCAGGAAGCCACTGAGGAAGTCAGCCGCTGGCATCCCGAAGTGCGTTATTTCGACGTCAGCGATACTCAAAGCGGTGAGTTTCTCGGTGGAATCTATCTCGATCTTTACCCACGCGAAGGCAAATACAGCCATGCCGCCGCCTTTGCCGTGCGCGGCGCCAGCCGGCTGCAGAGCCAGCCTGCGCATCAACCACGCACGCCGATTTCCGTGCTGGTCAGCAATTTCGATCGCCAGGGCCTGAACTTCAACGAGCTGGAAACCCTGATGCACGAGCTGGGCCACATCCTGCACGGAGTGCTCTCGCGCACCCGCTATCTCGACCACGCTGGCACCCGGGTCGAGCGTGATTTCGTCGAAGCGCCTTCGCAGATGTTTGAAGCCTGGGCGCAGCGGCTGGAAACCGTCAGCCGTCTGGCCGACTTCTGCCAACCGGCCTGCCCGCGCGTCGATGCCGAGATGATGCAACGCCTTGATGCCGCGCGCCGGTTTGGCCGGGGCATCCACTATGCCCGCCAACATCTCTACGCCAGCTACGACATGACGGTGTATGGCCCCCAGGCCGGCAATGCACTCGCCATCTGGCAAGAAATGGAAAGCGCCACGCCGCTGGGTCATACTCCCGGCACAGCATTCCCGGGGCAATTCAGCCACATCATTCGCGGCTATGGCGCCGGTTATTACGGCTACATGTGGTCGGAAGTGCTGGCGCTGGACATGCTCTCGCAGTTCGGTGAGCAGCTGCTGAATCCGGCCGTCGGCCAGCGCTTTCGCCATGAGATTCTGGAACGCGGTGGCGAGCGCAGCGGCGCCGAGATGGTGCGCGCCTTCCTGCAACGTGGTCCTTCCACGCGCGCCTTCTTCGCGGAAATCAGCGGCCAGCAGGCACCTTGAAACCTTGAAGCAGACGTTGACATGACCGCCTTCATCCTCCGCCGCCTGTGGCAAATGCTGCCGACCCTGCTGGGCGTGGTGCTGCTGGTATTCTTTCTCTTCAACTGGGTCGGTGGCGACCCGGCCTATGTGCTGGCCGGCAAGATCACCAGCCCGGAACAGATTGCCAATATCCGCAAACAGCTGGGTATTGATGAACCCATCTGGGTGCAGTTAGGGATCTTCATCCAACAAATTCTCACGGCTGATTTCGGTGTCAGCTGGAGCACGGGTGAATCTGTCGGCAGCATCCTCAGCAGCCGCATGGGGCCATCACTGACGGTGCTGATTCCGCTGCAGATACTTGAGGTGCTGATTTCGGTGGCGCTGGCCCTGGCGGTGGCCTATGTACGCGGCACACTGACGGATCGACTGGTGATGATCAGCTGCACGGTCGGCATGTCGATCAGCATCCTGGTCTATATCATCGTCTTTCAATATTTCTTTGCCTATCAACTGGGCTGGTTTCCGGTGCAAGGCTGGGGCGAGCACTGGTTGCAGAACCTGGCCACTTACGCCGCCCTGCCCATCCTGATTGCCCTGACCGTCAGCATCGCGCCCAACCTGCGCCTGTATCGCACCTTCATGCTCGATGAAATCTCCCAGGACTATGTGCGCACCGCGCGCGCCAAGGGCCTGAGCGAACACCGCATACTCTGGCTGCACGTGCTGCGCAATGCGGCCATCCCCATCATCACCCACGTCATGGCCAACCTGCCGGCCATGCTGATCGGCGCCTTTCTGATCGAGCGTTTTTTCTCGATTCCCGGCATCGGCCGCGAAGTCATCATGGCCGTTGAACGTGCTGATTTCCCGGTCATCAAGGCCATCACGGTGTATGTCGCCTGCGCCACCATGGCCTTCAACCTGCTGGCCGACATCATGTACCGGCTGGTTGACCCACGGGTGCAACTGCAATGACGCACGCCAGCCTTCATGCATCCGCCGGCCTTTGGATGCTGGCCTGGCGCCGTCTGCGCGCCGACCGGCTGGCCATGATCTGCCTGGGCATCGTCCTCGCTTTCCTGCTGCTGATGCTGGCTTCGGCCAGCGGATTGATTGCCGCTGACTGGTCGCGCGAAGTCGGCGTGAATTACGCGCCCCCCGGCTTCCTGCACGCGGAAACCACGGCGGTGACTATGGATGACACCAGCCAGACCACCCCGGCGGATGACAACGCCCCGATCGACAACCCGCGCGATCCATTGGCAGCCGATATCGCCGAACTGCGGCAACAATTGCAGCAACAGCAGCAATCACGCCACGCACAACCCGCCACCATGACGCAGACCATTGACAGCTACGGCATCATGGATCCCTTGGCGGAGGATTTGCAAGCCATTCGCGCAGCCATGCAAGATTCGCCAGCGACGACAGACCCAATCACCAAAGGCAGCTCGCTGCCAGCCGAGGAACGCCGCCTCACCCTGCCTCTGGGTGCCGACAAATGGGGGCGGGATGTGCTGCAAAAAACCATCAAAGGTTCGGAAACCTCGATTCTCGTCGGCCTGATGGCGGCCCTGCTGGCCACCACGCTGGGTACGCTGCTGGGCGCCGTGGCCGGTTATTTCGGACGCTGGGTGGATGACCTGCTGAACTGGTTCTACAACATCTTCACCTCGATTCCCTATCTGCTGCTGATACTCGCCGTGGCCGCCGTGGTGCCGCGTGGCGTGGGCCTGATGAGCATCGTGCTGATCCTCGGCCTGACCGGCTGGACCGGCGTTTTCCGCCTGGTGCGGGCCGAATACATGAAGCACAAGATCCGCGAATATGTGCAGGCCGCCGACGCCATGGGCGCATCCAATCTGCGCCGCATGTTCGTGCATATCTTTCCCAACATCAGCCATGTCGCGCTGGTGCAGCTATCAATCCTGGTGGTCGGCTTCATCAAGTCGGAAGTGATTCTTTCCTTCCTCGGCTTTGGTGTGCCGGTGGATGCCGTCTCCTGGGGCAGTATGCTCAACGAAGCGCAGAACGAACTGATCCTCGGCAAATGGTGGCAGCTGGCGGCGGCCACCAGCGCCATGGCCGTGCTGGTCACGGCGTTTTCCCTGCTGACCGATGCACTGCGCGATGCGCTTGATCCCAAGCTGAAATGACATGAAACATGACTGCGACCGCACCTGAATCACGCAACGTGAACACTGTGAAGGCTGCGTGCACTGCGCACAGCACACACGATATCCACGCTGCGCCAGCACCCCTGCTGTCGGTGGAACGACTGAGCATCGGCTTTCGCAGCAGCCGCCGGCAGCCGCCCATGCCTGCGGTCAAAGGCATCAGCTTTGATATTGCCGAAAACACCACCGTGGCACTGGTCGGCGAATCCGGCAGCGGCAAATCGGTCAGTGCGCTGTCCATATTGGGTCTGCTGCCACCAGAAAATGCCGTCATCGACGCAACAAGCCGGATCATCTACAACGGGCACAACCTGCTTGAACTGAGCCCGGGCGCACAGCGCCGGCTGCGCGGCAAGGACATCTCCATGATTTTCCAGGAGCCGATGAGCTCGCTCAATCCGGTGTTCACCATCGGCAGCCAGATCGGCGAAGTCCTGCGCCTGCATCTGGGCATGAGCCACCGCCAAGCCAGAGCCCGCAGCCTGGAACTGCTGGCCGAAGTCGGCATTCCCGAACCACGGCAAAAGATCGACGCCTATCCTTTCCAGCTTTCCGGCGGCCAGCAGCAACGCGTCATGATCGCCATGGCCATCGCCTGCCAGCCACGGCTGCTGATTGCCGACGAACCGACCACGGCACTGGACGTTACCATCCAGAAACAGATACTGGAACTGCTGGCCGAATTGCAGGCCCGTCACCGCATGGCGATGCTGTTCATCACCCACGATCTGGCCGTGGTGCATGACATTGCCGATCAACTCATCGTCATGCGGCATGGCGAAATTCGCGAACGCGGCCGCACCCGCCAGGTATTCTCCGCGCCGCAGGACAGCTACACCCGCGCCCTGCTGGCCTGCCGCCCCAGCCTGCATCACCGCCCCTTGCGCCTGCCGGTGATCGAGGATTTCCTGCGCCAGGCAGACTCGCCATCTCCCCAGACACCGCAGAACGACAGCCAGGAAAGACAGCGCGGCATCACCTCAGGCGACAGCGTCATTCTCGACGTGCGCCACCTGAGCAAAAGTTTTTACAGTCGCCACGGCCTGTTCGGCCAGCGCGAATTCAAGGCGGTAGATAACGTGGCCTTCCAGCTGCGCCGTGGCAAGACGCTGGGCATTGTCGGCGAATCCGGCTCGGGCAAAACCACTTTGGGGCTGACTCTGATGCGCCTCTATCCGGCCACGGGCGGCAATGTCCTGTTCGAAGGGCGCGATCTGCTGGCCATGTCGGCGGCTGAATTCCAGCATTACAAGCGGCGCATCCAGATCATTTTCCAGAACCCCTACGCCTCACTGAATCCCCGCTTCACCGTCGGCCAGATACTCGATGAACCGATGCTGATCCACGGCATCGGCGAAAGCGCAGCGCACCGTCAGCAACTGGCTGCCGAACTGCTGGCGCGCGTCGGCCTGCCCGCCAATGCCGCCGAACGCTATCCCCATGAATTCTCCGGCGGCCAGCGCCAGCGCATCGCCATCGCCCGTTGCCTGACCCTGAAGCCGGACATCCTGATCTGCGACGAATCCGTTTCCGCACTGGATGTTTCCGTGCAGGCCCAGGTACTCAACCTGCTGCAGGACCTACAGGACGAATTCGGCCTCAGTTATATTTTCATCTCTCACGACCTGGCCGTGGTGCGCCACATGGCCGACGAAATCCTGGTCATGCACCAGGGCCAGGCCATTGAATGCGCCGCCGCCGATACGCTTTACCGCCAGCCACAGCACGCCTACACCCAGCGCCTGCTGAGTGCGATTCCCGGCTCGCAAACAGATGGCGACAGTGACCTGGGCAGCCTGCACACTATCGCTGACCTACCTGGCGCAGACAATCTGCCTGCGTAGCAACACAGTGGGCGATGACAGCCGCTGGCGGCAGGTTGTTCTGCCGCATTGCCGCATTGCCACATTGCCACATTGCCACATTGCCACGCTCCCGCGCGCGGATGCGCAGTTCATCGATGCATTCGATCCGATCCAGGCAATCCGCACGACTCATGCAGTTCGCAATCCAGCATCGCAATCCAGCAACGTCTTTTTCAAACAGGCCAGCACTTGCTGGCGGGCTTTCTGGATGAAGAAGTGGCCGCCATCGAACCAATGTTCCTGGTAGCGGCCGTGGGTTGTTCGTTGCCACTCACGCAGTCGTTCGACCGTGACATGCGGATCACTGCGGCCGGCCAGTACGCTCAATGGCATCGGCAAGGTGGGCCGCCGGACGTCATATCGACGTTGATAATCGGCCCCCAGAGCAAAATCGGCGCGGATGGTAGGCAGCAGCAGGGCCATCAACTCACGGTTGCCCAGTATTTCCTCAGGCGTGCCCTCATAGCTGCGCAGGCGCTGGATCAGTTCGTCATCCGGCAACTGGTGCAGGCAGGGCATCGGCGTTGGCAAAGGCGGCGGATTGCAGCCAGACAGCAGCAGTTGCCCGGGCAGGGGCAAACCGTGGGCGTGATGGTGACAGGCCAGCTCGAAAGCCATCAACGCCCCCAGGCTGTGACCATAGAAAGCAAACGGCAGCGGGGATTGCGCCTGGCATTGCTGCACGACAGCGGTCAACGCAGCAATCAAATCATTGAACGCGGTGTACACCGGTTCGGCATAACGCGCGCCACGTCCTGGCAGCTGCACGGCGCACAGTTCAATGGCGGGCGCCAGTTCGCGCTGCCAGGGCACGAAAGCCACGGCATTGCCGCCGGAATAGGGAAAGCAATACAGACGCAGGCGCGGCGGCGGATGTGTGCCGCTCACCGCCGACGAGCGAATCAGCCATGCCTCAGCGCTCACCCCGGTTGCCGCACCAGCCCTCACGTCCATTCAGTTCCGCAGACCTTCACGCGCTTCCGCGCGCTTCTGCACACCGCCACGCAGTGCCGCTCATTTACGATATGCCGGGTTCGATGGCCTGCCGGTTTCGTAATATTGCTTGAGGCCCACACCGACTTTCTTCATGTTGCTGCGAATGATGACATTGAGCAACAGCTTGTCGAGCAAGGCCCCCAGCGCACCCCATTTGATGGTGTAGGTCATGGTTGGCCGGAACAGGGTCTTGCCTTCACCGGCATCTTCCAGGATGTAATGAAAGCGGGCGGCGGCAAAGATCGGCGGTGGCGGTTTGCTACCGTCATGCAGCTTGATGACAAAGCCCTGGCCCTCGTTCCACTCAACCACGGTTTCATCCATTTCCATGCCCGACGTGGTATAGACGCGGCGACTGGCCCCCACGCCCTCGCGTTGTTCGGTGGTCATCAGACAATCGCGCAGGCCGGGCACGTATTTGTGCGGGATGGTCAGATCACGCAAGCGTTGCCAGACCTCAGCACGTGGCAGATTGACGATGACTTCGGCCGCTGCCGTACTTTTTTCCATGTTTCGTTTCCTTTCCGTTTCAATTCATTCGATTCATTCGATTCATTCGATTCGGCAGGGCTTATCGATCAGCCACGGCGGGCATCGATAACTCCCGGCACGTCATGCACCAGATTCAGCAGGCGCTGCAATTCCGCCGTGCCATGCAGCTCGATGGTGAATGACATGCGCGCCTGGGCATTGCGCGTCGATGTCTTGACCGCATTGACATTGACCCGTTCTCGCGAGAAGACTTCGGAGATGTCACGCAACAGCCCCTGACGATCGAGCGCATCAACCACGATCAGCACGCTGTAGAGGTTCTGCCCGCACACACTGTGCTGTCCCCAGGCGGTTTCGATGACACGTTCGGGATTGCGCCCGGCCAGATGTTCAAAAGTCCGGCAATCCCGGCGATGAATGGATACGCCCTTGCCACGCGTGACGAAGCCGGCAATCTCATCCGGCGGCACCGGCCGGCAGCAGCGCGCAAGCTGGGTCAGCAGATTATCCACGCCCACCACCAGCACGCCGCTGGCTTGCTGTCGCCGGCTGTGGCGCAGTTGTATGGCCGGCGCCGCCTCTGCTTCATGCGCCAGCTCATCGGCCTCGCCATGCAGGGCCCGATGCAGGTTGCGCAAGCCCAGTTCGCCCCGCCCGGCGGCACGATACAGTTCTTCTGTCGACTTGAAACGCAGACGGCTGGCCAAGGTATCGAGATTGAACTGACTCTGTCCTTCGCGCTGCAATTCGCGCGCAATCAGCGCCCGCCCCTGGCTTTGCAGGGCCTCATCCTCCTGCGCGGCAAACCATTGCCGCACTTTCTGCCGGGCACGCGATGTGGCGAGATAAGCCTGGGCCGGATTCAGCCAGTCGCGCGAGGGCGCCCCCTGCCTGGCCGTGATAATCTCGACCTGCTGGCCATTGTTGAGCGGCGTATTGAGCGCGACCAGCTGACCATCGACACGCGCGCCTCGGCAGCGGTGTCCCAGATCGGTATGCAGGCGATAGGCAAAATCCAGAGGCGTGGCGCCACGGGCCAGATCGAAGACACGACCCTGCGGTGTCAGCACATAAATCGTATCGTTGAGCTCCGCCTGCTTGAAATGCGCGATCCATTCACTGCTGTCGGCAATTTCATCGCGCCACGACAACAGCTGGCGCAGCCAGGAAATCTTGTCGTTGTAGGCATGATCCGCCGCACTGGATTCTTCGGAATGACCACTTTCCTTGTAACGCCAGTGCGCCGCCACGCCCAGCTCGGAGTGGTAGTGCATTTCATACGTGCGGATCTGCACTTCAAAAGGCCGGCCATCTTCGGCAATCACCGCCGTGTGCAGCGAACGATAGTTGTTGCCCTTGGGCTGGGCGATGTAATCGTCGAACTCTCCGGGCACGGGCTGCCAGCGCTGATGCACCACGCTCAAAGCGGTATAACAATCCTTGATTTCCGGCACCAGGATGCGCAGGGCGCGCACGTCATAGACTTCATCGAACTCCAGCCGCTTGCTGCGCATCTTGTTCCAGATGCTGTAGATGTGCTTGGGCCGCCCCTGAACTTCTGCCTGGATACCCGCCACCGCCATTTCGGCCTTGAGGCGCACCATGGTGGTTTCGATGAACTGCTCGCGCTCGGTGCGGCGCTCATCCAGCATTTTGGCAATGCGCTTGTAGATATCCGGTTCAAGAAAGCGGAAGGAAAGGTCTTCGATTTCCCATTTCAACTGCCAGACACCCAGGCGATTGGCCAGCGGCGCGTAGATTTCCATGCTTTCGTGCGCCAACTGTTCGCGCACCGGACCGGGATGCCCGGTCATGAAACGCAGGGTCTGATTGCGGCTGGCCAGGCGCAGCAGCACGACACGGATATCCTCCACCATGGCCAGCAGCATCTTGCGCAGGGTTTCGGCCTGCAGCCTGGCTTCGGGCGACGTACCACGCTGGTTGTGGGCCAGCGGCCGCAAGATGTTCAGGCGTTTCAGGCCATCGATCAACTGCGCCACCGGTGCCCCGAAGCGGGTGATGATGTCTTCCTGCCAATCCTTTTTCGTCTGCAACTCGGCTTCGGCCAGACTGGCCACGCCAAACAGCAAGGCAGCCAGTCGCGCATCACGATCCAGATTCAGCACGGCGCAGGCACGCGCCATGCCCACGGCGTGGTCCAGATACAACTCGCCCGTGCCCAGTGTTGCCCCGGCATAGCATTCGCTGGCGAACTGCAAGGCGGTTTCGATCTCGGCCCGGCTGCCTTCCGGCAGACCGGCTGCCAGACTATCCACCAGCGCCAGCGTCAGCGCCTCTGCGCTCATGCCGGCATCGACAGGCACGGTTGCCGCAGCGGCATCGGCCGTCAGCATGGGCAGGGGCAAGGGTAAAGAATGCGCAACAGTCATTCGCGAATTATCCCAGATTGGCAGCCTGCCTGATGTGCCTCGGTTTCCTCGACAACGGGCAGACCAGGCAAAATTGGTCTGTGCAGTTTGTTTCATCCTGGATTTTCATCGCTATAATTCCCGGGTTGAATTACTTGGGAACGCATCATGGGTTTTCTCTCCGGCAAACGCATACTCATTACCGGCCTGCTTTCCAACCGCTCGATTGCCTACGGCATTGCCCAGGCCATGCACCGTGAAGGCGCCGAACTGGCTTTCACCTATCAGAATGAACGCGTGCAGGATCGCGTTGCCAAACTGGCGGCAGACTTCGGCAATGCCCCCTTGTTTGCCTGCGATGTCGCCGAAGACGCGCAGATCACCCAGCTTTTCGACAGCATCCGGGCGCAGTGGGGTTATCTCGATGGCCTGGTGCATTCCATTGCCTTCGCGCCCAACGAAGCCCTGGAGGGTGATTTCCTGGACGGCCTCTCGCGCGAGGCCTTCCGCATTTCGCAAGAAGTTTCCTCCTACAGCTTCCCCGCACTGGCCAAAGGCGCGCGACCGTTGATGCAGGGCCGCAACGGCGCCTTGCTGACGCTCAGCTATCTGGGCGCAGTACGCACCATGCCCAACTACAACATCATGGGTCTGGCCAAGGCCAGCCTGGAAGCCTCGGTGCGTTACATGGCCGCCAGCCTCGGCCCGCAAGGCACACGAGTGAACGCCATTTCCGCCGGCCCGATCAAGACACTGGCTGCATCGGGTATCGGCAGCTTCGGCAAGCTGCTGGCCTACAACTCGCATCATGCGCCCCTGCGTCGCAACGTCACCATCGAAGAAGTCGGCAATGCCGCCGCTTTCCTCTGTTCCGACCTGGCCAGCGGCATCACCGGCGAAATCATGTATGTGGACGGTGGCTTCAACACCACTGCCCTGGGTAACGCCGATCCCATGAGCAGCTAAGAACGCTGACTGGCCGCCATCGAGGCTGAGCGCATAACAAAAGGCCCGGTTCGCGATGCGTTCCGGGCCTTTTGTTTTGTCTGTGTCGATGCGTCCGGCTTTCCGCAGCCAAGCACAACCGCCGCATCAACAGTATCAAGCCTGCATCACTGCGTATCCTTGCGCTCCAGAACCGCTTTTTTGATCTCTACCGGATACTTCTGCCGCAGGCTTGCCAGCCAGGCCGAAAATTCTTCTTCGGCAACGATGCGCGCATATTCGCCTTGCAGATTTTTTGTCTGTGTCTCATCGGCATCTGCCCTGGGCAGCACCTGCCCAATACGATACAAAGCGTAGTCCCCCTCTCCCAGGGCAACCCCCGTATATACCGGCAGTTTCTGCGAGCCCCCCACGTTCAGCTTGAAAATGGCACGCAGGGCCGCTGCCGGTGGCAGGCCTTCGCCGCCCTTGCGTGAAACCTGCCGGGGCTCACCCCAGGCCAGCGTCACCCCCTCTCCCTTGTTCAGCCGGGACAGTTCGGCCTCACCCTGCTTCTGCGCCAGTTTGGCCGCTTCATCATGGATCAGGCGCTGTTCGATATCCGCCTTGACCTCATCGAATGGCAGCCGGGCAGCTGGCTTGTGTTCGATGATGCGGGCGGCCAGCAGCGTATTTGGCGCGACTTCGATCGCTTCGGTATTGTGTTTTTCCTTGACGACATCATCACTGAACAAGGCAGCAAGCAGGCGAGGGTTGTTGAGCAGACCCGCCGCCTGGTCACGCGCCAGCCAATCACTTTGCTGCACGGTCAGCTTGAACTTTTCCGCTGTCGGCTGGAGAGTGTCGGCCTGTTCATAGACCATGTTGCCGAATGCCTCGGCCTGCTCGGCGTACTGTTGGGCACCTGTCTTGTGCTTGATGGCTTCGACGATTTCATCGCGCACTTCGGCCAGCGGACGCTGCTGTTCACTTTTGACGTCCTGCAGCTTGATGATGTGAAAGCCAAAATCGGTCTGCACCAGATCACTGATTTCACCGGGCTTGAGTGCAAACACCGCCTCCTCGAAAGGCTTGACCATGGCACCCCGGGCAAACCAGCCCAGCTCGCCCCCTTGCTGGGCAGAGCCCGGATCCTGCGAATTCTCACGGGCAAGCCTTGCGAAATCCTCCGGCTTCTGCCGCAGCTCAGCCAGGATTTTCTCGGCCCGGGCCTGTGCGGCCTTGAGGGTGGCGGCATCGGCATCCCGACCGGCAGCCATCAGGATATGACTGGCATGACGTTCTTCCGGCTGCCTGTATTGATCGGCATGTGTCTGATACCAGCTGGCGACCTCCTGCTCGCTGAACGTCGCCTGTGCTATCAGCGCATCCTGGCTCAGTACCAGATATTCGGCACGCAGTTGCTCGGGCACTTCAAACAGTTTGCCATTCGCATCGTAGTACTTCCTGGCAGCATCCGCCGCCAGGTTGATCTCTGCAAAAAACTGGGCCGGCTTGAAACGGACTTCCTCGACACTGCGCACCTCCTGCATGGCCGCCGTCCAGCGCTGTGCCGCAGCCGGGATCGGCGCCGCGCTTTCCCGCACCGCCCCCAGCAACTGCTGTTGCTGTATTTCCTGACGCAAACGCTGCTCAAACGCTTCCGGACTCATGCCCTGCCCGGCCAGCAGACTGTCATAGCGCTGGCGGGAAAAGCCCTGTTCATCGTGAAAGGCCGGCACTTCCTGGATGGCCGCGCTCAACTGTGTATCACCGACCAGCAGACGCGACTGGGCAATCTCCTGCACCAGTATCCGTTGGGTAATCAGGTTATCAAGCACGGCGCGACGCATCTCCGGCGAATCCAGCATTTCTTGCGGCAACTCGCGGCCAAACTGCTGGCGCAACCGATCCTGCTGTTCACGCACGGCCGACTGCAATTCCTGCTGGGAAATCTTCATTGAACCGACCTTGGCAACCGTATCATCGCCGCCCGAGCGACTGACGAAAGATTCAATGCCAAAGAAGGCAAATGGCAGGGTAATCAGCACCAGGATGGCCTGCACCACTTTGCGGTTGTTCTGTACGATGTCAAACATGGGGTTCTACCGAATCAGGGAAGAAAACAGGAAGGACGAAAGCGACTGGCTGCCCGGCGCCGGACGAGCCATGCAAGATCAACTCCGGAATGCCTTACAGACAGTGCGGCGGGAGCAAGACATGGCTTGCAGAATCCGCTTTGTGCGAGCACCTTCAGCCAAAGTCGGCCATTATAAAATAAGGCACGCGCTGGCGGTCACCTGAAGGAAACCGGCAGCGCGTGCGCTGGGTCAGGCAGCACGAAGCCGCCTTGTTTGGTCTTGCTTACTTCTTTGCAGCCTTTTTCTTGCCGGCCACAGCAGCCTTCAGAGCCGCACCTGCCTTGAACTTTGGCACAGTGGTTGCGGCAATCTTGATTTCCTTGCCGGTCTGCGGATTACGCCCCGTACGCGCTGCGCGCTTCGAAGAACCGAAAGTACCGAAACCAATCAGGGTCACCGTATCACCCTTGGAAACCGCCTTGGTGATTGCTGCCAGGATCGCATCCAGCGCATTGCCGGCTGCGGCCTTGCTGATACCAGCTTCCTTTGCTGCGACTTCAATGAGTTCAGACTTGTTCATGGAATTTCCTTTTGGTTTGATTGAAAACTCTGTAAAGAAGCGCCAGTGTTACCACCCGCTGAGGTGATGGCGTGGCGATTCTAACCTTGCTTTTGCGCGTCTGACAATGCGTTGTGCAAGAAATTATCCCGGCACTTGCACAAAGGCAGTGGCATGAAAACAAAAAGGAGCCGCGACGGGCTCCTTTTCAATTATTTCTGGGGTGGCCGATGGGACTCGAACCCACGACGACTGGAATCACAATCCAGGACTCTACCAACTGAGCTACGGCCACCACTGCTGCAAATCTTGCTGCATCCGACAAGCAAAGCGATCTGTTGAAGGCTTGTCGAACAAGCCCGCGATTCTAGCGACCGTCCCCGGGCAAGTCAATCGAAAGCGACGGTAAAAACACCCATTGCGAACGTAAAAAAGAGACTGGACACATGCACGACACACGATGCGCACGACGCACACGACTGCACAACGGCACAGCATGAACGGAAAATGAAGCGCGGCAGGAGGGGTTCGAACCCCCGACCTACGGCTTAGAAGGCCGTTGCTCTATCCAGCTGAGCTACTGCCGCATCGCACACCGCACACCGCACATCGTACATCGAGCACCCACGCCATCGTCGTATCTGCTGACCGCAGAACCGCAGCAGCAGCCGCTTCCGCAATCAGTCTGCCAGATACCCGGTTGTTGGATGGTCGGGGCGAGAGGATTCGAACCTCCGACATCTTGCTCCCAAAGCAAGCGCGCTACCGGACTGCGCCACACCCCGAAGCTTGTGGATTCTACAGAGGCCGTTCTCTGCGGTCAAATTTTTGCCGTCTGCAAACCTGCTGCCGAAGCTGGATTGCGGACTTGCGCCTGCCGCTGATTCGCAGTGAAAAAGTGCTGTGAAACATTTCCAATTCAGCGGCCTGGAACGGCTTGCAGGGTATGGGTATTTGGTTTATAAAGCCCCAGTCCTGCGGGTCCTTGTTTACTCATTCAACACTCCGCATCCGATCATTGTCCGCTGCCGACAGCGGCACCGAGCCGGCCAGATAACACCTGATCAGACAAGGCCAACCCAGTGCAATTCGGCCACTTCTCTTCACAACTCTTCACAAGAGCCAGAACGATATGAATAGCAAGCAACAAGCCCACTTCCGCAAAATCCTCCTCGCGCTCAAGGAAGAGCTGCTTGGTGATGTCGAACGCACGGTGCATACCATGCAGGAAGAAGCCACGGTGTTCGCCGATCCCAATGACCGTGCCAGCCAGGAATCCGACATCGCTCTGGAACTGCGCAACCGTGATCGCGAACGCAAGTTGATCAAGAAAATCGACGACGCGCTGGAGCGCATCGAAAAAGGTGAATATGGCTACTGCGACAGCTGCGGCGTTGAAATCAGCGTCAAGCGGCTGGAAGCGCGCCCAACGGCAACCCTGTGCATCGACTGCAAGACGCTGGAAGAAATGCGCGAAAAACAGCTGGCCAAATAAATTCCGAAAACTGCTCCTTGCCGTCGCCACAATCCCATGCGGCGACATACGGCACAGGAATACGGCATAGAAACTGCCTGACACCGCGCAACGTACACCACACACACACACCATGCGGACAAAACAACAAGGGCGCCCTGCGGCGCCCTTGTTGTTTGTAGCAGGACAATGAATATTGCTGCTTACTCGGCTGCAGCTTCCGGAGCATTCGCAGCCTTCATGGAAAGACGCACGCGGCCTTTGTCATCGGTCTCGATGACCTTGACCTTGACGACCTGACCTTCCTTGAGATAGTCGGACACCGCATTCACCCGCTCGTTGGCGATCTGCGAAATATGCAGCAGGCCATCCTTGCCCGGCAGCAGGCTGACGATGGCGCCGAAATCGAGCAGACGCAGTACCGTGCCTTCGTAGATGCGGCCCACTTCGACTTCCGCCGTGATGTCTTCGATACGCTTCTTGGCTGCCTGCGCAGCGTCAGAATTGACGGAAGAAATGGTGATGGTGCCATCGTCCGCGATATCGATGACCGCGCCGGTTTCTTCGGTCAGCGCCCGGATCACCGCACCGCCCTTGCCGATCACGTCGCGAATTTTCTCCGGATTGATCTTCATGGTGATCATGCGCGGCGCAAAGTCGGAAACATCTTCACGGTGACCGGACAGCGATGCCTTCATTTTGTCCAGTATGTGCAAACGAGCCTGCTGAGCCTGGGCCAAAGCCACCTGCATGATTTCCTTGGTAATGCCCTGGATCTTGATGTCCATCTGCAAGGCGGTGATACCGGCGTCAGTTCCGGCCACCTTGAAGTCCATATCGCCGAGGTGATCTTCATCACCGAGAATGTCGGTGAGTACGGCAAAGCGATTGCCTTCCTTGATGAGGCCCATGGCAATGCCGGCCACATGCGCCTTCAGCGGCACGCCGGCATCCATCAGCGACAGCGAAGTACCGCACACCGAAGCCATCGAGCTGGAACCGTTGGATTCAGTGACTTCCGACACCACGCGGATGCTGTAGCCGAATTCTTCAGCCGTCGGCAGCACGGCGATGAGCGCGCGCTTGGCTAGACGACCATGGCCGATTTCGCGACGCTTGGGTGTGCCGACACGACCGGTTTCGCCTGTGGCGAACGGCGGCATGTTGTAGTGCAGCATGAAGCGATCACGATATTCACCTTGCAGTGCATCGATGATCTGCTCATCACGCCCCGTGCCCAGCGTGGCCACGACCAGCGCCTGGGTTTCGCCGCGCGTAAATAGCGCCGAACCGTGGGTGCGCGGCAGCACACCGTTGCGGATGGCAATCGGGCGCACGGTGCGCGTATCGCGACCGTCGATGCGCGGTTCGCCGTTCAGGATCTGGTTGCGCACGATCTTGGCTTCGAGATCGAAAATATGATTCTTGACGGTATTCGCATCGGCGGCGTTCTCACCTTCACACAGCGTCGCCACCACCGAAGCCACGATCTCACGCGTCTTCAGGGTACGTGCCTGTTTCTGCGTGATGCGATAGGCTTCGCGCAACGGCGCTTCGGCCATTTCACTGATCCTGGCGATCAGCGCCTCGTCCTGGGCCGGTGGCTGCCAGTCCCATTCGGGCTTGCCGGCGACTTCGACGAGTTCGTTGATGGCGTTGATGGCGGCCTGCATCTGCTCATGGCCGAACACCACCGCACCCAGCATCACTTCTTCGGACAGCTGCTGCGCTTCCGATTCGACCATCAGCACCGCAGCGGCGGTACCGGCGACGACCAGGTTGAGCTGGCTTTCCTTGAGTTGCGACAGGGTCGGACACATCACATACTGGTTGTTGATGTAACCGACGCGAGCTGCGCCGATCGGACCGGCAAAGGGCACACCGGAAATCGCCAGCGCGGCGGAAGCGCCGATCATTGCCGGGATGTCCGGATCCACCTCCGGATTGCTCGACATGACAGTGATGATCACCTGCACTTCATTGGTGAAACCTTCGGGGAACAGCGGGCGGATCGGCCGGTCGATGAGGCGCGAAGTCAAGGTTTCCTTTTCCGAAGGACGGCCTTCACGCTTGAAAAAACCACCGGGTATGCGGCCTGCGGCATAGGTTTTTTCGACGTAATCAACGGTCAGCGGAAAGAAATCCTGACCGGGTTTGGGAGTGGGCTGGGCCACAACAGTCGCCAGCACCACGGTGTCGTCCATATTGACGAGGACGGCGCCACCGGCCTGGCGGGCGATTTCGCCGGTTTCCAGGGTCACGCTATGGGCGCCGTAATTGAACGACTTCTTGGTAGCTTTCAGTTCGAGCAAGGTCTTATCCTTTCATCATTAACAATTGACCGGTGTGAATGTTCTGCAAACGAACATCGCCGCAGCTCGTGTCATCAGTGGATTCGATTTCATCGAGCAGCGGTACCGGTTGTGGGATCAAATCATCCAACCACTCATCATCCAGTTCTGTCCGGAAAACGTGCCGTGTTTGCACGCATCAGGAAACCGGGGAGATTCATGGGCCAAAAACGACGATGCCGGTGACAAGCAGCTCTTCAGAGATGATGTCACCGGCATGTTTTCAGTTTTGCCGGGGTAGCGGCCCAGCAACCGTCGCGGGGCAGACCACGAAACAGTGGTTGCCCTGTCTCATGCGCGCACCTTGGTCTTGCGTGTGTTCGGCTGAAGCCGCACGGCCCGGGTGTTCCAGACTACTTGCGCAGATTGAGGCGACCCAGCAGCTCGCGGTAGCCGTCAAGATTCTTGCGCTTCAGGTAATCAAGCAGCTTGCGGCGCTGGTTGACCATTTTCAGCAGGCCGCGACGCGAGTGGTGATCCTTGACATTGGCCTTGAAATGGCCGGTCAAACCGTTGATGCGAGCGGTCAGCAGCGCGATCTGGACTTCCGGTGAGCCGGTATCCCCTTGGGCTCGCTGGAATTCACCAACGATTTTTGCTTTTTCAGCAGTGGAAATTGCCATCTGATTTCTCTTAATTTGAGGTCCTGGAAACGCAGAATTATATCCGTAAAGTGATGCAGGACTCAAGTAGCAAAATCGTTTCGACTGACGACCACGTCTGTATCCGCCTCAGCTCTCGTAGCTCTCGTTTCAGCAATCAGGCGGCGTGGCTGCAACCAGCCTTCAGCGTCGAGCAGGCACACGCCCAGAAAGCGCTCGCCGCAATATGCGCGCCACCGCCCGGGGGGGCCGTTCCAGCGCACTGCCTGGCCTTTGCCCAAACGAAATGCGCCAGATTCATCCAGTTCGGCACAGGGCAGATCGTCCAGCAGCGCATCAACCGGCGCCAGCAGGGCATCGCGCGCAGAACCTGTCGCTGCCTCAATCTGCTCCAGGCTGACAGCCTGAGCCAATTCCAGCCGGCCGATGCGGGTACGCCGCAAACCCGCCAGATGCGCACCACAGCCAAGTTGCGCACCGATATCCTCGGCCAGGGTGCGAATATAGGTTCCCTTGCTGCACGCCACCGTGATCACCAGCAGATCATTGTCAAACGCGTCCATGCGCAGATCATGAATGACGACCCGGCGCGCCTTGCGCTCCACTTCGATACCTTGCCGGGCATATTCATACAGCGCCTTGCCATCCCGCTTGAGTGCCGAATACATTGGCGGCACTTGCATGCTTTCACCCACAAAACCGGCCAGCACGGCGCCAACCTGCGCCGCATCGACCGCCACGACAGATGTGCTCAGCACGTCGCCTTCGCTGTCTGCCGTCGTGGTCGTCACACCCAGGCGGATTTGTGCGACATATTCCTTGTCGGCTTCGAGCAATTCGCCAGCAAACTTGGTGGCTTCTCCAAAGCACAGCGGCAGCAGGCCAGTCGCCAGTGGATCCAGCGTTCCCGTATGACCTGCCTTGGCTGCGTTATAGAGACGTTTGACCGTCTGCAAGGCCGCATTGGATGTCAGGCCAAGCGGCTTGTCGAGCAGCAGGACACCATCGACCCGACAACGTGGCGCGCGACGCGGCGCGCTCATTCGGCCCCGGGGCCGTCGTCATCCACAGGCACCTGCGTGGCAACGGCCTGGTCTATCAACTGCGACAGCTGGGTGCCACGTTCCACGGATTCATCATAAATGAAGTGCAGTTCCGGCAGATGATGAATCTTGATGCGTCGCCCCAGCTCGCGTCGCAGAAAACTGCTGCTGCGCCGCAGGCCTGCGGCAATTTCCGCATGATGCTCGCGCCCGCTCAGTGTCGTATAGAAAACCTTGGCATGTGCGTAATCCGGCGTCACTTCAACATCGGTCAGAGTGACCAGGCGCACGCGCGGATCCTTCAGCTCAAGACGTACCAGCTCGGCCAGTTCGCGCCGGATCTGCTCTGCCACACGGTCGCTGCGGGAGAATGTTTTCATGACAGGCTCGGTGGAGAGATGATGCGACCGGCAGGCCGCATCAGCAATCAACAATCAGCAATTACAGGGAACGGGCAATGCTCTGGATTTCGAATATCTCAAGCTGATCGCCCTCGACCAGATCGTCGTAATTCTTCAATGACAAGCCACACTCAAAGCCACTCTTGACTTCCTTGACGTCATCCTTGAAGCGCTTCAGCGAGTCCAGTTCTCCGGTATGAATCACCTGGTTGTTGCGCAGCAGGCGAATCTGGGCATTACGCCGCACGCAACCGTCGGTGACCATGCAGCCGGCAACCG
This sequence comes from Sterolibacterium sp., assembly GCA_019105045.1. Lineage (GTDB taxonomy): Bacteria > Pseudomonadota > Gammaproteobacteria > Burkholderiales > Rhodocyclaceae > Sterolibacterium. The sequence continues at coordinate 70,897 of JAHRWT010000091.1, forward strand.
TACCCACCTTGGAAATACGGAAGACCTGACGCACCTCGACCATGCCGATGACATTTTCGCGTTTTTCTGGCGACAACATGCCGGACAGGGCGGCCCGCACATCATCGACCGCATCGTAAATGATGCCGTAGTAGCGCAGATCAACGCCGAGGCTTTCGGCCAGCCTGCGCGACGATGCGTCGGCGCGCGTGTTGAAGCCAATGATGACGCCATTCGACGCAGCTGCCAGGTTGACATCGGACTCGCTGATGCCACCCACGGCTGCGTGCATGATATTGACCTTGACCTCGTCGGTAGACAATTGGTTGAGCGCATGTACCAAAGCTTCCTGGGAGCCTTGCACGTCGGCTTTGATCACCAGAGAGAGCTGGCGCACTTCAGCCTGCCCAAGATTCTCGAACATGTTCTCCAGCTTGGCTGCCTGCTGTTTGGCAAGTTTCACGTCACGGAACTTGCCCTGACGGAACAGGGCAATTTCACGGGCACGGCGTTCATCGGCCAGAACAATGGCCTCGGCCCCCGCACTGGGGACTTCCGACAGGCCCTGGATTTCCACCGGAATAGAGGGGCCGGCGACTTCCACCGACTGACCGTTCTCATCCAGCATCGCCCGCACGCGACCATGCACGGCGCCAACCAGCAGCATGTCGCCACGGCGCAGGGTTCCGTTCTGCACAAGCACCGTTGCCACCGGGCCCTTGCCCTTGTCCAGACGCGCCTCGACCACCACACCTTTGGCGGGAGCATCCGGCGCAGCCGTCAGCTCCATGATTTCGGCTTGCAACAAGACATGCTCCAGCAGATCATCAATACCCTGCCCGGTTTTTGCCGACAGTGGCACGAAGGGCGAATCACCACCGTATTCTTCCGGCACGACGCCTTCGGCCACCAGCTCTTGCTTGACGCGCTCCGGATTGGCCTCCGGCTTGTCGATCTTGTTCATGGCGACGACCAGCGGCACACCGGCGGCCTTGGCGTGATGGATGGCTTCCTTGGTCTGTGGCATCACGCCATCATCGGCGGCCACCACCAGAATCACGATATCGGTTGCCTTGGCGCCGCGCGCACGCATGGCGGTAAACGCCTCATGACCCGGCGTATCGAGAAAAGTCACCATGCCACGCGGTGTTTCAACGTGGTAAGCACCGATATGCTGGGTGATGCCACCCGCCTCACCCGGAGCGATGCGCGTCTTGCGAATGTAATCGAGCAGCGAAGTTTTGCCGTGGTCGACGTGTCCCATGACGGTCACCACTGGCGCGCGGGCAACTGTCGCGTACTCTTTGGCCACCGCCTGTTCCTGTTCGAGAAAGGCGTCCGGATCATCCAGCTTGGCCGCAAATGGCCGATGCCCCATTTCCTCGACGATGATCATCGCCGTTTCCTGATCGAGTGACTGATTGATGGTCACCATGGTGCCCATCTTCATCAGCGTCTTGATCACTTCAGTGGCCTTGACGGCCATCTTGTGGGCCAGATCGGCCACCGAAATGGTCTCTGGCACATGGATATCACGCACAATCTGCTCGGAAGATTGCTGCACGGCCGCTTCTTCCCCGTGACTGGCATGTCGACCACGATGCTTGCTGCCGCCCGCACCACGCCAGCCGCTGGGGCCAGTCTCTCCGCGCGTCTTGAGACCGCGTTTCTTGGCGACATCATCCTTCCAGGTCGTTGCATTGCTGCCGGGCTTTTTGGCCGTTTTCTTCTCATCTCCCCTGCCGGCGGGCTTGTGCAGCGTTCCGGTGACGCCGGCGGGTTTGTCCTCCGGCTTGGCAGTGGCTTCTGCCGCTTTCTGGGCGGCCTCGAGTTGGGCCTGCTGCGCGGCAAGCCGTCGTTCGGCCTCGATACGTGCCCGCTCCTGCTTTTCCTTGAAGTCTGCAGCCTGGCGCGCCAGCAGTTCAGCCTGTTTCTGCGCTTCGCGTTGCCGCTGCTCCAGCTCGTCTGCGCTGACAACACTGCGAACCACACGCACAGCAGAACCCGCCTTGGTGCCCGCGCTGGTTCGCGGCGTGACGCTGGCCGGCGTACCTGTCGTTGCAGAGGCATCAGTCGTTGCCGTGGCTTTCTTGCTCGTTTTGGTTTTGGGCTTGGCGGCAGCTTCTTCGCCGGTCGCGGCAGCTTCATCCACAGCAGATGCGGTTTTCCCGGCGGGTGCGGCGTCCTCGGCCTTGCGCCGGGTTTCCGTTTTTGTTGCCGCTTTCGCCGGTACGGCAACCGCGTCATCAGACGACACTGCTGCGGCTTGCTCAATGACGGGCGCCGCCACCGGAATGGCCGTCGCAGCCGGCGGGATCGCGCTGTTGTCCGCATCGACAGCCACGACCGCTTCCACAGCGTGAGCGGCTGTTTCTGCCGGCGCCGGTGGCTGCGGCGCGGCGGTTGCCATAGCGGCCGAAGTTTCCGCCGCTGCTGCGGTTTCCGCAGCAACCGCTGTTTCCGCAACGGCTTCAGGCGCATCACGACGCACCAGCACGCGCTTCTTGCGCACTTCAACCGGTATGGTCCGCGCCTTGCCACTGGCATCCGAAGCGCGAATTTCGGTGGTTTTCTTGCGCGTCAATGTGATCTTGGACTTGCCTTCCGGCTCGCCATGTGATTTGCGCAAAAACTCCAGCAGCCTGGCCTTGTCCTGTTCGGTCAGGGCATCATCGACTGCCTTCTTGCCAACTCCCGCCTTTTGCAGCTGTTCCAGCAGCACGGTTGCGGAGACTTTGAGTTCAGTGGCAAATTGGGTGACGTTCATCTGTGACATATGGTTGCCCCTTCATGGTTACTCGGCTGCAAACCAGTGTGCACGAGCCTTGGTGATCAGATCTTTGGCCTGTTCCTCATCGATGCCGGTGTATTCCATCAGCTCATCGGTGGCAAGATCTGCCAGATCGTCACGCGACAGAACATTGTTGCGCGCCAGTTTGGCCGCCAGTGATTTATCCATACCAACAACTTCGAGTAGATCATCCGAAACATGTTCAAGCTGCTCTTCATCGACAATGGCTTCAGTCAGCAGGGCGTTACGCGCACGGTCACGCAACTCGTTGACCGTGGCCTCGTCGAAGGCTTCGATTTCCAGCATCTCGGCAAGCGGGATATAGGCCACTTCTTCCAGAGTGGAGAGCCCCTCCTCGATCAGGATATCGGCAACTTCCTCATCCACATCGAGCCTTTCCATGAACAGCGTGCGGATGGCACCGTGCTCTTCTGCCGATTTTTGCTGTGATTCTTCAACCGTCATCAGATTGACGGTCCAGCCAGTCAGCTCCTGGGCCAGCCGCACGTTCTGGCCACCCCGGCCAATGGCGATGGCCAGGTTGTCATCATTGACCACCACATCCATGGCGTGCTTTTCCTCGTCGACGACGATGCTCGACACTTCAGCCGGCGCCAGCGCGCCAATGACAAACTGTGCCGGTTCAGCCGACCAGTGAATGATATCGACACGCTCGCCAGCCAGTTCATTGGTGACGGCCGTAACACGCGAACCGCGCATTCCGACACAGGTGCCGATCGGATCAATCCGTGGATCGTTGGACTTGACGGCAATCTTGGCGCGCACACCGGGATCACGTGCTGCCGACTTGATTTCCAGCAGGCCATCTTCAATTTCCGGAACTTCCAGCTCAAACAGCTTGATGATGAATTCGGGCGCAGTACGCGACAAGATCAGCTGTGGCCCACGCGCAGTACGATCGATTTTCATCAGCCAGGCACGCACCCGGTCACCGGGACGCAGGTTCTCGCGTGGAATCATCTGATCGCGCGGCAAAACCGCCTCTATGCGTCCGGCCTCGATGATGACATTGCCACGCTCGACGCGCTTGACCGTGCCATTCACCAGAAACTCCTTGCGATCAAGGAAGTCGTTGAGGATCTGCTCACGCTCCGCATCGCGGATTTTCTGCATGATGACTTGCTTGGCCGCCTGGGCGCCAATACGTCCAAAATCAACCGGCTCCAGGGTTTCTTCGATGTAGTCGTCGATGGCAATATCCGGAATCTGCTCGCGCGCATCGATGATGCCGATCTGACACTCATCTTTCTCGACCAGTTCATCAGGCATCACCAGCCAACGGCGGTAGGCTTCGAAATCGCCTGTTTCACGATCGATTTCCACACGCACATCGGCATCGTCATGCACTTTCTTCTTCGTTGCCGAAGCCAGTGCCATTTCCAGGGCAGTGAATACGATGTCCTTCGGCACGTTCTTTTCACGTGACAACGCATCAACCAGCAGCAAAAGTTCACGACTCATTTGTTTCTCCCGCAAGCTATTCACTCAATCCTGTCAAAACTTCGGCACCAAACGCGCCTTGTCGATTTGCGCCAGCGGCAGCTCGAATGACTGCTCGCTGCCTTCGCCCTGCAACAGCACGAGAGGCTCGTCTGCGATACGGACACCGCGCAGCACGCCACTGAAATTGCGCCGCCCGGCAATCGGCAGGCGCATCCGCACCTGGGCTTCCTGACCGGCAAAACGTTCGAAATCCACCACTTTTTTCAGCGGACGATCCAGACCGGGCGAGGAAACCTCAAGCCGGTCGTAATCAATATTCTCGACAGTGAACAAGCGCGTCAGATGATTGCTCACCGCTGCGCAGTCATCCACCGTAATGCCTTCCGGCCGATCGATGAACACCCGCAACAAACGGGCGCGCGGCGTCGTCTCGAAATCGACGAGTTCATAGCCCAAGCCGCTGACGGCATGTTCGATATGCTCAAGCAACTGCATACAGTTTTGTTGCCACAAATAAAAAATGGGCGAAACGCCCATCCTCTTGGATCCCCGATACGTCCGTACCGCACGTTGGTGCGGCGGCGCGTCGAAGACATGGAAAATGTAACCTGCCGCAACAGCACAGGGGCCAGAAGCCGCTGCGCCTGCAACCCCTGCCGGCAAGACCGCTAAACCGCTGGATTATATAGAAACAGGCTCATGGACGCAAATGAAAGCAAGGCAAAATGAAACCATGGTGAGCTTCTGCCGCTTCAGTTTGCAGCAACCGCATGACGCACAGCGGCGGCGACATGTTCAGCCCAATGCTGCACTTCCTCGCGCGCCTCGCCTTCAACCATGATCCGCAGCAGCGGCTCGGTACCTGAGGGACGCAAGAGTACCCGCCCACGCCCATCGAGGGCCGCCTCCGCCGCCTGACTGGCTGCCTGGATGCCGGAATGCTCGCGCCAAGCAAAGCCTTGAGGCAGGCGCACATTGATCAAACGTTGCGGATACATCGTCAGGTCAGCACATGCCTCGGCCAGCGTCAAACGCTGGCCACGCAGCGCGGACAACACCTGCAAGGCCGCCACGATGCCATCGCCCGTCGTATGCTTGTCCAGACAGATGATGTGCCCGGAATTCTCCCCTCCCAGCAGCCAGCCGCGCTCCCCCAGCGTTTCCAGTACATAACGATCACCCACCCTGGCCCGCTCGAACGCAATGCCGCGCCGCCCCAGAGCATGTTCAAAACCCAGATTGCTCATCAGCGTGCCAACCACGCCGTCACCCTCGGCAAAACTGCGGTGACCGGCAATCACATACAGCAACTGATCACCATCGTAGAGATGGCCTTCGGCATCGGCCATCAGCAGACGATCGGCATCGCCATCCAGAGCAATCCCCAGATCTGCCCGCGACTCAAGCACCGCCCGCCGCAAACTTTCGCCTGCAGTGGCACCGACGCCATCATTGATGTTCAGGCCATTCGGCGCCACCCCCACCGCCACCACCTCGGCCCCCAGTTCATGGAAGACCGCAGGCGCAACCTGGTAAGCCGCCCCGTGCGCACAATCAACGGCGATCTTCATCCCCCGCAAATCGAGTTCATTGGGAAAGGTGCTCTTGCAGAATTCGATGTAACGCCCACGTGCATCGTCGATGCGGCGCGCCCGCCCCAAACGGGCCGAATCCAGACAGCCCATGGGCTGCTCCAGACGGGCCTCGATTTCCTGTTCCAGGGCATCGGGCAGTTTGCTGCCCTGCGCAGAAAAAAACTTGATGCCGTTATCGTGAAACGGATTGTGCGATGCCGAAATCACCACCCCAGCCTGCAGGCGCAACGCCCGCGTAAGATAGGCCACGGCCGGCGTGGGCAACGGTCCGCAGAGCATGACATCAACACCCGCCGCCGCAAAACCGGCTTCCAGCGCGGCTTCCAGCAAGTAACCCGACACCCGGGTATCCTTGCCAATCAACACAGCCGGCCGCTCACCTTCAGGCAAGGTGCCATGTCGCAGGTCATCGGCCACCAGCACCGTCCCTGCGGCGTAGCCCAGGCGCATGACAAATTCCGGCGTGATCGGCAGTTGTCCAACCAGCCCACGCACCCCATCCGTTCCAAAATATTTGCGGCTCATTTCGATTCTGACTCCGATCCGAATACCTTCAGTGTTTCATTGATTCATTGATTCATTGCTTCGTACCGATGCGGATTGCCACCAACCGCTTGCAGCGCATCAAGCACCGCCAGCGCATCACGCGTGGCGCAGACATCATGCACGCGCACGATGGCCGCGCCGCGCTGCACAGCCAGCAGCGCGGCGGCCACGCTGGCCGGCACGCGCTCATGGGCCGGGCGGCCAGTGAGCGCGCCCAGCATCGACTTGCGCGACAGCCCCACCAGCAAGGGCAGACCATCCACCGCCAGCGTCGCAAGCTGGCGCAGCAGGACAAGATTATGTTCCAGCGTCTTGCCAAAACCAAAGCCCGGATCAAGCACGATACGGTCGCGCGCCACGCCCGCCCTGTCGGTTGCCGCGATGCGCGCCCGGAAGAAATCGGCAACTTCGCCAACGACATCGTCGTAGAACGGCGCCCGCTGCATGGTGCGCGGCTCGCCCTGCATGTGCATCAGACAGAGGGCGCAGGAACTTTCCGCAACAGCCGCCAACGCACCCGGCATCTGCAAGGCGGTGATGTCGTTGATCATGTCCGCCCCGGCCGCCAGCGTAGCGCGCATCACTTCCGGCTTCACCGTATCGACTGACAGGGGCACGCCACAATCGCGCAAACCTTCGAGAACCGGCAGCACGCGCGCCAGCTCCTGGGCGGTACTGACGGGAGCGGCGCCGGGTCGCGAGGACTCGCCGCCCAGGTCGAGCAACTGCGCGCCGGCGACCACCAGTTGCCGACCGTGCTCGATGGCGCGCGCCACATCATCCGCCAGACCGTCACCTGAAAATGAATCGTCCGTCAGGTTGACAATGCCCATGAGCAGCGGTCGCGCCAGACTCAGTTCGAAACGACCACAGCGCAAGTGCGGCGGCGTCATATCAAAAGGCCGCGCGGGTGGCGCGGCCTTTTGGCTTGTCTGCTCGGGATTCATCCGGACGGCTGATTGCAAATGTTTTCTGCCCTGCCGTACGCCTGTCTGTTGGCGCCCGGCATCAAGCGGGGGCGGTTGCGGTAGGTGCGGCCCCTGAAGGACCATCGACCGTCGGCTTTTGCGGACTCGCACTCGGTTTGGGCGCACGGGGCTGCTTGCCGGCCATGATGTCGTCGATCTGCTCGGTATCCAGCGTCTCCCATTCCAGCAGAGCGTGCGCCATGATATCCATCTTGTCGCGGTTTTCCTCGATCAGCTTGCGGGCCACGGCATATTGCCGATCGATGATGGCACGGATTTCGGCATCGACTTTCTGCATGGTGGCCTCGGACACATTCTTGTGCGTGGTCACCGAACGGCCCAGAAACACTTCGCCTTCATTCTCGCCGTAGACCATGGTGCCCAGTGCATCGGACATGCCCCATTGCGTCACCATGCGGCGGGCGATATCGGTGGCGCGCTCGAAGTCATTGGAGGCGCCGGTGGTCATCTGGTTCATGAAGATTTCTTCGGCAATACGACCACCAAACAGTACGGCAATGGTCTGCAGCAGGCGCTCCTTGTCCTGGCTGTAGCGATCTTCTTCGGGTAGCTGCATGGTCACACCCAGCGCCCGGCCACGCGGGATGATGGTGACTTTATGCACCGGATCGGTCTTGTCCAGCAGCTTGGCAACGACGACGTGACCCGCCTCGTGGTAGGCCGTGTTCTTGCGTTCTTCCTCGGGCATCACCATGGTCTTGCGCGCCGCGCCCATGATGATCTTGTCCTTGGCGTTCTCGAAATCCTCCATATCGACCACGCGCTTGTTGAGGCGGGCAGCGAACAGGGCGGCTTCATTGACCAGGTTGGCCAGGTCAGCACCGGAGAATCCCGGTGTGCCACGGGCGATGATGTCCGCCTTGACATCCGGTGCGATCGGCACCTTGCGCATATGCACCATGAGAATCTGCTCGCGGCCACGGATATCGGGCAGCGGTACGACCACCTGGCGGTCGAAACGGCCTGGTCGCAGCAGCGCCGGATCGAGGACATCGGGACGGTTGGTGGCCGCGATGACGATGACACCGGAAGTGCCCTCGAAGCCATCCATTTCCACCAGCAACTGGTTCAGCGTCTGTTCGCGCTCATCGTTGCCGCCGCCCAGGCCCGCGCCACGCTGGCGACCAACGGCGTCGATCTCATCAATAAAAATGATGCAAGGCGCGTTCTTCTTGGCATTCTCGAACATGTCACGCACGCGCGCTGCGCCGACACCGACGAACATCTCGACGAAATCGGAACCCGAAATCGAGAAGAACGGCACCTTGGCCTCGCCGGCAATCGCCTTGGCCAGCAAGGTTTTGCCAGTACCCGGACTGCCCACCATGAGCACGCCACGCGGAATGCGGCCGCCGAGTTTCTGGAACTTGGAGGGGTCGCGCAGGAAATCAACCAGCTCGGCCACATCTTCCTTGGCCTCGTCACAGCCGGCCACATCGGCAAACGTCACCTGATTGCTCGAATCATCCAGCAGGCGCGCCCGGCTCTTGCCAAAGGAAAAAGCGCCGCCCTTGCCGCCGCCCTGCATCTGTCGCATGAAGAATACCCAGACGCCGATGAGCAACAGCATCGGGAACCAGGAGATGAACAGATTCATCAGAAAGGATTGTTCCTCATCCGCCTTGGCGACGATCTTGACGTTGTACTTGAGCAGATCACTGACCATCCACAGATCGGGTGGCGCGTAGGTCGTGACCTTCTTGCCATCGATAGTCGAAGCCTCCAGGGTACGCCCCTGGATGACCACCTTGGCGATATGCCCCAGCTTCACCTCTTCGAGAAACTGGGAATAATCAATCACCGACTGCGGCTCGTGACGCGCCCCGAACTGATTGAACACCGTCATCAAAACGATGCCGACCACCAGCCAAACGGCCAGACTTTTAAGCATGTTGTTCAAGCGACTGCTCCTTTCGGCATGACGACCGAAACTGTGTAAAACAAAAGGCTGATTGTAGTTCCGATCCCTTGGTCACGCAAACGGAACGGGCCGATCGATCCAGTCAAAAACCCTGCTCAGGACAGCGGTATGAGACGCTTGCGGCGCGCAAGCAGAAAGTTTTCCGCACTGCGGTCACGCGATGCCTCCGGCTTGCGTACCTGCACCACTTCAAACCACTTGCGCATATCCTCGCGCAACGCCATATAGCCACTGCCTTGAAAAACCTTGACCAGCATGTCGCCGCCAGGCTTCAGGTGGACACGGGCAAAATCCAGTGTGAGTTCGGCCAGATCCATCACCCGCGCCTGATCGACCAGCGACACCCCTGACATATTGGGGGCCATGTCCGACAAAACAAGGTCTACCGCCCGCCCGCCCAGTCCATCTTCGAAACGCTGCAGCACCGCTTCCTCACGAAAGTCTCCCTGGATGAAATCGACACCCGCCAACGGCTCGATCGGCAACAGATCGAGCGCGAACAGCAGACCGCCGGGCTGAATGCGCCTGCTCACATACTGTGACCAGCTACCGGGGGCAGCCCCCAGGTCGACCACCACCATGCCTGGCTTGAGCAGACGATCCTTTTCATCAATTTCCTGCAACTTGAAAACCGCCCGCGAGCGCCAGCCTTCCGCCTTTGCCCGCTGGACGAAAGGATCGCTGACATGTTCCTGCATCCAGGCTTTTTTGGTCTTGTGTTTTTTCACAGGAGAATCCGTGGAGTGGCTAAAATGCGCGAATGAATACACATGACAATGATACCCGTCAGGATGATACGGCCACCATGACGGCCGCGCCTGCCGCCGTGACACTGACACCGGCACAACGCAGCGAATTGCGCGCCGCCGCCCATGGCCTCAATCCCGTCGTCAGCATCAGCCAGAAAGGGCTGACGCCTGCCGTATTGACCGAAATCGAACGCAGCCTGAAAGCCCATGGCCTGATCAAGATCCGCGTCTTCGAGGCCGACCGCGATGCCCGCGACCAACTGCTGGCGGATATCTGCCACACGCTTGGCGCAGCGCCCGTGCAACATATCGGCAAACTGCTGGTGATCTGGCGTGAAAAACCTGAATCCCAGGACCAACCCGCCGCCCCGGCGCGCCCACGCCGCAATCCACCACGCCTGACCAAAAAAGCTGCCGCCGCGAAGACCGACAAGGCTGCACGCGCCCGCCCCCTGGAAAGAGGCAAACCCCGCAGGCCCACACGGACACGCTGACACACTGACACACTGAATGACAACGGCGCACTGAGAAACGTCGTGGCGTGGTGAGCAGATTTGTCTCGACCCGTTCCGACCCGTTCCGACTCGTTCCGGCTTTTCCAGTCCGTCGCGAAACACAGAAATCCGCTGAAGACAGCCCCATTGCGCTGCTGCCCCCTGTTGCACTACTGCGCCACCGCACTATTGCACCACTGCACGGCAAGACGAAGTCGATCAGGCGTCAGGCAAATACCGCCCAATACAGCCGGAATCAGATGTATTTGACGTCGATGACTTCGTATTCCCTGATCCCGCCCGGCGTCTGCACTTCGGCCACATCACCGGCATATTTGCCGATCAGCGCGCGGGCGACCGGTGAGCTGACGGAAACCTTGCCCTGCTTGATGTCGGCCTCATCATCGCCGACGATCTGGTAGGTTGCCGTCTGGCCGGACGCCAGATCCTCCATCTCGACCGTCGAACCGAAAACCACTCGGCCGTCGGCATCGAGCAGTTTGGGATCGATGATCTGGGCATTGCCCAGCTTGCCTTCGACTTCCTTGATACGTCCTTCGATGAACCCCTGCCGCTCCTTGGCCGCCTCGTATTCGGCGTTTTCCGACAGGTCACCATGCGAACGCGCCTCGGCGATGGCAGCGATCACGTTCGGCCGATCCACTGTCTTCAGTCGCTGCAATTCGGCACGCAACAACTCCGCGCCCGTGATGGTGATGGGAAACTTGCTCATGACTGCGCTGCCTGCATCAATTCGGTATGCAGATCCTGCACGACGTAGGTTTCCAGATCAGCCAGATGCCGCATACCCACACAGGCCGCACGGGCGCCGGCCACGGTCGTGAAGACATTGACACGCGCCGCCAGCGCGCTGGTACGGATGGAGCAGGAATCGATGATGGCCGAACGTTTTTCCTCAACGCTGTTTACGATCAGAGTGATTTCGTTGTTCTTGATCATATCGACGATATGCGGCCGACCTTCGGCCACCTTGTTGACAATGCCCACCGGAATGCCGGCAGCACTGATCGCCGATCCCGTGCCGCGCGTGGCCACCAGCGAGAAACCCAGTTCATGCAACTCACGGGCGATCTCGACGGCCTTCTGCCGGTCGGCCGGCTTGACGCTGACAAAGGCGCGACCACCTGATGGCAACTTGGCGCCGGCGGCCAGCTGGCTCTTGACAAAAGCCTCGGCAAAACTGCGGCCCACACCCATCACTTCGCCGGTGGATTTCATTTCCGGACCAAGAATGGTATCGACTCCGGGAAACTTGGCAAAAGGGAAGACAGCTTCCTTGACCGAGTAATACGGCGGCACCACTTCCTTCGTCACCCCCTGCTCGGCCAGCGTGCGGCCAGCCATGCAGCGGGCAGCGATCTTGGCCAGCGGCAGGCCGGTGGCCTTGGAGACGAACGGCACCGTGCGTGAAGCACGTGGATTGACTTCCAGCACATAGACGACGTCCTCGCCCTGCCCCAGGCCATCCCTGTTTTTCTGGATGGCGAACTGCACGTTCATCAGGCCGACCACATTCAGCCCCTTGGCCATCATCGTCGTCTGCCGGCGCAGCTCGTCCTGGATTTCCTGGGACAGCGAATACGGTGGCAGGGAACAGGCCGAATCGCCGGAATGCACGCCGGCTTCCTCGACGTGTTCCATGATGCCGCCGATGATCACCTGCTGGCCGTCCGACAAGGCATCAACATCCACCTCGATGGCGTCATTGAGGAAGCGATCCAGCAACACCGGCGAATCAAAGGACACCTTGACCGCCTCGCGCATGTAGCGCTCCAGATCCTTTTGCTCATGGACGATTTCCATGGCGCGCCCACCGAGCACATAACTGGGGCGCACCACCAGTGGATAGCCGATTTCAGCAGCCAGCACCAGCGCTTCTTCCGCCGTGCGCGCGGTGCGGTTGGGCGGTTGCTTGAGTCCCAGCGCCTGCAGCAGTTTCTGGAAGCGTTCGCGGTCTTCGGCGGCATCGATCATGTCCGGCGTGGTGCCGATGATGGGTACGCCATTGGCTTCCAGCTCACGCGCGCGCTTCAGCGGCGTCTGCCCGCCAAACTGGACGATGACGCCGGCAGGCTGTTCGACGTGAATGATTTCCAGCACGTCTTCCAATGTCACCGGCTCGAAATACAGGCGATCGGAGGTATCGTAATCTGTCGATACGGTTTCCGGATTGCAATTGACCATGATGGTTTCGTAACCATCTTCGCGCATGGCCAGCGCCGCATGGACGCAGCAGTAGTCGAACTCGATGCCCTGGCCGATGCGATTGGGGCCGCCGCCCAGCACCATGATTTTCTTGCGATTGCTGGGCCGTGCCTCGCATTCTTCTTCATAGGTTGAATACATGTAGGCAGTCGCCGTGGAAAATTCCGCTGCACAGGTATCCACCCGCTTATAGACCGGACGAATGCCCATGGCCTGACGACGTTGCCGGACAGCCGTTTCGTTGCTGCCCAGCAAACGGGCCAGACGGCGATCGGAAAAGCCCTTGCGTTTGAGTCTGCGCATGATTTCGGCATCAAGATCGTGCAGATCATGACCGGCCAATTCCTGTTCCTCACAGACCAGGTCTTCAAGCTGGGCCAGAAACCAGGGATCGATCTTGGTCAGCTGAAAAATTTCCTCCTGGCTCAGGCCATTGCGAAAAGCCTGGGCCAGATACCAGACACGCTCGGGGCCGGGATTGACCAGCTCACGCTCGATCTCGACCGCTTCGGCATCGAGCTCATCCAGCCCGTAGTAGCCCAACTCAAGACCACGCAAGGCTTTCTGGAAAGATTCCTGGAAAGTACGGCCAATGGCCATGACTTCACCCACCGATTTCATCTGCGTGGTCAGGCGGTCATCGGCCTGCGGAAACTTCTCGAAGGCAAAACGCGGCACCTTGGTGACCACATAGTCGATGGCCGGTTCAAAAGAGGCTGGCGTGGCACCGCCAGTGATATCGTTCTTCAGTTCATCAAGAGTGAAACCGACCGCCAGCTTGGCGGCGATCTTGGCGATCGGGAAACCCGTGGCCTTGGAGGCCAGCGCCGACGAGCGCGAGACGCGCGGATTCATCTCGATGACGATCATCCGGCCATCCTGCGGATTGATGGCGAACTGGACGTTGGAGCCACCGGTATCGACACCGATCTCACGCAGCACGTCGATACTGGCCTTGCGCATGATCTGGTATTCGCGATCGGTCAAGGTCTGCGCCGGAGCCACGGTGATCGAATCGCCGGTATGGACACCCATCGGGTCGAAATTTTCGATGGAACAGACGATGATGCAGTTGTCCGCGCAGTCGCGCACCACCTCCATCTCGAATTCTTTCCAGCCGAGCAGGGATTCCTCGATCAGCAGTTCATTGGTTGGCGAAGCCTCCAGGCCGCGCTTGCAGATCTCGACGAACTCTTCCTGGTTGTAGGCAATGCCGCCGCCGCTGCCACCCATGGTGAAAGACGGCCGGATGATGGCCGGATAACCGATCACCGCCTGCACCTGGAAGGCCTCTTCCATCGAATGGGCCACGCCGGAACGCGCCGACTCCAGACCGATGCGGGTCATTGCCTGTTTGAATTTCTCGCGATCTTCCGCCATGTCGATGGCCTCGCGCGAAGCGCCGATCATTTCGACGCCGTATTTCTGCAGCACGCCCTGGCGCGCCAGATCGAGCGCACAGTTGAGCGCGGTCTGTCCGCCCATGGTGGGCAGCAGCGCATCGGGACGTTCCTTGGCGATGATGTGCTCGACGACCTGCCAGGTGATCGGCTCGATGTAGGTGACATCCGCCATGTCCGGATCGGTCATGATGGTCGCCGGATTCGAATTGACCAGGATGACCTTGTAACCCTCATCACGCAGGGCCTTGCAGGCCTGGGCGCCAGAATAGTCGAATTCACAGGCCTGACCGATGATGATCGGGCCAGCGCCGATGATGAGGATGCTCTTGATATCTGTACGTTTGGGCATTTTTCAGTTTCCAGGAGACGGCAGGCGGTACGGGGAACAGAAGTTTCTAGCTTCCGGCACCTGCCCGGTGCTTTTCCATCATGCCGATATAGCGATCGAACAGATAGGAGACATCATTCGGCCCCGGACTGGCCTCCGGATGTCCTTGAAAACTGAAGGCGGGCACATCGGTACGGGCGATACCCTGCAGGCTGCCATCGAACAGCGAGACATGGGTCACACGCAGATTGTCCGGCAGCGTCGCCGCATCGGCAGCAAAACCATGATTCTGGCTGGTGATCAGCACCTGCCCGCTATCGAGATCCTTGACCGGATGATTGGCGCCATGATGACCGAATTTCATCTTGACAGTTTTTGCGCCTGACGCCAGAGCCAGCAGTTGATGCCCGAGGCAGATGCCAAAAGTGGGAATGCCTCTGGCCAGAAACTCGCGAATCGCTGCAATGGCGTAAATGCAGGGCTCAGGATCACCCGGGCCGTTCGACAGGAAAATGCCATCCGGCTTGAGCGCCAGCACTTCGGCCGCCGAGGTCTGCGCCGGCACCACGGTCAGGCGGCAACCGCGACTGGCCAGCATACGCAGAATGTTGCGCTTGACGCCAAAATCATAGGCCACCACGTGATATTGCAGGTTTTCCTGCGGCAGACAGCCGATGCCCAGCCGCCATTCGCCTTCGATCCAGGAGTAAGGCTGGGAACAGCTCACCACCTTGGCCAGATCCAGACCGGCCAGACCGGAAAACTCGCGGGCCCGGGTAATTGCGGCGGCTTCATCCACTTCACCGGCCATCAGGCAGCCGGCCTGGGCGCCCTGCTCGCGCAGTATCCGGGTCAGTTTGCGGGTATCGACATCGGCAATGGCCAGCACATTCTGCGCCCGCAGATAGGCGTCCAGCGGCTGTTCGCAACGCCAGCTGGAAACCTGCAGAGGCAGATCACGGATGACCAGCCCCGCCGCATAAATCTGGTTGCCGTTGCCACCTTCACCGTCTTCGCTGTTGATACCGACATTGCCGATATGCGGATAGGTCAGCGTGGCAATCTGGCGGGAATAGGAAGGATCGGTGAGGATCTCCTGATAGCCGGTCATGGCGGTATTGAAGACAACCTCGCCGACACTACTGCCTGTTGCACCTATGCCCTTGCCCCGAAATACCGTCCCGTCAGCTAATGCAAGTATGGCGGGCGGAAACTGGCTCACGATCGGGCTCCTAGGTATATCGGTATGCGGTCTTTGAACTGGCTGGATTTGATACACAAAGCGGGATAGCCCTTGGCTGCCCCGCTGAGATCAAACCTTGAGATTGTACTGCAAGCCACCTTCCGCAAGCAATAGCCGAACCTGCCTTGCTGCTGTCCGGCGTGCTCACCGCTCGTCGGGCAGCCGCCGCAACGAGGCCGCCACAATCACGCCGTCAGCCGTTTAACCGACCGTCTTGCCACGCAAGCCCAGCACATCCTGCATGTCGAACAGGCCCGCGGATTTGCCGTGCATGAAGCGCGCAGCGCGCAGGGAGCCGGCGGCATAAGGCATACGGCTGGCCGACTTGTGCGTGATTTCGATGCGCTCGCCCGTCCCGGCAAACAGCACGGTGTGATCGCCCACGATATCGCCGCCACGGACGGTGGCAAAGCCGATCTGCGTGGCTGGACGCTCGCCGGTATGGCCTTCACGCCCATAAACGGCGCACTCGGCAAGATCACGCCCCAGCGCCGCCGCCACGACTTCGCCCATGCGCAACGCCGTACCTGAAGGCGCATCCACCTTGTGGCGATGATGGGCTTCGATGACTTCAATATCGTAGCCTTCGTCAAGTATGCGCGCGGCCACATCGAGCAAGCGAAACACCGCATTCACGCCAACCGCCATATTGGGCGAAAAGACCACCGGAATCTCTCGCGCCGCCGCCTCGATGGCCTGCTTGCCCTCCGCGCTGAAACCCGTGGTGCCGATAACCATGTGCACCCCGAGACGGCGGCAGATGTCCAGATGACGCAAGCTGCCCTCCGGACGCGTGAAGTCGATCAGGCAATCCGCTTGTTGCAAAGCAGCTTCAACGTCCGCGCGGATTGTCACACCACAGGATGCCCCCACGGCTTCACCGGCATCCCGTCCCAGCCAGGCGCTGCCCGGTTGCTCAAGAGCCGCCGCCAGGGTGAGGTCGTCAGCTTGCAGTATGGCTTCTATCAGCGTGCGGCCCATGCGACCAGACGCACCGGCGATGGCGATACGAATCTTGTTCATGTTCTCAGGAAAAAAGACGGACGGATTCCGGCAGGCAAACGCCGGTCTAGGGTTTTTCCGGCAGGGACATGCCGGTTTCAAGTTTCATGCTGTCCTGCGAAGCCGGGCCGATTTCCACCACACCACGGGTGATGGACGACTCCTTGCCCATCACATCACCATCAATCCGTGCCAGTTTGCCATCAGAAAAAATGATGGTGATGCGGCGCTGCTGCGCTTCGCCATGGCCAGGCTGGAAGCGGTAGATATAGTCCCAGCGTTCGGCATGGAAAATATCTGTCACCAACGGCGTGCCCAGGATATAGCGCACCTGATCCTTGCTCTGCCCGACCTGCAACTGATCGACCATTTCCTGGGTCACGTGATTTCCCTGGCGGATATCGATACGGTAAGGGGTCAGCAGGGAAGGAATCTCCGGTGCACTGCTGCAAGCTGACAGCGCAACGAGCAAAGGCAGGGTGAGACAGGCTGGGTAATTCATGGGCATCCGCAATGACTGGGGAAATGCAGCATAAGACAACAAAATGCGCCGAAACGTATCCAGCGCAGGCCGAAGCATATATTATAAGCTGCTCATTGCCACTCTGACATTCCGGGCATCAACGCAATGGATCACATCAAAGACCTGAAAAACAGCGGCCTGAAGGTGACGGCGCCGCGCATCAAGATACTGGACCTGTTCCGCAAGCATGATTCGGACAAGAGCCGTCACATGACGGCAGAAGATGTTTACCGTCATCTGCTGGCCGAAAACATGGATATCGGCCTGGCCACGGTCTATCGGGTGCTGACGCAATTCGAGCAGGTTGGCCTGGTGCAGCGCCATTATTTTGAATCCGGCAAAGCCGTCTTCGAACTCAACGAAGGCCATCATCATGATCATCTCGTCTGCCTGCAGTGCGGCAAGGTCGAGGAATTTCATGATGCCGAAATCGAAAAACGGCAAATCAGGATTGCCCATGAGCGTGGCTTTGAAATCAGCGCCCACGCTCTTTACCTCTACGCCAACTGCACCAAGGCAAACTGCCCGGAAAAACCGCGCAACAGCGAACGCTGACTGAGCACACACAAGACACACAGAAAGCCGCCGGCGGCGCGCTGCCGGTGCCGACTCTCCGCCCGCTGCCGGCCAGCTGCCAGCGAAACCTTCAAAATTCAACATTCCACATTTAAAATCCGGCGTTTGCCGTTCACGATTGACAGGTAACGGCATTCCGCATTCAATTTCAGGAGTCGGCCATGGCACTCAATCTGCCGCAAGGCGTGGTCATCAACGCCCCCTTGCTTCCCCGTTTTGACGAAATCCTCAGCCACGATGCGCTGGCCCTGGTGGCCAAACTACATCGCGCTTTCGAGCCGCAGCGTCAGGCATTGCTGAATCAACGCATCGCGCGCCAGGCGCGCATCGATGCCGGTGAAATGCCGGATTTCCTGCCGGCAACCCGACATATTCGCGACGGTGACTGGCGCATCGCGCCGCTGCCCAAGGCGCTGGAATGCCGCCGCGTGGAAATCACCGGCCCGGTCGAGCG
The DNA here is from genome assembly GCA_019105045.1 of Sterolibacterium sp. GTDB lineage: Bacteria > Pseudomonadota > Gammaproteobacteria > Burkholderiales > Rhodocyclaceae > Sterolibacterium. Next base: position 89,180 of record JAHRWT010000091.1, read on the forward strand.
CAAGATGATCATCAACGCCTTCAACTCGGGTGCGGACAGCTACATGACCGACTTCGAGGATTCCAACAGCCCCCGTTGGGACAATCAAATTCAGGGCCAGATCAATCTGTTTGACGCCATCCGCCGCAACATCAGCCATACCAATGAAAACGGCAAGACCTACCAGCTCAACGAAAAAATCGCCACTTTGCAGGTGCGCCCGCGCGGCTGGCATCTGGACGAAAAACACGTCACGGTCGACGGTCAGCGGGTTTCTGGCGGTATTTTTGACTTTGCCCTGTTTCTCTTTCACAACGCCAAAGAGCAACTGACTCGTGGCGCCGGGCCGTATTTTTATCTGCCCAAGCTGGAATCCCACCTCGAAGCGCGGCTGTGGAATGACATTTTTGTCATGGCGCAAAACGAAATCGGCCTGCCGCAAGGCAGCATCAAAGCCACGGTATTGGTGGAAACCATACTCGCCACTTTCGAGATGGAAGAAATTCTGTATGAGCTGCGCGAACACAGCGCCGGCTTGAATGCCGGCCGCTGGGATTACATTTTTTCCTGCATCAAGAAATTCAGAAAAAATCAGAATTTCTGCCTGGCCAACCGCTCGGCGATCACCATGGAAGTGCCTTTCATGCGCAGCTATGCGCTGGCACTGGTGCAGGCTTGCCACAAGCGTGGGGCTCCGGCCATTGGTGGCATGAGCGCGCTGATTCCCATCAAATCAGACGCTGCCGCCAACGAAAAAGCCCTGGCCGGCATCCGCCACGACAAAACCCGCGATGCCCAGGATGGCTACGACGGCGGCTGGGTGGCCCATCCGGGGCTGGTATCCATCGCCATGGAAGAATTCGTCAAGGTACTCGGTGAGCGGCCCAACCAGTGGGAAAAACAGGTGACCGGCAATTTCGGTCCCAAGGACTGGCTCAATTTCCAGCCCGAACAGCCGATCACCGAAGCGGGCCTGCGCAACAACATCAACGTCGGCATCCACTATCTGGGGTCCTGGCTGGCCGGCAATGGCTGCGTGCCCATTCACAACCTGATGGAAGATGCCGCCACCGCCGAAATCTCGCGCTCACAAGTCTGGCAGTGGGTGGTCAGCCCCAAGGGCCGGCTTGACGATGGCCGCAAGGTCACCGCCGACATGGTGCGCGCCTTGATTCCGGAAGAACTCGCCCGGGTAAAGACACTCGTCAGCGCCGCTGGCGAGCAGATCGAAAGCTATGAGCAGGCGGCAAAAATTTTTGCGGAAATGTCGCTGTCGACGAACTATCCGGAATTTCTTACCCTGCCGCTGTACGAAGCAATGGAATGAAGCGCCGCAAGCCTGGACTGGAACGGAACATCAGTACTCGCCAGGGCTTGCCCGTTGTTTGCGTCAGCGATCATGATCACGATCACTCGTGACGACACTGAGTCGACTGCGCCATTCGGTGCGCTGCCCGCCACTGACAGAAAACAGCAACGGGAAAGGACAAGCGGCAGGGCCGGGGCAGGATTGCCTGACTGCAGCCAGGCGATGCCGATAAATCAGAACTGCTTGGCTGCGTTGAGCACCAGTCGCGCCTTGCTTTCAGCTTCGGCACGATTGTTTGCCGACATCTGCCGACCAAATGCTTCGCGTGCTTCGCGTCCTTGCCGGGTGGCCAGGATGCTCTTGATGCAACGCCAACGTTTGCCACCTTTGGTTTCAATCTGGCGCATCTCTTCTTTCGGGTGATGCGTGCGGCAGTGATAGCAGAAAAGTGTGTCAGCCATAGGTCTCTCTTCAGTGTTACAAAAACGAAACTTTGATGCGTTGAAGCTAAGTTAACAACGTTATTTTAACATCCACAGCCTGTCTTGGCGAGTCTTTCCCGGGGTTTCCACGGGATACGCATGACGCCTGCGTTATTGTGCAGCCACAAAGCCCCTTGATTCAACGTTGTCGAGACGAACTGCCGCGCAGGGTTTTTCTGGCATTGCGCGCTGCCGAAGGTTTGGCCGCATCCCCGGCGCGCGGCGGTTTGCTGCCTTTTTGTTGCGCGGCCGAACCTGGCGGCTGGAATGCCGGCACCAGATGCCGGGCGCTGTTGCCGATCAGATCCGCCCGCCCCATTTCGCGCAAGGCTTCGCGCAGTAGCGGCCAGTTGGCCGGATCGTGATAGCGCATGAAGGCCTTGTGGATGCGCCGACTGCGGCCACTGCGCGCGGTTTCGACGACTTCCCCGCTACTGCTCAATTTGCGCAGTGGATTGCGCCTGCTGTGATACATCGCCGTGGCAATGGCCAGCGGCGTGGGCAGGAAATTCTGCACCTGGTCCAGGCGGAAACGGTTTTTCTTCAGCCACAGCGCCAGATTCAACATGTCCTCATCGCTGGCCCCCGGATGCGCGCCGATGAAATAGGGAATCAGATATTGTTCCTTGCCGGCTTCGCGCGAATATTTGTCGAACAGCACTTTGAATTGGTCGTAATTGGCAATCGATGGCTTCATCATTTTTGCCAAAGTCGCTTCTTCAGTGTGTTCCGGCGCGATTTTCAGATAGCCGCCAACGTGATGGGTCACCAGTTCCTTGATGTATTCGGGCGAGCGGATCGCCAGGTCATAGCGCAAGCCTGAACTGATATTGATGCGCTTGATGCCGGAAATCTTGCGCGCCTTGCGGTAAAGCTGCACCAACGGGCCGTGATCGGTGCCCATCTGCGGGCAAATATCTGGGTAAACACAGGAAAGTCGCCGGCAGGAGGCTTCGATTTTCTTGTCCTTGCAGGCCAGTCGGTACATATTGGCCGTTGGCCCGCCAAGATCGGAGATCGTGCCGGTAAAACCCGGTGTCTTGTCGCGAATGTTCTCGATCTCTTCAAGGATCGAATCTTCCGAGCGGCTCTGGATGATACGGCCTTCGTGTTCGTGAATGGAACAGAAAGTGCAGCCACCAAAACAGCCGCGCATGATGTTGATCGAGAAGCGGATCATCTCCCAGGCCGGGATGCGGGCATCGCCATAGGACGGATGCGGCGCACGGGCATAGGGCCGGCCATAGACATGATCCATTTCCGCCGTGCTCAGCGGAATCGGCGGCGGATTCAGCCAGACCTCGCGCTGCCCCGGCCCGCTGCCGTGGGACTGCACCAGTGCGCGGGCATTGCCGGGATTCGATTCCAGATGAAAGCAGCGTGAGGCATGGGCATAGAGCAGCGGTTCCGCCCCGACCTGCTCGAAAGAAGGCAAGCGCACCACGGTCTTTTCGCGCTGTGCCTTGCGAGCGGCCAGGCGTTCACTGGTCTGGCTCTGTTGCGGGTTGCGCGGCACGAACTGCACCACCTGTGCAGCTTGCTCGTCTTGCACAGACGGTTTGGCGGCACAGTCTGTGGCTGTCTGCGCCGCATCCTGGCGCGTGGTATCCGCGTAAGGATCGGCATGTTGGTGCGGCGGATGTTTTGTGTTCGGATCATCAAGACTGCTGGAATCAACCACAGACCAATCTTGATCAGGCAGCCAACCCGGCGGCACGACAAAAGCCGTGCCACGCAAGTCACGAATTTCGTTGATCGGCACACCACGGGCCAGCCGATGGGCCAACTCCACCACTGCCCGTTCGGCATTGCCAAACAGCAACAAATCCGCCTTGGCATCGAGCAACACGGAGCGGCGCACCTTGTCCGACCAATAATCGTAATGGGCAATACGGCGCAGGCTGGCTTCAATGCTGCCAATGATGATGGGCCGATCGGGATAGGCCTCGCGACAACGCTGGGAATACACCACCACCGCCCGGTCGGGCCGCTTGTTCGGCGCGGCATGAGCCGTGTAGGCATCATCGGTGCGGATCTTGCGGTCGGCCGTATAGCGATTGACCATGGAATCCATGTTGCCGGCCGTCACCCCAAAAAACAGATTGGGCTTGCCCAGCCGGCGGAAATCCTCAGCCGACGTCCAATCCGGCTGGCTGATGATGCCCACCCGAAAGCCTTGCGCTTCCAGCACCCGGCCGATCAAGGCCATGCCGAAGCTGGGATGGTCGATATAAGCATCACCGGTGACCAGGATGATGTCGCAGGAATCCCAGCCCAATTGCGCCATCTCGGCCCGGGACATCGGCAAGAAAGGCGCAGTGCCAAAACGTTTGGCCCAATAAGGCCGATAGGACATCAGCGGAACAGGCGTCTGAAAAGGCCCATTGGCAGGCGCGACGGAATGATTGACGGTCTTCATCGTCACATTTTACCGCCTGAGGCCTCACCGACCGCACCCATAGCGCCTATCCGGCAGGACCGATTCCGCCGCAATCGATCCAGCAAACCTCGCAAATGCACTGGGACATGGCGGAATACACCGGGCACCGCCGGTTGTTTCATACAGAATATGTCAATATCATCGACACCCACCCTGTCACAGACAAACCGGCCACGCACCACACCCATGCACCACGACGCCCGCACCGCCAGGACACTGACCAAAGCACTGCTCATCTCGCTGGCATGTCATCTCATCCTGCTGCTGCAGGATGAGCTTGCGATCCAGCCAGCCACAGACGAAAAAAGCCGACAGCCACCGCTGACCGCGCGGCTGTCTATCCGGCCACCACAGACCCCGGACAGCCTGCCACACAGCACGCCGCCGGCAGCAGAAAGTCCCTTGTCGACCAGCAATACGCCGACACGCGCCGCTCAATCCACACGCCCCACACGCCCCACACGCCCCAGACAATCCAGCCAATCCTCCCGGCCAGCCGCGGTGGCCACAACCGTCGCAACCGCCCAGACCACGCCAGAAAACTCACCCTCCCCATCATCGGCAATTCCGGCAGATCACCTCAACAGCAGCGCCGACGGCCTGCGCCAATATCGCGTCGATCTGGCCGTTGCCGCGCGGCAGTTTCGCACTTATCCGCAAGCGGCCCGCAGCGCCGGCCAAGGGGGCATCGCCGGCATCCGCGTCAGTGTCGATGCCACAGGCCAGCCGCAAGGTGCCTCCCTGCAAGCCAGCAGCAACCACCCCGACCTGGATGCCGCCGCCCTGGCGATGCTGGAAAACGCCGCTCGGGCAACGAGGGTCCCTGCCATCCTGCGGGGACAATCCTTCGACGTATTGATCAGCGTGGAATTCGACCCACGCGCAGAGTGAACCGCGCAAGGCCGGGCGGCCAGCCAATGTCTGCCCGACCGTCAACCGCCCCCCTCAAGGCGGCGGCAGTTCGGCCGTATGGCAGCGCCACTGGCCGCTCTGGCGATCGGCAAAAAAATGCCGCAGGGACAGAGCAATGGTGCGAAAGGAAATTTCGTCCCAGGGAATTTCATGCTCACCGAACAGACGCACTTCCAGCGTTTCGCTGCCGGCAGCAAATCCCAGATCCATCAGGCGCGCCCGATAGATGACATGAACCTGATTGACGTGCGGCACGCTGACCACGGTATACAACGCATCCAGTTCGACACGGGCACAGGCTTCTTCCAGCGTCTCGCGCAAAGCGGCTTGCGGCAGGGTTTCATCGTTCTCCATGAAACCGGCCGGCAGGGTCCACATGCCATAACGCGGTTCGATGGCGCGCCGGCAGAGCAGCACGCGATCCTCCCAGACCGGCAGGGTACCCACAACCAGTTTGGGGTTCTGATAATGAATCACACCGCAGGCATCGCACACCGCACGCAACAGGGTATCCCCCGCAGGAACGCGCATCATGACAGGCGCACCGCAGGCGCTGCAGAAGTTGATTTTCTCATCCATGAGGCAGCCATTCTAACCGACCGTCCAGGCCGACCGCGCCGAGCTGACCGCCTTGCGCCCAGCACATGCCGCGCGACAACCGCACAAGCCCGGGCAAAAACGCTGTCCGGCAGACGTAAAAGCGAACAAAACTTTTACATTCAATAGATTGCATGATTTTTGTAAGAAAAATTCTTACAAAGCCTCCGGAAGTCATTCTGACGACAAAAACAGGTTTGCACTGCTATTCCCGATTGACAGCATTGTCGATAATCCACTCGCCTGCCAGATTCTGCAGGCTGCAAACAAAGGAGAGCACCATGAAAATGACTGACACCTACAACGACATAAAGGAAGTCAATCTTGCCTACCTCATGCTGGCGCAAAACATGATCCGCGCCGACAGGGAGAGCGCGATCTTTCGCCTGGGCATCAGCCAGGAAATTGCCGACATCCTCGACCGACTGACCCCTGGTCAGCTTCTGCGGATGGCCAGCGCCGACATGTTGCTGTGCAGCTTCCGTTTCGACGACACCCTGCTGCTGAACCTGCTCGCCAATCACGATGGCGAACGCGGAATCAGCCATGTTCATGCCGCCATCCTGGCAGCTGGCAAGCCTGTCGAAACCGTTGCCTGAACCGTATCGCCGTGCTGACCGCTGAAACGACCGCGTCTGCCGGCGCGGTCCAGCCAGCCCAACGGCATTCTCCCTTGTCGCCCAGGAGTCCCCATGCGCAATAAATCCGTCATCTCGGAAGCGAGAGATATCGGGCTGGCCATTGAACTGATCCAGCTTGGTGCCCGCCTGCAACTGCTCGAAACAGAAACCAAACTCAGCCGCGAACGGCTGATCAAACTCTACAAGGAAGTCCGCGGCGAATCACCGCCCAAAGGCCTGCTGCCTTTCTCTACCGACTGGTTCATGACCTGGCAGCCGAACATGCACGCCTCACTGTTCATGGCCTACCACAGCTTCCTGCTCAACCACACCCAACTGCGCGGCCTGGGCCTGATCATCAAGTCCTACCGCCTCTATCTGGAACAGGTTGAACGCAACGACATGAAGCCGGTGCTCTCCCTGACCCGCGCCTGGACCATGGTGCGTTTCTTTGACGCCAACATGCTGGCGCTGGCCACCTGCAACACCTGCAACGGCCAGTTCGTCGCCCACGCCTTCGACCCGACCAAAACCTATGTCTGCGGCCTGTGCAACGTCCCGGCCCGCGCCGGCAAAACGCGCCGCGACAAAAAAACGATCCCTGCCGACGAAGGCGAATCCGCCGCCATGTCATCCTGAAACCCGCAACTGCTGACCTGCCAACTACCAGGCAGCGGAACAAATCCGACAGAAACCTCCCTGCATCGTTGAACCCAACAACGATGCAGGGATTTTTTCAATCCAGCCAGCGTCGGGCGTTGCGGAACATTTCCAGCCACGGCGCATCATCACCCCACTGTGCATCCCACTCGGCAGGACGCCAGGAAAGCTGGACGTTGCGGAAAGTGCGTTCGGGGTGGGGCATCATGATGGTGAAGCGGCCATCCGCCGTGGTCACCCCTGCCAAGCCTTCAGGCGAGCCATTCGGATTGGCCGGATAGGTCATCGCCGGCCGGCCCTGATGATCGACGTAACGCAGTGCCACGGCGGCCTGCGCGGGATCGCGGCCGGCGGCGAATTCGGCGCGGCCTTCGCCATGCGAGACGATCACCGGCAAGCGGCTGCCGGCCATGCCCTGGAAGAAAATCGAAGGGGAATCCGGAATCTCGACTTGCACCAGACGCGCCTCGAACTGCTCACTGCGATTGCGCTGAAAGCCCGGCCAGTGCGCCGCGCCGGGGATGACCCCGGCCAGGTGGCTCATCATCTGGCAGCCGTTGCACACGCCCAGCGCAAAACTGTCGCGGCGCGCGAAAAAAGCCGCAAAGTCGTCATGCAGGCGCGTGTTGAAAAGAATGGACTTGGCCCAACCCTGTCCGGCACCCAGCACGTCCCCATAGGAAAATCCGCCACAGGCGGCAAAGCCCTGAAAATCGGCCAGACTCAGACGACCCGTCTGCAGGTCGCTCATATGCACATCATGCGCTGCGAAGCCCGCGCGACTGAATGCGGCGGCCATTTCGAGATGACCATTCACACCCTGCTCGCGCAAAATGGCGATTTTCGGCTGCGCCCGATCCGCGCGCGCCACATGGGGAGCTCCCGGCTTGAAAGTCAATCGTGCCGTAAGACCGCCATCCTGACTGTCGAGCAGCGCATCGTAAGCCTCCTCGGCGCAAGCCGGATCATCGCGCAAGCGGGCAATCTGAAAACTGGTGGCCGACCAGGCGCGCTGCAACTCGCTGCGCGACTTGCTGAAAACCTTGCGCGCATTGCGCCAGATGCGGATCTCGTCAAGATCGTTCAATTCCCCGATCAGGTGCGACTGCCGCCCCAGACCGGCCGCGCGCAACACCGCCATCACCTGGCTGCGCTGGCTGCGGCGAATCTGCACCACCGCGCCCAGCTCTTCACTGAACAAGGCGGCCAGCACGCGATCGAAGAGACGCCCTTCAACCACATCCGGCGCCCGCTCCATGCCATCGACGTCGTTCATTTGCGGGTCGTAGCACAGGCCATCGAGATTCAGCGAAACGCCAACGTGCCCGGCAAACGCCATTTCGCAAATGGTGGCCAACAGGCCACCATCCGAACGGTCATGATAGGCCAGCAGCAAACCGGCTTGCGAGAGCTGCTGAATGGCCGTGAAAAACGCCCGCAACAAACCGGCGTCGGCATCGGGCACTTGCTGACCGCTGAAGCCATACACCTGCGCCAGCGCCGAGCCGCCGAGGCGATTCCGACCATCGCCCAGATCGATCAGCAGCAACTCGCTTTCGCCCGCTTCCGCCACACTGCGCAGCTGCGGCGTCAGCGTGCGGCGCACATCCTGACACGGCGCAAAAGCGGTGACGATCAGGGACAGCGGCGCGATCACCTGCTTCTGCCTGCCGTCTTCCTGCCAGGTGGTTTTCATCGACAGCGAATCCTTGCCCACCGGAATCGACAGATCGAGGCCGCGACAAAAATCCAGCGCCACGGCACGCACCGTATCGAACAGCGCCGCATCTTCGCCGCCATGCCCGGCCGCCGCCATCCAGTTGGCCGACAGCTTGATGCTGCCCAGACCATCGATGGCCGCCGCCGCGATATTGGTGATGGCCTCGGCCACCGCCATACGTCCCGACGCCGGCGCATCGAGCAGTGCCAGCGGGCTGCGCTCGCCCATGGCCATGGCCTCGCCCAGCGTGGTCTCGAAACCCAGCGTGGTCACCGCACAATCGGCCACCGCCACCTGCCAGGGGCCGACCAGCTGATCACGCGCGGTCATGCCACCCACGCTGCGATCACCGATGGTGATGAGAAAATCCTTCGCCGCCACCGTCGGCAGATGCAGCACGCGCAAGGCCGCCTCGGTGACATCGAGATCATCCAGCTTGAATTCCCTGCCGCTCACCGCCTGGCGCTGCACGTCGCGCAACATGCGGGGCGGCTTGCCAAGCAGCACATCCATCGGCATGTTCACCGCATCGTTGTTGAAGTGCGCGTCATGCACGATCAACTGCGGCTCGGCCAGCGCCCGGCCGATCACCGCAAACGGACAGCGCTCGCGGGCGCAGATGGCCTCGAACTCCGCCAGACGCTCGGGCGCGATGGCCAGCACATAACGCTCCTGCGCTTCGTTCGACCAGATCTCGCGCGGCGACATGGCTGATTCTTCGGTGGGAATGGCGCGCAACTCGAAATGCGCGCCGCAGCCGGCATCATTGGCCAGCTCCGGCATGGCATTGGAAATGCCGCCCGCGCCGACATCGTGTATGGCCAGAATGGGGTTGTCCTTGCCTCGCTGCCAGCAGCGATCAATCACCTCTTGCGCCCGCCGCTGGATTTCCGGGTTACCACGCTGCACCGAAGCAAAATCCAGATCCGCCGTATTGCTGCCGGTGGCCATTGACGACGCTGCCCCGCCCCCCAGGCCAATCAACATGCCTGGGCCACCCAATTGAATCAATAGGGAGCCTGCCGGAAAAGGAATTTTGAAAGACTGCTCGGCCTGGATGTTGCCCAGACCGCCGGCGATCATGATCGGCTTGTGATAGCCGCGCACCTCGCCATTGAATTCCTGTTCGAAGCTGCGGAAATAACCCGTCAGATTGGGCCGGCCGAATTCGTTGTTGAAGGCCGCCGCGCCAAGCGGCCCCTCGATCATGATATCCAGCGCCGAAGCGATGCGTTCGGGCTTGCCGTAATCGTTTTCCCAAGGCTGTTCGAAGCCGGGAATGCGCAAATTGGAAACAGAGAAACCGCACAGCCCCGCCTTGGGTCGCGAACCCCGCCCGGTCGCCCCTTCATCGCGAATCTCGCCGCCCGAGCCGGTTGCCGCGCCCGGAAAAGGCGAAATCGCCGTCGGGTGATTGTGCGTTTCGACCTTGGCCAGGATGTGCGTGAGCTCATCGTGATAACGATACTCACCTGTTGCATCGGGGTAATAACGTCCGATCTGCGCCCCTGCAATGATCGCTGCGTTGTCCGAGTAGGCCACCACCGTACCCTGCGGATGCGCCTTGTGTGTCTCGCGGATCATGCCGAACAGCGTCTCCTCGCGCGGCTCACCGTCGATCACCCAGGAAGCATTGAAAATCTTGTGGCGGCAATGCTCGGAATTCGCCTGGGCAAACATCATCAGCTCGACATCAGTGGGATTGCGCCCCAGACGGCTGAAGTTCTCTGCCAGATAGTCGATTTCGTCCTCGGACAGCGCCAGACCCAATTCGCGGTCTGCCGCCACCAGCGCGGCGCGGCCTTCGGTCAGCAAGGCGACGGTGGTCAACGGCTGCGGCGGCAACTGCTGGAACAGGGCCGCCGCCTCGGCAAGATCACGCAGCACGGATTCCGTCATGCGGTCGTGCAGCAGGGGCAGCAGTGCTGCGCACTGGCTTGCCGGCGCATCGACATGAAACGCCGTAGCGCGCTCGATGCGCCTGATCTGCGTGAAGCCGCACTGGCGGGCAATGTCGCTGGCCTTGCTCGACCAGGGCGAGATCGTTCCCAGCCGGGGCGTGACCAGCAGCAGCTGGCCCGCCGGCGGTTTGCCGTCTTGTGCAAGCTCACCCAGCAACTGCCCGAGACGCTCCCGCTCGGCCGCAGACAGCGGCGCGGCCAGTTCGACGAAATACCAGTGCTCGGCGGTCAGTCCCTTGAGGCTGCCCGGGCCGCCGGCCGCCGCCTGCAATTGAGTGGTCAACCGCGCCAGACGGCTGGCGGTGAAAGCGGCAGCGCCGCGCAACTTGAGAATCTCAGCCATGGCAAAAATAAGGCAGGACAGCGCGTCTGCGCAAAGGTGGGATTATACCTGCGGCCCATCATTGCCTCGCCATCGCGGGGTCACAAAAACATCCGCCAGCGCGAATCCCGCCTTGCGCCCGCTTGATTCACGCCCCCCTATCCGGTAAGGTTCGCGGCCTTTTGCAATTGCCAGATACCACCATGTTGCCACCGCTACACGACCGCCTCGCCACCGAACTCAACGTCCATCCCCGGCAGGTCGCTGCCGCTGTCGAACTGCTCGACGAAGGTGCGAGCGTGCCCTTCATTTCGCGCTACCGCAAGGAAGCCACCGGCGGTCTGGATGATACGCAGATGCGTCTGCTGGAAGAGCGCCTGGCTTATCTGCGTGAATTGGAGGAGCGCCGTGAAACAGTCCTCAACAGCATCACCGAACAAGGCAAGCTGACGCCCGAACTGCAGGCGGACATTCTCGCCGCCGACACCAAGCAGCGTCTGGAAGACCTCTATCTGCCCTACAAGCAGAAACGCCGCACCAAAGCGCAGATTGCCCGCGAAGCCGGCCTGGAACCCCTGGCCGATGCGTTGCTGCACGACCCGAGCTTGACACCGGAAATTGCGGCGGAAAATTTCATCAATGCCGACCAGGGCGTGGCCGACGCCAAGGCCGCGCTCGATGGCGCACGGCAGATATTGATGGAACGGTTTGCCGAAGATGCCGCCCTGCTGGGAGAGCTGCGCGAACGGCTCCAGGCAGAAGCCATCGTCATCGCCACGGTAGTCGAAGGCCAGGAAGCCGCCGGGGCCAAGTTCCGCGATTATTTCGACTACACCGAAGCGCTCAAGGACATCCCCTCGCATCGGGCGCTGGCGCTGTTCCGCGGACGCAATGAAGGCGTGTTGCGCCTGGCTCTGAAAATGCCGCAAGAGCAGCTCGACCCACCGCAGCCCAATCCTTGCCAGCTGCGCGTGGCCAGTCATTTCGGCCTCCGTGATGCGCAGCGTCCGGCCGACCGCTGGCTGTTGGAAAGCGCGCGCTGGGCCTGGATGGTGAAAATTTCCCTGCATCTGGAACTGGAGCTGATGAACGCGCTGCGCGAACGTGCCGAAGTCGATGCCATTCAAGTGTTTGCCCGCAATCTGCAAGACCTGCTGCTGGCCGCTCCCGCCGGCCCACGGGCGACGATGGGGCTGGACCCCGGCATCCGCACCGGCGTCAAGGTCGCCGTGGTGGATGCCACCGGCAAGCTGCTCGACACCGCCACCGTTTATCCGCACGAGCCGCGCCGTGACTGGGAAGGCGCACTCTCCACACTGGCGCAACTGGCGAAAAAACACCAAATCGATCTGATCAGCATCGGCAATGGCACGGCCTCGCGCGAAACCGACAAGCTGGCCGGCGAGCTGCTGAAAATGCTGCCGGAACAACGCATCAGCAAAATCGTCGTCTCCGAAGCCGGCGCCTCGGTGTATTCGGCTTCCGAGCTGGCCGCCAAGGAATTTCCCGATCTCGATGTCAGCCTGCGCGGTGCGGTATCGATTGCCCGCCGCCTGCAGGACCCGCTGGCCGAACTGGTGAAAATCGATCCCAAATCCATCGGTGTCGGTCAGTATCAGCACGATGTCTCACAGACCCACCTGGCACGCGCGCTCGATGCCGTGGTCGAAGATTGCGTGAATGCCGTCGGCGTCGATGTGAATACCGCCTCCGCCGCCCTGCTGGCGCGCATCTCCGGTCTGAACAGCAGCCTGGCCACCAACATCGTCGCCCATCGCGACAGCCACGGCCCGTTTGCCCATCGCCAGGCCTTGCTGGACGTGCCGCGCCTGGGGGCAAAAACCTTTGAACAGGCCGCCGGCTTCCTGCGCATCAACACCGGCGAAAATCCGCTGGATGCCTCCAGCGTGCACCCGGAAGCCTATCCGGTCGTCGAACGCATACTCAAGGACATCAAGAAAGGCGTGAAAGACATCATCGGCGATATCGCACTGCTGCAAAAACTCGACGCGCGCCAATACACCGATGCGCAATTCGGTCTGCCCACCGTACAGGACATTCTCAAGGAACTGGAAAAACCGGGCCGCGACCCGCGTCCGGAATTCAAGAGCGCGACTTTCCGCGAGGGCATCGAAGACATCAAGGATCTACAGGCGGGCATGTTGCTCGAAGGCGTGGTCACCAACGTCGCCGCCTTTGGCGCTTTCGTCGACATCGGCGTGCATCAGGATGGCCTGGTGCATGTCTCCGCCCTGGCCAACCGCTTCGTCAAAGACCCGCACGAAATCGTCAAGGCCGGCCAGGTGGTCAAGGTCAAGGTGCTGGAAGTCGACGTGCCGCGCAAACGCATTGCCCTGACCATGCGCCTGGCCGATGAGATTGCCAAAGACCGCGCAGAAAAAAGCGCCAAAGGCAGCGCCGGCAACCCGCGCAGCAACGGCAAACCCGCCAGCCGCTCACAACCCCGCGAACGTGAATCCGCACCTGCCGGCGCCATGGCCGCCGCTTTTGCCAAGCTGAAACGCTGACGCCCCGACCGATAAAACACATCCCATGCAAAGGCGGGTTGCAAGCCCGTCCCTGCATGTCTTGTTTACTTACAGCTTGCCAAACGCCTCGATCACGTCCTGGGGCGCTTGCACCAGTTCGATCAGCACACCTTCGCCGGCAATCGGAAACTGCTCGTTGGCCTTGGGATGCAGAAAAGTGATGTCGTAACCCGCTGCGCCCTTGCGGATGCCGCCAGGCGCAAAGCGCACACCCTGGGCGGTGAGCCATTCAACGGCCACCGGCAAATCATCCACCCACAGGCCGATGTGATTGAGCGGCGGCTCATGTACCGCGGGTTTCTTGGCGGCGTCGAGCGGTTGCATCAGATCGACTTCGACCTTGAACGGGCCGCTGCCCAGTGCTGCGATATCCTCATCGACGTTTTCCTTTTCAGAAACGAAATTGCCGGTGATGGTCAGGCCGAACATATCGACCCAGAGCTTGCGCAGCCGCTCTTTGGAAGGACCGCCAACCGCAATCTGCTGGATGCCGAGAATCTTGAAAGGACGGGTACTCATGTTGTGCGACTCCTGCGAAAAATGTAATAAAGACCGAGCAGTACCATCGGCACACTCAGCCACTGGCCCATGCTGACCACATAGCTGTGACCGAAAATGCCAGAATCCGGCTCGCGAAAGAATTCACCGATGAAACGCATGATGCCGTAACCCAGCAGAAAGGCCCCGGAAAGCTGGCCAGCGCGGCGCGGCAGGCGGGCATACCACCAGATGATGAAAAACAGCAGCACACCTTCCAGGCCAGCTTGATACAGCTGCGAAGGATGGCGCGGAATATTGTCCACATGCGGGAAAATCATCGCCCAGGGCAGGGCAGGATCGGCCGGCCGACCCCATAGCTCGCCATTGATGAAATTGCCGATGCGCCCGGCCGCCAGGCCAATGGCACACAGTGGCGCGATGAAATCGGTGACTTGCAAAAAACCCTTGCGCTTGCGCCAGGCGAAGATGGCCATGGCGGCAATCACCCCGACGAAGCCACCATGAAAACTCATGCCGCCTTTCCACACCGCCAGCATGTCCGCCGGATGAGCGAAGTAATAAGCGGGCTCGTAGAAGAGGATTTCGCCAATGCGCCCGCCCAGTATCACGCCGAAGACACCGTAAAACAGGATTTCATCGACTTCCTGTGAAGCAAAGCCCAAATCCGGACGACGATTGGCCCGCCAGGTGCCCAAGGCCAGAAAAGACAGAAAAGCCACCAGGTACATCAAGCCATACCAATGCACGGCCAGCGGGCCAACTTGAATCGCGATAGGGTCGAACTGTGGATGAACAAGCATGGGCGGCCGCTCAATTAAGCTAAAATCGTCATTCTAACTGACAGCGGCAGCCTGCCTGCGGCCTTGCATGGCGTGCTGCCGTTTGTGTTTTCTGGAGATATTCATGCCTACCTACCGTTCCCGCACATCCACCCACGGCCGCAACATGGCCGGCGCCCGCGCCCTGTGGCGCGCCACGGGCGTCAAGGATGCTGATTTCGGCAAACCCATCATTGCCGTGGTGAATTCCTTCACCCAGTTCGTGCCGGGCCACGTGCATCTGAAGGACATGGGCCAGCTGGTGGCCCGCGAGATCGAAGCAGCCGGGGCGATTGCCAAGGAATTCAACACCATCGCCATCGATGATGGCATCGCCATGGGCCATGAAGGCATGCTCTATTCGCTGCCATCGCGCGAATTGATCGCCGATTCAGTCGAATACATGGTCAATGCCCATTGCGCCGATGCCATGGTGTGCATATCCAATTGCGACAAGATCACGCCGGGCATGTTGATCGCGGCGATGCGCCTGAACATTCCGACCATCTTCGTTTCCGGCGGGCCGATGGAAGCCGGCAAGGTCAAATGGAATGACAAGCTGGTTACCATCGACTTGATTGATGCCATGATCAGCGCTGCCGACGACAATATCTCGGATGAGCAAGTGGCCGCCATCGAAGAATCGGCCTGCCCGACCTGCGGTTCCTGCTCGGGGATGTTCACCGCCAACTCGATGAACTGCCTGACCGAAGCGATGGGCCTGTCCCTGCCCGGCAACGGCTCGCTGCTGGCCACTCATGCCGACCGCAAGGAGCTGTTTCTCAAGGCCGGCCGCCTGGTGGTCGAACTGTGCCAGCGCTGGTATCAACAGGATGATGCCAGCGTGCTGCCGCGCTCGATCGCCAGTTTCCATGCCTTTGAAAACGCCATGACGCTGGACGTGGCCATGGGCGGCTCCTCCAACACGGTGCTGCACCTGCTGGCGACTGCCCGCGAAGCCCAGGTCGATTTCACCATGCAGGACATCGACCGCATTTCGCGCAAAGTGCCCTGTCTGGCCAAAGTCGCCCCGGCCACCCCCGACTACCACATGGAAGACGTGCATCGTGCCGGCGGCATCATGGCCATCCTCGGCGAACTCGATCGCGGCGGCCTGCTGCATACCGACCTGCCGACCATCCACAGCGCCACCCTGGCCAGCGCACTGGCGAACTACGACGTCAAGCGCAACCCGGCGGCCGACCTGCACGAATTCTTCCGCGCCGCACCCGGTGGCATCCCCACACAAACCGCTTTTTCGCAAAACCGCCGTTACCCGGATCTGGATCTTAACCGCGCCAACGGCTGCATCCGCGACATGGCCCACGCCTACACCCAAGAAGGCGGCCTGGCCGTGCTCTTTGGCAACATTGCCGAAAAAGGCTGCATCGTCAAAACCGCCGGCGTCGATGAAAGCATCTGGAAATTCAGTGGTACGGCGCGCGTCTTTGAAAGCCAGGACGACGCCGTGGCCGCCATCCTCAATGATGAAATCCAAGCTGGCGACGTGGTCATCATCCGCTACGAAGGCCCCCGTGGCGGGCCGGGTATGCAGGAAATGCTCTACCCCACCTCCTATCTCAAATCCAAACATCTGGGCACGGCCTGCGCCTTGATTACCGATGGCCGTTTTTCCGGCGGCACCTCGGGCCTGTCGATTGGCCACGTCTCGCCCGAAGCCGCTGCGGGCGGCGCGATTGGCCTGGTCGAAAACGGCGACCGCATCGATATCGACATTCCCACACGCAGCATACAACTGGCCGTCAGCGACGCAGAACTGGCCCGCCGCCGTCAGCAGATGGACGCTCGCGGTGCGACCGCCTGGCAGCCGACCAAACGCCAACGTGCCATTTCTCCTGCCTTGCAAATCTACGCGGCCACCACCACCAGTGCCGACACCGGCGCCGCACGTGACATCAGCCTGCTGCGCAAAATCTGAGTCCGCCGGGCCGGCGGCCAATCTGAGTCCCGGGCCGGCGGCCTAATCCGCCGCCCGGCCGGCCGTCTGCATCACCTGCGCCAGCATGGCCTGTGCCGGCGCATGACCCTGCTGGGCGGCGCTGCGCAGCCATTTGACGGCCTGCCGCAGATTGCGCGCCACGCCCTCTCCGCCCTCTCCGATCTCTCCGGCCTCTCCGATCTCTCCGGCCGTACCGAAAAAACAGAGCTTGCCCAGCTCAAACTGCGCTTCGCCATAGCCCAGCGCGGCCGCCTTGCGCAACCAGCGCGCGCCGGCGCGGGCGTGCTGCGGCGTGACCGCACAACCCTGGCCGTGCAGCAGACAATACCCCAGGCTGTACATGGCATACGCATCCTCATGCTGCTCGACCGCCTGCTCATACCAGCGCAGCGCCTCGCGATGATCCTGGCGTTGCGGCGGCGGGCCATAACCAAAATAATACAGATCGCCCAGCGCAATCTTCGCCGCAAACAGCCGTGCTGCCTTGCGATACCAGGTCATCGCCTGCAAATCATCGCGCGCCGTGCCATAACCGTGGCGATAGCACTCGCCCAGCATGAACGCCGCCTGGCGATGCCCCAACTCACCGGCCTTGCGATAAAACCCCAGCGCCTCGGCGGCCTGTCCTGTCGCGCTGGCCGCATCATCATCGCCCGCCGCCGCTGCCGACGCCTGCAACAACTGCTCGGCGCGAAAAAAACAATACCGCTCCAGCTCGCCCAGCGCCGGTTGCCAGCCAGCTTCGGCCGCTGCCCGCAAAAAACTTTCCGCCTCGGCAAAATCAGCCTTCACACCAATGCCCTGCAGCAGACAGCGGCCATACTCGGCCAGACCATGCGGATCCTTGCGCTGCGCGGCGGCACGATAATGCTGCGCGGCCAGCGCCGCATCCTGCACCACCCCCTCGCCCTGCTCATAACACTCACCCAGCCAGACACGCGCCGTCGCATCGCCGCCCGCCGCCGCCCGCCGATACCAGCGCAACGCCTGCCGCTTGTTTTCCGTCACGCCATCGCCATTGCGATAACAATGCCCCAGCTTGCGCTGCGCCTGGGCATGTCCCTGTCGCGCCGCCCGGCGATACCAGCGGATCGCAGCCTGCATATCCTGCACCAGCCCGCCCCGGCCAAAAGCATGCCATTCCGCCAGCTCAAAAGCAGCCTCGCGGCTGCCCGCGCTGGCCGCCTGCTGATACCACGCCAACCCGGCCTGCACATCCACCGCCACGCCCATACCGAACACATGACACTGACCCAGCAGAAACATCGCCCCGGCAACCCCCTGCCCGGCCGCCGCGCGCAACCAGCGCACCGCCTCCGCGCCCTCCTGCTGCACGCCTTCACCGGCATACAGGCACATGCCCACGCAATACATCGCCTGGGCATCCCCCGCCGTCGCCGCCAGCCGCCACAGCCGCAACGCCTCGGCCTTGTCCTGCGGTGTGCCGCGCGCAAAAAAATGACAGCGCGCCAGCAACTCCCCCGCCCCCTCATGCCCATGCGCAACCGCCAGCCCCAGCCAGCGCACCGCCTCGGCAAAATCCACCGCCACCCAGCCAGGCAAGCCGAAATAATGGATACGGCCCAACCAATACTGCGCCAGGCGCGCCGCCGCGCCGCCCTTGCCGGCCACCTGATAAAACAACTGCAACGCCTGCCCGGCATCCGCCGTCAGACCATGCCCATGCAACCGGCAAATCGCCAGCCCGATCAAGCCGCGCAAATCATCGCGGGCCGCCGCCAGCGCAAACAACCGGGCAGCTTCCGGCAAATCCCTGGGCAGCCCGAAACCGTTATACAACAGCCAGCCCAGCGCCGCCGCGCCCGCCGCGCAATCCTGCTCCGCGCTCAACGTCGCCCAACGCGCCGCCTGCGCATAAGAACGACTCGCCCCCCCCTCGCCACCTGCATGACGCCAGGCCAACTCAGCCTGCGCCTGCGGATTGCCCGCCGCCGCCATCCGCTGCAATTCCAGCAAACCCAGCGCCCGCCAGAAATCATCCACCGAGCCCAGCAGCTCAATTGCCCGCGACGCACCACGCACAATCAGACTGCTATCCAGCGCATCCTGAAAAATCCCCAGCAACGTCGTCGCCTGCAACGGCGCCAGGCCCTCGGCCGAACGCGCACCGGCAACCTGCGGCAAGACACTTCCAGAGACACCCGCAACGGGCATGACAACAGGTTTCTGCATGGCAGACAGGAATAATCCGCTCCAGTGAAATCCAGACAGCCCCCATTATCACGCCGGAGTGCGCCCGCGCACAGCCCAACGAGCAGTCGTGTCACCCGCCACCTTGCGACGGGAAAACCGCTGCTTCGATGTTTCCGATGGGCAAGGTGATCCAACAGGGTTTGCCGTGCCTATTTTCCGGTGAGGATCGTGAAATTCCGCGCATGTAGTACAACTTGCGCCGGAAAACAGTTGTTTTCTGGCCGATCAGGCGGTTTTGACCTCGCTGAGCAATTCGGGATGCCGATCCAGCAGCCTGAACAACTTGACCAAGGCCAGTGGCGGCTTGGTCTTGCCGTTCTCATAGCGCGAGAACGGCAATCCTCCCCCCGCTTCGGCCATGCCCGCGCGTCCCTGGTCAGCGCCCTGTACCCGCAAAAAACAGCCGCACAATGACGCCGCCGGGAACGGGTTTTTCACTGGGACAACTATCCACAAAATCTGTGGATAAGTTTGTGGATGGCACGTGATAAAAGTTGCTAAACTCGCAATTTATAAGCACTTTTCTTACCTTGCCTAAAAATTAGGCGATTGAAAATATCCTTCAATATCAATGAATTAACTACAAGCCATTCTCTTGTCTAGGTTTTTCCTGTCAACCCCTGCGTACAACGCACGCAGTTGTGCAGTTTTTTCTGCCGACCGACTACACAACGCCCACTTTGTCAACGCTTTTCTCATTATTTTTTCCCCCGCCTGAATATTGAAACAGCGCTCAATTATCGAAAGGTGTGCTCATGAATCTCTTTGATGCGCTTGGCTTCCGATGGGACAGGTCGGCAGTGCCGACTTCTGTTCCGTCACACTCGCTTGAGCGGGTCTGCTTCCGCTTCCACAAGATGCTGCCGGAGTTTGTGTGGGATGCCTCGGTGCTCGAAGGCAACCCCTTCACCTTCCCGGAGGTCAAGACATTGCTGGATGGCGTGACCATCGGCGGGCGGAAGATTTCCGACCAAGAGCAAATCCTGAATCTGGCGGAAGGCGCCAAACGCCTGCTGGCGATGGTCAAGAATGGCCAGTTCACACTCTCCAAGGCGGTATTCACCGAACTGAACGGCATCGTCGCCCGCAAGGAAGCCTTGGAATGGGGTGTGTTCCGTGGCGAAGCTCAGGAGACAAACTACACGCCGGATGTGGGCCTCGGTGAGCGCGGGCGCTACACCCCGCTGCCAACGCTGCCCGGCGCACCGGAACTGAACCGGGTATTCAATGAAGGCCTTGCCGCCCTGCAAGCCTGCGAACCGTTCGAGCGGGCAACGGCCTTTTTCCTGTTCGGCGCCTTGCAGAAATTCTTTTTCGACGGCAACAAGCGCACCTCGCGCTTCATGATGAACGGCGTGCTCATGTCGCATGGTATCGACGCGATCAGCGTGCCCACCGCGAAGGCACAAGAGTTCAACGAGAAGATGGTGGATTTCTATCTCTCGAAGGATGCGACTGAAATGATGGCCTTCCTTGTTGGTTGCCACCCGGATGCGGAGGCGATTCTTCTGCCGGCAGAGGAAAATCGAAACCACGCTGGCGTGATCGCGCCATGAACCCGTTTCAATCACAGAAATCGAATACCCAATGTTTCCCGACCTGCCTGATGACCTGTTCAGCGTCAGCGACCTGAACCGCCGCGTGCGCGATCTTCTGCAACAGAATTTTCCCCTGCTGTGGGTCAGCGGCGAAATTTCCAACCTGACCCGGGCGGCCTCCGGGCATGTCTATTTTTCGCTCAAGGACGCCAGCGCCCAGGTCCGCTGCGTGATGTTCCGCGCGCGCGCCCAGCGCATTCCCTGGCAACTGGCCAACGGCCAGCAGGTCGAAGTCCAGGCCAGTCTCACCCTGTACGAAGCGCGCGGCGACTTCCAGCTCACCATCGACACGATCCGCCGCGCCGGGCTGGGCCGGCTTTACGAAGCCTTTGCCCGACTGCGCGAACGGCTCGCACAAGAAGGCCTGTTCGACCCCCGCCGCAAGCGCAGCCTGCCCGCCTTTCCCCGCTGCATCGGCATCATCAGCTCACCCCAGGCCGCCGCCCTGCACGACATCACCACCACCTTGCGGCGACGCGCCCCGCACCTGCCGGTCATCCTCTACCCTGCCCCGGTGCAAGGCGAAGGTGCTGCCGGCAAGCTCGCCGCCGCCATCGCCACCGCCAGCCAGCGCGCAGCCACCGACCAGCTTGACGTGCTGATCCTCGCCCGCGGCGGCGGCAGCATTGAAGACCTCTGGGCCTACAACGAAGAAATCCTCGCCCGCGCCATGGCCGCCTGCCCCCTGCCCATCATCAGCGGCGTTGGCCACGAAACCGACGTCACCATCGCCGACTACGTTGCCGACCAGCGCGCGGCCACCCCCACCGCCGCCGCAGAACTCGCCAGCGCCGGCTGGTTTGCCGCTGCCGGCCAGCTCAACCGCCTCGACACACTGCTGCGCCAGCACATCCAGCGCCAGCTGCACAACCGCATGCAACGCGTCGACCTGCTCGCCCACCGGCTGATCCATCCTGGCCAAAGTCTTGCCCGCGACCGGCAAAAAATCGCCCTGCTGGCCAGCCGCCTCAATGCCGCCATACGCCAGCAGCAACAACAAACGCACCAGCGCATCGACCGCAACCGCCAACGCCTGCACCACCAGCGCCCCGACACCGGCCCCCTCTGGCGCCGCCACGAGCGCACCGGCCAGCGTCTGCAAACCGCCCGCCAAAGCCAACTGAGCAACCTGCAGGCCCGCCTGGCGACTCTCTCCGCCAGCCTCGCCTCACTCAGCCCAGAAGCCACCCTGGCCCGGGGCTACAGCATCGTCCGCGACGCCCAGGGCCAGCTTGTGCGCGACAGCCGGCAACTCCGCCTCGGCAGCCCGCTCCACCTGCGCTTCGCCCACGGCCACGCCCAGGCCACCGTCAGCCAGCTCGAAAACGGCTCATAAAAGTGCCGAAACCGCGTCGAAACAGCGTCGAAATGCCGTCAAAAATAACGTCAAAATGGCGTTAAATGCCGTCAAAATGCCATTGAAACCGCATCGAAACACCGCTCGATCATGCGGCTGCGTTTTGAAATTGGGTTATGCGAGTTCGCAGCGCCGGCCTTTTTGGGCCGAGGCAGGCCGCATGAAGGTTTTACGCAGCGGCACCGGCCGCGCCGCGTTGAGGCCGGCTCTTTGCAGACGCGGCCGGGCGCTTGGTTTGGCCGGGCACACGATGACTATTTTCGCAACTCGCAACCAACCAAGCGTTGGCACTCAGAGTGCGATATCAAGATCGGTATGGTTGATTCGGGCAAGGAAAGCCGTGGCACGACCATCGCGGTATTCATAAACGCTAGCTTCCTTGTTCCTCTTGAATGAGAGCCCTCCAGAAAACGAGGCTTCACGCTCTTCTATAAGAACAAGACGCACAGCCGTTTTCGGCGACATATAGCCATCGGCTTGGTAGAAGAATCTGCTGTGGTACACGCTCGCTATCGAACCGAGTAGAACGATAATTACGGCAGGAACAAAGGCCAAGCTTCACTTTCTCATTTTCTGCCTTTGTGCGCCACACGCTGAATCTGCTCGTGCAAGCCGGGCAGGTCGCCCTGTATCGTCTTCCAGACGATTTCCAAGTCCACCTTGTCATAGCCGTGAGAGACGCGATTGCGCATGGTGTACAAGATCAGCCAGGGAATGTCGTCGTGCTGCGCGGCGAACGCCGGGTCTACGCGCTGAATGTTGTTCGACGCCTCGCCGATGATCTCGATGTTGCGGATCACTGCGTCTTGCACCAGATCGCTATTCAGGAATGCCATCTCGTCCATGTCCGCTGTGTAGCGGTCGATGCGTTCGATGGCCTTGAGGATGTGCCCGAGGTAGTCCGGGACGCGCAGGGCCTTGGTCACACCGGCACCGCCTCGGCGAGCACCGCGCTGCGGAACTTGTCAGGAAGTGCCCTTGGCGTCAGCACATCCACCGACACGCCAAGAAGGCGTTGCAGCTCCACTTGGATGGCAGCCACGTCCATCAGCGTCGTTTCCGGCGTCGGGTCAACGAGAATGTCGAGATCGCTGCTGTGGGTGTCCTGGCCACGCAGGACAGAACCAAAGACCCGCGCATTGCGGGCGCGGTGAGACTCGACCACATGCCGAATCGCGGCACGGTTCAAGGCCAAGGCTTCAGATGGTTTCATGTCTTCGTTCCCCTCAACAACATCCGGCTTCATGGTAAGGCGCCGCCACGCAGAGAGCAACCACAAAATCCGGTTTTACGCCAAAACGACATGATTGGATTCAGAGGCCGGAAACACACTCAAATCCGGATACCCAAAAAAAGGAGATGTGCTGCAACCATGTGCCACACCGATGTGTTGCAAGCATGTGTTGCAACCATGCGTCGCCCCAGGGCATTGCCTGTGGGCAGAGGGCCGTGGCCGGTGCGGGAAACGTTTCCCGCAGTGATCGAACGCATTGCCTGTGGGCAGAGGGCCGTGGCCCTTGTCTGGAAAAGACCGGGCGCGGCGCGACAGTGGCTTGCCGCCCACAACCCGTCATCAACCGGCCATCCGATCATCCGATCATCCGATCATCCGATCATCCGATCATCCGATCATCCGATCATCCGATCATCCGATCATCCGATCATCCGATCATCCGATCACCCGGTCATCCGGCAACCCGGCAATCCGGCAACCCGGCAACCCGGCAACCCGACAACCCAACTATCCGGCAGCCCGGCTATCCGGGCACGCTGCCCGTGCTCAGGCCTGGTCAGCCAGCAGGATGCTGCGGCTGCCTTGGTATTCTTCGATGGCCTTGGCCAGCGCGAGGATTTCTTCGGATGGAATCTGGCGGATCAGTTCATCCGTTTGCGCGTCGATGATCTTTACCACGGTGCGGCCGCTGTCGTCGTCGAGCGAGAACACCAGATTGCTGGCGCGGCTCTGCACGGCTTCGGCGACCTGGCGGGTGGCTTCCTCGAGGCGCTCCGAATCCGGATCCGGATTCACGCTGGCGGCCGATGGTGCGGCGCGCACGGCGCTGGCCTGCAAGGTCGTCACG